>DATJLK010000053.1:0-28537 GCA_035509615.1 Allostellaceae bacterium | reverse complement strand
ATCCAATCCCCAGCGCCAGCCGGCGTGGGCCATTTGTCGTAACCGGCGCCATCTCCGGGACCGATCCGCAGTCGGGCCAGGTTCCGCCCGATCTCGACGCGCAGTGCCGCCTCATGTTCGACAATGTACGCCGGGTGATGGGCGCGGCCGGGGGTACGCCCGAGGACATCATCAAAATGACGGTGTGGATCAGCGACCGCTCGCTGCGTCCGATCGTCAACAAGCATTGGGTCGAGATGTTTCCCGATCCGCATTCGCGACCGGCGCGGCACACCCAGACGAGCAGCGATCTTGCCCCGCCGATGCAGATTCAATGCGATCTGCTGGCGGTATTGGGCCAGGGCTGAGCTTATCAAGAGCTTCGACGGGCGCAGCAGCAGACTGAGACCGATCTTCGACCTCGGTTTTTCGGTTGTCCCGCCAGAGGCCTGTCCCGGCTGTATATCGTGCGAGCGGATGGGCTCGCACTCGGCACCGCCGGCGGCAGCCGTGCGATCGCGGCTCGGAGCGGCGCCGGATCAGCACGATATCAGCCCCGGGGAGCCGCGCCTGACCCGCTATTCTGTGCACCGGGCCGGGTGCTTGTATTTTGCCGGGCAATCGGTAACCGTTCACCGTTAGCGCGGGAGGCAACGCATGGCCAAAACCAAAATCGGCGTCGTCGGTTGCGGCGGCCGAATGGGCAGAATGCTGGTGGCCGAAATCGCGGCCACCGAAGGGTGCACGGTTGCTGGCGGCAGCGAAGCACCGGGTAGCGGATGGGTCAATCAGGATATCGGTGAACTCGCCGGGCTTGGACGGATCGGCATCCCGGTCGGCGAGACCGTCGACAAGCTGATGCGCGATAGTGACGTCGTGCTCGAATTCACCTCGCCGGTCGCGACGGCCGAGCACGCGGCGTTGGCTGCCAAGCTCGGGAAGCCGATGGTCATCGGCACCACCGGATTGTCACCCCAGCACGGCGACGTGGTACGGGAGGCGGCAGGCAGCATCCCGATCGTATGGGCGCCCAATATGAGCCTTGGCATAAATGTGATGCTGAGCGTGGTCGAAGAGGTGGCGCGCCGGCTCGGACCCGACTGGGACATCGAAATCCTCGAAATGCACCATCGCGGCAAAGCCGACGCGCCGTCGGGGACGGCATTGGCGCTCGGGCAAGCCGCCGCCGCCGGCCGCGAGGTCGTGCTCGAGCAGGTCGAGCAGCGCGCCCGCGACGGGATCACCGGCCCTCGGCGGCGGGGCGATATCGGCTTTGCCGCATTGCGCGGCGGCGATGTCACCGGCGATCATCACGTCATCTTCGCCGGCGCCGGCGAGCGCTTTGAACTGACCCATCGCGCCACGACCCGGGCGATTTATGCAAAGGGAGCGGTGCGTGCCGCACGCTGGGTCGTCGGCCGCCCCGCCGGACTTTACGGGCTCAAGGAAGTGCTTGGGCTTTGAGCTCGCGGGCCCACGGCGGTTCAGCCGGCTTCACCCGGACCGAGCGCGGAACGCCAACGGGTCAGCGCATCGCGGATTGTTCCCGCCAACTCACGCCGGGCGGCCGGCGCAAGAAAGTCGCCGATGGCAAGGAACCGCCCATGCGAAGTGACGAACAGCCGGTTTCTATCAGGGTCGCGCTCTTCGAGCACGACGCGCAACCAGAACGGCTGAAACCGCCACACGCGGCGGTTGCCGTAAACACTGATCCGTTCGACGGTGAAGGTATCGCCGAGCAAGCGGAGGATTTCACGAAGCCGCGCCTGGCGATAATTGATGCGGAAAGCAACATAGACCAAGGCCACATCGAGCCCGAAAAAGCCGAACACCGGCCAGGCGCCGATCGACACAAAACCGATCCCGACGGCAAGGCTGATCAGCCCCAGGGCCAGCATCAGCAGTTGGAAGCCGCGCGGCGGCAGGCTGCGGTGCGGCAATAGCACCCGCTCGAAAAAGAGGCGGCCGCGGGGTGCGGCGGATTGCGCATAGGCGTCGGTCGAGGCCATCATCCCGCAAACACTACGCGGCGGGCGGGGTCGCGTAAACCGCCGGCTGACGCCGACGGTTGACCGCATGTCATTTGCCGGCAACCGAGGACGCTCTTACACTTGAGCGATGCGCCTGATGTCGAAACGCGAGATCCGCGAATTTTATCGAAGGCTGGCTGAAACCAGGCCGATCCCCCAGACCGAACTCGAATTCATCAACCCCTTCACCTTGCTGGTCGCCGTGGTGCTGTCGGCGCAGGCGACCGATGTCGGCGTCAACAAAGCGACGCCAGCCTTGTTCGCCATTGCCGACACTCCGCAAAAAATGCTGATGCTCGGCGAGGAGCGGCTGATCGAACTGATCCGCACGATCGGCCTGTTCCGCACCAAGGCGAAAAACGTCATCGCGCTGAGCCGGATCCTGGTTGAAAAATACCACGGCGAGGCGCCGCGCGACCGCGTGGCCCTCGAAGCTCTGCCCGGGGTCGGGCGCAAGACCGCCAACGTGGTGCTCAACGTCGCCTTTGGCGAACCGACGATTGCGGTCGATACCCATATCTTCCGGGTCGCCAACCGCACCGGGTTAGCGCCCGGCAAGAACCCGCTGCAAGTCGAGATCGGGCTGGAGCGACGCACTCCCCGCGAATACAAGACCTATGCGCATCACTGGCTGATCCTGCACGGCCGCTATGTGTGCAAGGCGCGCAAGCCCGATTGCCCGATCTGCGTTGTTGCCGATCTCTGCCAGTACCAAGCGAAAACCGGATTGGCGGAGCCGATCCCGGCCGGTGCCGCTGCGCCGCCCGCAGAACCGGTCGAAGATGCGCCGGTGCGGCGCCGCCGTCGGGGAGCGCCCCCGACCGCAAAACCCGCCGTTAACTCGCGACGCGCACGGGCATCACGTCCGGCGTAGCCTCGGCCGCTGCCTCGCCCGCTGGCTGCGCCTGGATATCGCCCGAAATCTGACCACCGCATTCGATCTCGATCTGGCCGTACCGGATCGTACCCGACACCCGCCCGGTCGACTTGATCAAGAGCCGCTTGCGGACGACGAGGTTACCCTCGAAACGGCCGCGGACTTCCGCCTCTTCGATCGACGCCGAGCCTTTGAACAGGCCGGTTTCCGCGATGTCGACATCGCGGCAGTTGGTCAGATTGGCCTCGACGCTGCCTTCGATGAACAGCTTGTCGCAGGAATTGATTTCGCCCGACAAGGTGATCTCGGGGCCGACACTGAGCCGGCGCAGTTCTCCCGCCGGTCGCGACTGACCTGCCGCGTCAGTCGGCCGTCGCAGCCCTTCTGCGGGACGCGCTGCCTCGGTCGGCCGCATCGGATCGGCTGGCCGCGCCAGTTCGGGGGTCCGCGGCGGCATCGCCGCCGGCCTGACCGGGTTTGTCGCAGCCGGCGCAATGGCCGGGCGGGCGGGCTTCATCGGGATGCCCAGATCGTCGGACGACTCTGCCATTTTACGATCCTCTGTCTCGCTTCGCTTGCGGCTGAACATGGGTCGGAACCCGCTCGGTCTTGTTGCAGGGAGGCCTAAGCCGCGGGACGTGCGACCGGGGGCGGCGCGCCTCGCAGCAACGCTTCAAACACATGCACCATAAAGGCGGTGGCGACCACCGGTGCCACAAGGTTGACGAGCGGCAGCGCAAACATGCCGGTTATCGCAACCCCGCCGCGAAAGCTGCGCCCGGCAACGCCCGGCGCCTTCTCTTCGCCGTTGCAGCGTCGAGCCGTCTTCGTGCCACCACTTCGAAATACCCCCAGGCGAAAAGATATCCGTTCAATCCCAAAAAGAGAACAAGATTTATTCCCGGGACGAAAAGGTAGAGCGGCACCGCCAACAGATTGAGAACGATCGTCGCTGCCGTGAGCCGCCATGCGGCGGCAGCGATCTCTCGCAAAGTCTGGCGTCGGGCCGGGGTCTGCCCGGGTAGTCAACGAACTCGATCGCGGCCGCGACCCACTCGAGGAAAATCCCATGCTCAGGGTCGTAACCACCGGTAACAACAGCCAACTCAGCACCAGAACCGCCGACCCGCCGCCGATCGAGTCGGCCCGCCAATCAAGCGGCCGCCAAGGAAAAAATGCAGTACCATAAAAGAATGCAGTGCCATAAAGGAGCGTTGCGGCCACGGGCCACAACAGGGCAAAGGCCGCGACCGACAGCCCCAAACAATAACCAGAACCCCCGCCGCGGCGCGGCCAAAGGCGCCGAGACAGCGCGCAGCAGCGCAAAAGCATGGGCCGGTCTTGTAGCGCAACCCCGACTTGCAGCCAACGGCGCTTTGCGGGTGGTGGTTCATGAACGAGCGCGAACATGAACCAAAGCGTCATCAGCGACGTTCGTGATTCGCCAACCGCGTCCTGCCGACGAATCGAATTGCCGGATGCCGCAACGCGCCCGAATCTTGACCGGTGACCGGCCGCCGCATGGCGCGGACAACATCGAAAGGTAGGGACACGGAACGCGGAGTTTTGCCGGCGGGCCGCGCGGCGCTGACAGGTACAGGGAAAGATAATGGCTGCTGGAGATTTCACCGCTCGGGTTCGGGAAGGTCTGCCATTTCCGCTGGGCGCGACCTGGGACGGGAAAGGCGTTAATTTCGCGTTGTTTTCGGCAAACGCGACCAGCGTCGAGCTGTGCCTATTCGACGATAAAGGAGAACGCGAGATCGCGCGAATCGAGTTGCCGGAGTTTACCGACGAAGTCTGGCATGGCTACGTCGCCGATGTCGCCCCTGGGTCGATCTATGGCTATCGCGTGCACGGTCCCTATGAGCCGGACAACGGACAGCGCTTCAATCCCAGCAAGCTGTTGCTCGACCCATATGCGCGCGGGCATTTCGGTGATCTGAAATGGGATCCGGCGGTGTTCGGATACCAGCTCGAAACAGCGGATGACACGACCTTTGACGAGCGCGACAGCGCCCCGTTCGTGCCAAAATGCGTCGTCGTCGACCCGAATTTCGACTGGAAAGGCGAGCCCGGACGGCGTGCCGTCCCCTGGGAGCATACCGTCCTCTACGAGATGCATCTGCGCGGCTATACCAAGCTGCATCCGCGATTGCCGAAGGAGTGGCGCGGCACCTACAAGGGCTTGTCGGGCGAGATCGTCGAGTACATCAGATCGCTCGGCGTCACTTCGGTCGAGCTGCTGCCGATCCATACGTTCATCAATGACAGCCTGTTGCTCGACAACGGCCTGACCAACTACTGGGGGTACAATTCGATCGGGTTTTTTGCACCGGATCCGCGCTACGCCCATGAGCGCGAGCAGACCTTACGCGAATTCAAGGAGATGGTAGCACGGCTGCATGATGCCGGGCTCGAAGTCATTCTCGACGTCGTCTACAACCATACCGCCGAAGGCAACGAGCGCGGCCCGACCCTGTCGTTCAAAGGCATCGACAATGCGTCCTATTACCGCCTCCTGCCCGATCAGCCGCGCTATTACATCAATGACACCGGGACCGGAAACACCCTGAACCTCAGTCACATGCGGGTGATCCAGATGGTCGCCGACAGCCTGCGCTATTGGGCGGGCGAGACCCATGTCGACGGCTTTCGGTTTGATCTTGGGACGATCCTCGCACGCGAGCCCAATGGTTTTGACAACCAGAGCGGGTTTCTGAAGGCGTGCTGCCAGGACCCCGAGCTGCGCAGCGTCAAGTTGATCGCCGAGCCATGGGATTGCGGACCGGGCGGTTATCAGGTCGGCGGCTTTCCGCCGGGGTGGGCCGAGTGGAATGACAAGTTCCGTGACACCATACGCGATTTCTGGCGGGGTGCGGCACCGGCGAGTGCGCTCGCGCCGCGGCTGTGCGCTTCAGGCGACCTGTTCGATCATCGCGGCCGCAAACCCTGGGCCTGCGTCAATTTCATCACCGCGCATGATGGGTTTACCCTCAACGATCTGGTCTCCTATAACGACAAGCATAACGAGGCGAATGGCGAGGAAAACCGCGACGGCAATTCCGACAATCGATCGTGGAATTGCGGCGCTGAGGGTCCGACCGACGATCCGGAGGTCAAAGCTCTGCGCGGCCGCCAGATGCGCAATCTGCTCGCGACACTGCTGCTGTCTCAAGGCACACCGATGTTGCTCGCCGGCGACGAGTTCGCGCGCACCCAGAACGGCAACAACAACGCCTATTGCCAGGACAACGAGATCAGCTGGGTCAATTGGGACATCAAGGAAAAGGGCGCCGCGCAGATCCGCTTTGTTGAGCGGCTGACGGCGTTGCGCCACAAATTCCCGATTTTGCGCCGCACCCGGTTTCTGACCGGCATTTACAACGAAGAGCTAGGGGTCAAGGACGTGACCTGGATCAACCCTTCGGGAGCCGAGATGAAGCCGGAGGAATGGGGCGATCTCAGCATGGAGTGTTTTGGCATGCTGATGGATGGTCGCGCCCAGCCGACCGGCATTCGGCGCCGCGGCGAGGACGCGACGTTGCTGATGGTGCTCAACCCCTATCACGATGTCGTCGAATTCACGCTGCCAGAGACCGCGGGCGGGTCCAATTGGTCGCTGCTGTTCGACACCAATCTCGATGAAGACACCAATCACGGCCGCTTCGCCACCGGCGAAGCCTACCGCGTTGCCGGACGCGCGTTGCTGCTATTCGCGCTCGATCCCGACTCCGACCCCGCTCCAGGTCGCGAGCACGCTGGATAGGCGCGGGAGCATCGCCACGGCCTGCAGCCGGCGGGGCCCAGCGATCGCGGCGGGGCGAGGATACTCCCACGGCTCGCTCAGGCTTTCAGGTGGCGGTTGAAGAACGCGACGGCGTCGCCCCATAATTCGCTCGCCGGCCCTTCGCGGTAACTTGGCCGGTAATCGGCGAGGAAAGCATGGCCGGCGTTCTTGTAGATCTTGATCGTTACATCCTTGTGGGCGGCTTCGGCGCGTCTTTTCAATTCTTCGGATTGCGCGACGCTCGGGTTCTGGTCTTCTTCGCCAAACACGGCGAATAGCGGGCAGTGCAGCTGGGACACAAAGTTCAAAACCGGGGTCGGCCGCTCCGGGGTGTGTGCGGCATCGGGGGTGGCGCGATCGATGAAGCCGCCCCAGCAATCGACCGCGGCGTCGACCTTGTCGCTCCAGCAGGCAAACAGCAATGTCTGCCGCCCGCCCGAACAAAAGCCGATGACGCCGACTTTCGCTGCAGCACCGGGTAACGCGCGCAGGTAGTTCGCGGCGGCGTTCAAATCCTGCACCGCCTCGGCATCCCGCTTGCCGAACATGACCGGAAAGACCGTGTTGATGTCGCTCGGATCGGATGGGCCGCCGGCGCGAGCATAGAGATCAGGGGCGAGGGCGTTGTAGCCGATATTGGCAAAGCGCCGGGCGATATCGCGGATGTGCTCGACCAGACCAAAGGCCTCGTGGATTACGACGATGCCGGGGTGGTTTCCGGATTGGCTCGGGCGCGCCAGATAGCCCGTGATCGTGTCGCCGCCGCTGTTGATTTCGACGTTTTCACCGCGCACGCGGCTGGGGTCGGTGACCGCACCAGGTATGTTCGCCATTCCGATCCTCCTTGCAATAAGAGGGCGGCAGGATAGCACCCGACGGCAAAGCACTGCTATGATCGCTACGATCCGATTGACGGGAGGAAAAGATGGCAGGTGCAGGCACGTTGGCGAGGCCGGCCGGGCAACGCACAGCCGAGGCGGCGCCAAAGATGAAGGTTGTGGTGACGACGGCAAAAGCCCCGGATTATGTCGAAGGCCGGCGCAGTTTCTTCAAATATCGCGATCTCGGCGTGACCCGCGCCAGCGAAGGTTGGATGCGCGCACAGGTGATGCAGGCGGTGACCGGCATGACCGAGCCAACCGGCTGGCATTACCATGTCTGCGACGGCCAGTTCGTCTATGCGCTCAAGGGCTTTGTCGAGCTTGAATTCGAGGATGGGACGCAATGCCGGCTCGAAGCCGGTGATTCCTGCTTTATCCCGGGCGGCATGAAGCATAACGAGATCCGCACCTCGGGCGATGTCGAGATCCTCGAAGTGTGCCTGCCAGCCAATATGGGGACGGTGCCGTGCGAGGCGCCGGCAAAGGGCGGCTGACGGCTACAGGCGCCGGGCGCAAAGGTGCTTGCGGCGCGCCGCCGATACTCTAAGATCGGTGGTGTTGCGGGTGTAGCTCAATGGTAGAGCAGGAGCTTCCCAAGCTTCTGACGAGGGTTCGATTCCCTTCACCCGCTCCACTTCACCGCGGATATGCCGCGCCTCAGCCACGCTCGCGCGGCAGTCGGGGCGCGAGTTGGCGCTCGAAAAATTCAAAAAAGCGATCCTGATCGGGTCCGATCTGAACCAGGATCAGGCGATCGTACCCCGCCTGGATGTAGCGATCGATTGCCGCGAGGTGCGCTTCGGCTGAGGGCCCGCAGCTGATCTGCTCGGCGACGGCCTGTGGCGATACCGGTTGGGTGGCTTCGGCGAATGCGTGCGGCGTCGGGAGTTCGGCCATCGGCTCGCCGATCGTCGACCAGCGGAAATAGCGGTGCGCGATCTGCCGCGCATCTTCCTCGCGATCGGCAACCGACAGCGCCACTTCGGCATAGCGCGGTCCGTCGCCGCCGGCGAGGCCATAGGCCTCGACAAGATCGGCGCGTGGTGCTGTCGCGATCAGCCCGTCGCCCTTCCGCCCGGCAATCCGCGCCGCGTGCGGGCCGCCCGCCGCCACCACGATCGGAACCGGCCGTGCCGGGCGGTCGAACAGCCGGGCGTGATCGAGCCGGAAGTGATTGCCGTGAAAATGGCTGAGTTCGCCCGCCAGCAATCCCTTGATGATGTCGAGAGCTTCGGACAGCCGATCATGCCGCTCGCCGACATCGGGCCAGCCCGCGCCGACAATATGCTCGTTGAGGCGCTCGCCTGCGCCCAATCCCAACGTAAAGCGATTGTCGCTCAGCAATGCCACGGTTGCCGCCGCCTGCGCCACGATGGCCGGGTGGTAACGCATGATCGGGCAGGTCACTGCGCTCATCAGACCGATGCCATGCGTCGCGTTGGCGATGGCCCCGAGCACCGACCAGGCAAAAGGCGCGTGGCCCTCCTCTTCGAGCCAGGGTGAGAAATGGTCGGAAATCGCCGCGAACGAGAAGCCGGCCTGCTCGGCGCGGACCGCATTCCGCACCAATTCCTTTGGGCCGTGCTCTTCGGACATGAGCTTGTAGCCATAGCTGATCATCACAGTATTCCTTACTTTGTTCCGCCCAGCGATTCGGCCAGCGACGATCGGCTTCGGCCTTGCTTGCGCTCATTTTGTTCGCGGCGACTACCGCCCCGAGCGACGATCCGCGGGTACCAGCCGATAACCGGAGCTTTTCGACCGGCTGCAAAGCCGAACCCACAGTGGCTAGGGGAGACGGTCCCTGGGGCTATGGGAGACGGTCCCTGGCATTGACTTGGGCTGGTGGTGCCGTCGCCTCGACCGCGGTAAACGGTTCGAGGATCTCGTAGTGATGCTCGGCACCTTTTGGCACCAACCAGGAGTCACCGGGAGCGAGGGTGATCATTTGCCCCTCCAGGTGCAGTTCGGCACGCCCGGCAATGACAAAGCCGACACTTTCGTAATCGCGCCGTGTCGCGGGTTTGCTGCCGCCGGGCCGCTCGCTTTCCCACAGCCGCAGCGATACGCCCTTGCCCGAAACCAGATATTTCTGGCCCATCCCGCCTTGCGGCGAGGATTTCGCTTCAACCTTCTTGATCGTCGTCTCGTTCATGATCGGCCTCGCAGCGCAGAGAGGGCAGCGCGCGAGACCCGTTTTCCCCGTTGCGGATCGGGAGCGGGGGCGCGCTTCCGTCCACCCCAACGGACAGCACCAAGCCGGGTTCCGAACCCGACCTGAGCGGGATTAGGGTACCGGCTATTCGGCCGCCATTAGCGGTCCTGAACCCGGCTATTCGGCTGCCATTAGCGGTTCCAACGGGCTTCCGGTAGTTTTTAGCTCGTCGAGGCGGCCCTGCTGGACGAGCCGGCCCTGGTCCATGACCAGGATCTGGTCAAAGGCCGAGGCGAGGCGCGGCCGATGCAGGCTGCACACCAGGCTACGGCCATTGAGCTCGTGCTTGACGCGCTCGATGATCGCGGTTTCGGTGATGCCGTCGAGCACCGCGGTCGCGTCATTGAACACAACCAAGTCCGGGCGCTTCAACAAGGCGACAGCGATCGCAACCTTCTGGCGCTGGGCTTCGGAGAGGCGCAAACCGCCGGTACCGACCGGATAATCGAGACCGACCGAGGTCAGGGTCGCGCGCAAGCCGAGTTCATCGAGGACTTCACCCATGGCGGCGTAGACGCGCTCGCGGCTGCCGGCCTCACCGCGCAGGATGGTGCCAAACAGCACATTTTCCTGGATCGAGGCCGCGGCATTGTAGCGCTCGGGATCAAAAAATTCGACTGAGCCGCGCAATTGCGCCGGGAGCCCCTCGGCAAATTTTTGACGCGCCTCAAGGATGCGCTGTTGCATGCCTTCGCCAAGGAGGCCAAGCGGGTCGCGCGCCGCCACAAGCTTCAAACCGAGGCCGAGAAGGCGTACGCGATCTCCCGGCAGTAGACTATCCATGCCGGCGCTGTCGATGCGCCCCACCAGCCTTTCGAAATACGGCAGTTCGTCGGCCGCAAGAAAACTGAACTCTTCAAAGATCTGATGCTCCGGCTGCATGCCGGCAAACAATTCAACGCTGGTCCGCGCCAGCTTTTCGCCGATTTCGATCAGTTCGCCCTGCAGTTCAAGTTCATCGAGAACACCCTGAACATAGCGGTTGCGGGCAAGACTATCGCCTTCAAACGCCGGTCCGATCGAGGTGCCGAACAACAGATTGGCGCCGATCGACGAGTTCAAATTGTAGCGATCGGGAGCAAAGCGCTCGACAAGGTGCGAGAGTTCGTTGGCGGCGAGGCGTTCGGCGAGGACGTGGCGCGCTTTGACGATCTGGGCGGCGGTTTCGGGGTGCTCTTCAGGATCGATCCGGCCGCGCAATCCCAGATGGTAAATGTCGTCGTCGAGATCGACCATGCGCAACACATCGAGGATGCGGGCTTCGAGCGCTGCCATATCGGCAACCCCGGCCTGCTCGTAGTCGATCCAGTCATCGCGGATATCGAATTCGCTGTTCCCCGATTGCCGCGCTTCGTCGATGCCGCGATTGCGGTCGGCACGTCCCGCTATGTCGCGATCGGCGCTGACACCACGGGGGTGATGGCGCAGGCCGACCAGCAGATTGTCGCGCACACTCGCCGAAAACAGGTAGGTGGTGGGCCCGACATAGCCGATCCGGCGGCCGGTCACCGCCAACGGCAGCGTACCGATATCGGCGCCGCCGATCGTCAGACGGCCACCAGTCGGATTTTCGAGCCGTGCCATCAGTTGCGGCAACGTATTGCGGCCACTGTTGCTGGCGCCGACGATGCCGATATCGGCGCCGAGCGGGAATTCGAAATTGACGCCCTCGAGGAGATGGATGCCGTCGGGGTCGACGACGTCGACATTGCTGGCAGTGACATCGCCGGTGAGCGGTTCGACCTGCGGCGGATTGTCGAGCAGCAGGTTGCGGTCGAGCATATCGGCGACCTGGAATTGTTCGACGACCTGCTCGTACTTGATCGAAACATCCTGCTGGTTCTGGTAATAGGTGAGCAATTCATTCCACGGTGACGACATGTCCTTATAGGCGGCAAGTACGGCCACCAGCGCACCAAACGACAGGCTGTGCTGGATGACGAAATAGCCGCCGATCGCAAAAAATGAAAACGGCGTCAGATTGCCGATCAAATTATTTAAGAACTTGACGAAAAACTTGCGATTATAGATTTCCAGCCGGATGTCATAGATCTCGCCGAGGCGCTGGGAGATTTCAGCCAGCTGATATTGCGCCGCATCGTTGACCCGGATCTCGGTGCGAGCGGCGATGGTCTCGCCGATGCGATCGGAAAGACCGCGAATTTTGCGGATCCGGGTGCGGCCGAGGGCGCGAATGACGCGCTGCATTTTCGGGATCAGATAGCCTTGCAGCGGATAAAACGCCAGCGCCGCCGTACCCAGGACCGGGTTCTGGATGAACATGAAGGCGAGGATCGTCAACAGGGTGCCGGCTTGCGAGATCGGTACGGCGAAGGCCTCGCCGACAAAGCCGCCGACCGGCTCCAGTTCCGCGGTGATCATCGCGACGATCTGGCCGGAAGCGACGCGATCGAAATGATGCAGCGGAAAGCGCAGCACCCGCTGATAAAGTTCATAGCGCAGGCGCCGCAACATGCGCTCGCCGAGCTGCCCCTTTTTAACGTTGATATGCAGTTTGAAGCAGCCGTTGATCAAGATCAGCACGAGGAAGAGCGCGCACAGCACCAACAGGTACGGGATCTGGTTCAACTCGAGCCCAAAATACGATTGCGGGAAGTGCTTGCCGGAAATGGCGCGGTTGATGATCTGTTTCGGGAGATCCAACGACCAATAAAGAAATGGAAAGGACGCCAAGGTCATCACGACGACATAGATCTGGTCGCGCCAACTGAAGCGCATGATGAACGCAAACACGGAGGCGGGGAGCCCATCGTTTCCGGCCGGCGGCAGCAGCCGCCGCGTCAGCGCAGCCCAAGAAGGCCTGGCGACCATTGCCGAAACGCTCCGCAGAAATCCCATCTATACTCTCCACCCTGCCGGTTAATTCCTGGTTGGCGGCCAGCTAGCCGGACAAACGCAGATTTCGCCGCTGTCGTCGCTCCGCCTCAAGACAATCGGTTCTGGAACTTTTGCCACCTTTACACGATTTCCCCAACTGATGAGGCGCGATCGAGCCGCGCCAACCACCAGATTTATCGAGGCCGTCGAGATGAAGGTAGGCAAATTTCGCGCCCTCTTGGCGGGCGTCACCTGCGCCGCGCTGATGGCGGCATCGGCGCTTGCGGCAACGAGCGATCGCGCCACCGCCGCCGGTGGCGGCAATCTGACCCAGGGGCAGCAGCAAGCCGGCGCGATCGCGCTGCCGAGCTTTGCTCCGCTGGTCCAGCATGTGCTGCCGGCGGTGGTCAACATCTCGGTCCAGTTGAACCAACAAGCGGCGCTGCAGGACGAGAGCAGCGAGGCGGATCAGGGCAATAGCGGCGACAATGGCGCCGGCGACAATGACGGCCTCCCACAATTCGGTGGAACTCCCTTTGACCAGTTCCTGCATCGGTTTTTTGAAAATCCGTTTTCGACGCCGCAGCCGGGCCAGCGGGTGGTCGCGCTCGGATCCGGCTTCGTCATCGACCCACGTGGCTACATCGTGACGAACAACCATGTGGTCGCGAATGCCGAAAAGGTAACGGTGACTTTTCAAGATCGCAGCCAGTATCCGGCCGAAGTGGTCGGCCGCGACACGCGCACCGATCTCGCCCTGCTCAAGATCAAGACCGACAAACCGCTGCCCTATGTCGCCTGGGGCAACAGTGACAAGGTTAAAGTCGGCGATTGGGTGGTGGCGGTCGGCAACCCGTTCGGGCTCGGCGGCACCGTCACCGCCGGTATCGTCTCGGCGCTCGGACGCAACATCGACGAAGGCCCGTACGACGATTTTCTGCAAGTCGATGCGCCGATCAATCGGGGAAATTCGGGTGGTCCAACCTTTGATCTCGGCGGCCAGGTGGTCGGCATCAATACCGCGATCTACTCGCCTTCGGGCGGTTCGGTCGGCATCGGTTTTGCGATTCCCTCCAATCTCGCCAAATATGTCGTCAGCGAACTTGAACAGCACGGCAAGGTCACCTGGGGGTGGCTCGGGGTCTCGATCCAGAACGTTACCCCGTCGATCGCCAAGAGCCTCGGCCTTGCCGAGCCCGAGGGCGCGCTGGTCGCTTCGGTCATTGCCGACAGTCCGGCAGCAAAGGCCGGCCTCAAAACCGGTGACGTAATCGTCGCGGCGAACGATCATCCGATCCACAGCGCCCATGATTTGCCGCGGGTCGTGGCCGAAACCCCGATCGGCAACAAGCTCGATCTGAGCGTCGAGCGGGACGGCAAAACCCAGCAGATCGTCGCCGATATCGGCACAATGCCGGCCAATATCGCTTCGGCCGCCGGAACCGGCGAGACGCCGCCAGGTGTTTCGCCGAGCCATGCGCTGGGGATGCAATTGGCCCCGCTCGGACCCAAACTGCGTAAGGAGCTGAAGATCCCGAGCGGGATCAGCGGCGTTGTCGTCACGCAGATCGCCAACAACAGCCCGGTTGCGGCGATGGGTGTCCAGGCCGGCGATGTGATCCAATCGATCGACCAGCGGCCGGCTGCCAACCCGCAGCAGGCGGCCGCGGCGCTGAAAGAAGCCGCCAAGCGGGGCAACATCCTGTTGCTGATCGATCGCGGCGGCTCCAGCATGTTTGTCGGCCTGTCGACAAGTAACGGCAACGCGGGTTGAATGTTGGCAGGGCTGCTCGGACCTCTGCCGCTGGCGAGCGATTGCGAACCGGCACTTCTCTTCCGCCGCCGAAAATTGCTTCCGATGCGCCGACACAAAGCTATGATTGCCGGACGGGAGCGGTGGGGGTGCAGGGATGGCGGATTTTGCGGGTAGCCATGTCGTTGTGACTGGCGGGACCGGGGCGCTCGGGCGAGCGGTGGTGGCAGAGTTGTGCGCTGCCGGGGCGATATGCCACGTGCCGAACGTCATCCCGGAGGAACTGGCCGACTGTCCGTTTGCGAGCGATCCGGCGGTGCATATCGTGCGCGATGTCGATGTCGCCGACGAGGCAGCGGTGACCCGCTTTTTTGCGGCATTGCCGCCATTATGGGCTTCGATCCATCTCGCCGGCGGGTTTGCGATGGCGCCGGTTACCGAAACCCAGGGCAGCGATTTTGTCGCTCAGTTCCGGATGAACGCGCTGTCCTGCTTTTTATGCTCGGCCGCCGCGGTCAGGGCTTTGCGCGCCCGTGCGCAACCTGGACCGGGTGGCGCCAAAGGCGGGCGGATCGTCAATGTCGCCGCCCGTCCGGCGCTCGAGCCGCGGCTCGGCGCCGGCATGATCGCCTATACCGCATCAAAATCCGCGGTCGCGGCGTTGACCCAGGCCCTGGCGCAAGAGACCGCCGGCGAGGAAATCTGGGTCAACGCGGTCGCACCCTCGATCCTCGATACGCCGGCAAACCGCGCGGTCATGGCAGACGCCGATTTTACCAGATGGGTCGCCCCGGCAGAGATCGCCCGCCTGATCGTGTTCCTCGCCTCCGCCGACAATCGGGTCACGCGGGGTGCCGTCATCCCGGTTTACGGCGGATCGTGAAGCGCAAACCGGGTTGGACAGCGCCGATCGCCGTCGTCGCCGCCGCGCCAGCAACAGCCCGAGAGCGGCCCCCGGGTTCCCGGCGTAGCGAGATGACCAAAGAGGTCACGACCCGGCGGTAAGCGCGTGCCAGGAGCGGCCCCGGGTCGGTTGGCGGGACGCCGAGCGACACCGACGTCTAAAGATCGGCGTAGCTGTGGGTTTCGGCGCGGGCGCCGGGGTGGGTGACGGCCCCTTTCTCGGCGTCGCCGACGGTCTGGGCATAGCGCCACAACGCACCCGACTGGTAGCCGTTATGGCGCGGCGCCCAGGTGCTGCGGCGCGCGGCCAGTTCGGCGGCGCTCAACGCGACGTCAAGGGTTCCGGTGACAGCGTCTATCGTGATCATGTCGCCGTCGCGGATCAGCGCAATCGGTCCGCCGACCGCCGCTTCGGGGCCGACATGGCCGATGCAGAAGCCATGCGTCGCGCCCGAGAAACGCCCGTCGGTGATCAGCCCGACCTTCTCGCCCATTCCCTGGCCGTAGAGTGCCGCAGTCGTCGACAGCATCTCGCGCATGCCCGGTCCGCCGCGCGGCCCCTCATAGCGGATCACGATCACATCGCCCTCGCGGTAGCGGCGCGCATCGACCGCGGCAAAGGCGTCTTCCTCGCAGTCAAAGCATCGCGCCGGTCCGGTAAAACGCAATTGCGTTTTCATGCCGGCGACCTTTACCAGCGCCCCCTGCGGCGCGAGATTGCCCTTGAGCACGACATGGCCGCCGGTCGGCGCCAACGGCCGCGAGGTCGGCGTCACGACATCCTGCCCGGTCGGAAACACCACATCGCGCAGGTTTTCGGCGACCGTCTTGCCGGTCACGGTCAGGCAATCGCCATGCAGATAGCCGCCGTCGAGCAGGGCTTTCATCAACACCGGCACGCCGCCGATATCGTGCAGGTCCTTCATCACATAGCGGCCGCCCGGCTTCAGATCGCCGATATAGGGTGTGCGCTGCGAGACCAAGCCGAAATCGTGCAGCGTGAACTCGATCCCGGCTTCGTGGGCGATCGCCGGAATGTGCAAGCCGGCATTGGTTGACCCGCCAGCGGCGGTGGCCACCATCGCGGCGTTTTCGATCGCCTGGCGGGTAACAATGTCGCGCGGCCGGATATTCCGACGCAGCAATTCCATGACCGCCTGGCCCGAGGCCTCGGCATATTTGTCGCGCGAATCGTACGGTGCGGGCGCCCCCGCCGAGCCGGGCAGTGCCAAGCCGATCGCCTCGGAGACACAGGCCATCGTGTTGGCGGTAAAGAGCCCGCCGCACGAGCCCGAAGACGGGCAGGCAACGCATTCAAGCTCATGCAGTTCGGCGTCGGAGAGTGCCCCGACATTGTGCGAGCCGACCGCCTCGAATACATCGCCGATCGTCACGTCATGGCCCTTGAAGCGCCCGGGCAGGATCGAGCCGCCATACATGAAGACCGACGGCACGTTGAGCCGCAGCATCACCATCATCAGCCCGGGCAGCGATTTGTCGCAGCCGGCAAGCCCGACAAGCCCGTCGTAGCAATGACCGCGCATCGTCAGCTCGACCGAGTCGGCGATGACCTCGCGGCTGACCAGCGACGATTTCATCCCTTCATGGCCCATCGCGATGCCGTCGGTGACGGTGATCGTGGTAAATTCGCGCGGCGTACCGCCGGCGGCCGCGACCCCTTTTTTGGCCGCCTGCGCCTGCCGCGACAGCGCAATATTGCACGGCGCCGCCTCGTTCCAGGTAGTGGCGACCCCGACCAGCGGCTGTGCAATCTGCTCGTCGGTCAATCCCATCGAATAGAGAAAGGCGCGGTGCGGCGCCCGTTCGGGGCCAAGCGTGACATGCCGGCTCGGCAGGCGCGACTTGTCGAAGGCGGGGCGGCGAACGTCGTCAGGCATCTCGTTTTCTCCCATGGGCGGCGGCAAGCGGCGGCACCCTACCGCCGCCCCTGGGCGTAATCAATGCGCGACCCGCTACGTTCAACCCCAGCGCGGCTGCTCGCCGAGCTCGATGCCAAGTGCCGTCTTGCCGACAATCTCGTGCACCAGGAAGGTGTTGGCCGGATGGAAACGACCGCAGCGGGCATCGCGAAACAGCCGTTCCAATTCGTTCTTGCGGAACATGCCGGCGCCGCCCGACACCTCCATCGCCCAGTCGACGATGCGCCAGCACGCCTCGACTGCATGATATTTGGCCGAGACGATCTTCGCCGGCCAGCCGTGGCCGTAATCGACACCGTTCGACCATTCCT
Organism: Allostellaceae bacterium; assembly: GCA_035509615.1. Lineage (GTDB taxonomy): Bacteria > Pseudomonadota > Alphaproteobacteria > ATCC43930 > CGMCC-115725 > AP-15. Next base: position 11,020 of record DATJLK010000053.1, on the reverse strand, counting down.
CGGCGACCCGCTCGATATGCGGGCCGATCGGATCGTAGGCCAGCATCATCTCGGCCACCATATGCTGGATTTCGGGGTGGTAGGCCATCGACCGGCTGACCGCGAGAGCCGTCTTGCTGTTGATCCCGAGGAGCGCCAAATCGAGCGCGCGGCGGGCGAGGCCGTGATAGATGCCGGCAAAGCCGAGCAAGGCCCAGGCGAAGATGCCGAGGATAAAGGCATCGGCGCCGCCCGCCGGCACGATCCGCGCGATGTATTTGTCAGGTACAAAGGCCCCCTCCAGCAGCACGTCGTCGCTGCGGGTGGCGCGCATCCCCATCGTGTCCCAGGTCTCGGCGATGCGATAGCCGTCACTGTCGCGCGGCATGAAGGCGTGGACGATTTTGGGCCCACCCTCGGCATCGGCCCACATGCCGTGCAATCCCATCCGGGTCCACACCGGCATCAGGCTGCCGAACATCTTGTGCCCGGTGAAACGAAAGCCGCCCGCGACCCGCTCGGCCTTGCTAGTCGACAGCAGCACCGGCAGATCGTTGCCGCGCTCGGAATGGCCGGCGTTGAAGATTTCGCCTGCCAGCGCCTCCTGCAGCATCCATTCGAGCGAGCGGTCGCCGTGGCGCCACAGATCGGCGGCGAGCCCGATCCAGTAAAGGTGCATGTTGACGCCGAGTGCGGTCGCCGGTGCGTGATAGCCGAGCCGCCGCTGCTCGCGACACATCTGCGCCAGGGTGAAGCCGGCGCCGCCCAGTTCCTTCGGCACCGGCAATGTCAGATAGCCGGCATTCTTCAGATCGTCGAAATCCTCCTGGAAAAACCGGTTGTCTTGATCGTAGACGCCGCATCGTTGTGCGAACCGCTGCAACAGCGCGTCGGACAGGACCTGCTCATTCATCGTCGTCTCCCGAAAGGTCGGCCCGGCCCCCGCCGCGCCATTGCCGATCTTACGGACCCGACAAATCCGATAAATCGTCAGAACCGACGAGATGCGCTCCACCCCGCCCGGTGCCGCTCCCTCACCAGGAATAGTGAGATACTCGCACGATCTCGAATCGTCATAGCCGGGCTTGACCCGGCTATCTCGGACATCCGGTTGATGCCGCGCCAGCGTGGATCACTGGGTCAAGCCCGGTGGTGACAATGATGCGGAGGGCCACCCTTTAATCCAAGAACCCTTTGCTCTTGACAAGACGGCCCGTACAGCGCGTCCGGCCAGGACGATGATGGGCCGGCGCCGACGCAACAATCAGGGCGCCAGGCCGAGACGCATAGCGTAGGCGGCGGCCTCGGTGCGGTTGGCGCAGCCGGTCTTGGCCAGGATGTTGCGGACATGGGTGGCGACGGTGTTGAGGCTGATCGACAGAACGAGGGCGATGTCGGCATTGCTGCGGCCGATCGCGATCAGCCGCAGCACCTCGGCCTCGCGCTGGGTCAGTTCGTCGGGGAAGCCGGGGGGAACGGCGACGGGAACGGCGGGGGCGGACAATTCGTCGAGGCGGCGCGAGGCGCGCGCCTCGAGGGCGCGCATGCCGATCTCGCGCGCGCTGTCGAGGCTCGCCGTCAGCAATGCCGCGGCCCGGTCGCGATCGCCGGGCTCGGCCCGCGCCAGCAGCATCGCGGCGTAATCATATCGGGTATGGGCGATGGAGAGGCGCGCGCCGATCCGCTCATTCATCGCCAACGCCGCCTCGAAATGGCGCTGCGCGTCGGGCCAACGGCGCATCGCGGCGCAGAGCAGCCCGAGAAAACGATCGGCCGAGCCGACGCCGGCGATGCCGCCGCCGAGGACGATGGTTTGCCCGCCATAGGGGACGAGCAGCGGGTAAAGGATTGCCGCCCGCGCGGCATCGCCGAGTTCTGCGCAGACCTCGCTCAGATAGACCATGCAAAAGAGCCAACGCCCGTCATGCGGCAGGCCCGTGAAATCGCCGGCGGCCAATTCCTCGAACGCGCGGCGCGCCTCCTCGGTCCGGCCGATCTCCAGATAGAGCGCAGCAAGGCCGGGCCGCCAGATGGCAGCAGCCGGGTTGTCGCGAACAAACTGCGCGACGAGCGGCCCCAATTCCGCGAGCCGCCCTTGCTCGCGACGCAGCATGAACATCTGGATGCCGAGCTGGTCCGCCTGCCCGGTGGCGCTGCGGCGCAGCGCCGCCGCGACCTCGCGATAGTTGCGCTCGGCCTGGTCGAGACGGCCGCGTAGTATGGCAAGCGTCGCATCGAGAGCGAGCAACCCGTTCGTGTAGGTCGGCTGGCGGATGCGCCGGTCGAGCCGACGCAACGCCTCGACCTCGGCATCGGCGGCGGCGATGTTGCCGAGCCGCAGCTCGAACTGGAAGCGCAAGGCGTGGGCGTTGGCGACAATCTCGAGGTTGCCGCAGGCATTCGCCGCCGCCAATGTTTCATTGGCGATATCGAGGGCTTCCTCGATCCGGTCGGGACCCCACACAAAGTCGGATTGATAGTAGGAAAGAGCGGTTGCCAGGATCGCCGGATCGCCAAGCCGGCGGGCCAGCGCCACCGCGCGGGCACCCTGCGCTCTCGCCTCCGCCTCCGCGCCGGAATGAAGCAATGCCCGGGCTAGCGCCCCCTCGACCTGCACCCGCATCGCGTCCTCGGTCAGCGGCAGCGCGCGCAATACCCGCTCCAGCAGCCGCCGCGGCAACGGCCGGTCGGTGGCGTAGGAATAGCGCCACATCGCCGCCTCATAAGCGACCGCCGCGCGCACCATGACATCGACAAGGCCGAGCGTGTGCGCGGTTTCCGCCGCATCGAGTAATGTCGCCCGCGCCCGCGGCAGATCGCCCGATTTGCGCAGCGCCTCGCCCAGCTCGAACAGCAGCCGGCAGCGCGCCTCGCGGTCGCCGGCACCGCGCCGTTCCTCGGCATCGAGCGCCGTTTCGAAAAATTGCGCCGCATCCTCGAAGGCCAGCAACGCGTCGGCGCGGCGTCCGGCGCGCACCGCATAGTCGATCGCCCGCTCGCTTTCGGCGTCGCCGCCGGCGGCCTGGAAATGGCGCGCCAGCTCGGGCAGATGCGGATCGAGGTTGGTGCGGTAGAGTGCTTCGATCGCGTTGCCGACAGCGCGGTGATATTGCCGCCGCCGGGCGATCCGCAATTCATCGTAGAGGGTCATGCGGATCAGATTGTGGGTGAATCGGTATTGCTCGGGCGCCGTCTCGTCGAGAACATGCGCCGCCACCGCTTCGTCGAGGGCTTCGAGTAGCGCGTCCTCGTCCAGAGGCGCGGCAGCGCGCGTCAACACCTCGCCGTTGAAGTCGCGGCCGATCACCGAAGCGAGCGCCAGGACTTCGTTGGTTCCGGCCGAGAGCAGATTGAGGCGGCGGCCGATCACTTCGGTCACCCCTTCGGGAATGCGGATCGCCGACGGCAAGGCGCCGTCCGCCGGGCGGCGAGCGCTGCGCTGCTCGAGAAAGCGCACGATCTCGCGCAGGAACAGCGGATTGCCCTCGGTCTGACCGTGCAACGTCTGGGCCAGCCCAGACGGGGCCGCCGTCCCGGCATCGGCGATAAAGGCCTGGACCTCCTCGGCGCTGAGTCCGACGAGATTGATCCGGGTGAAATGTGGTGTGCGCGCCAGACCACCCAGCGCATTCGACAGCGGGTGCTGGCGCGACAATTCGGTCGCGCGATAGGTCCCGACCAGCAGCAGCCGCTCGCCGCCGAGTTCAGGGGCGAGAAATTCCAAGAGGCGCAGCGATGGCGCATCGGCCCAATGCACATCGTCGAGCACCAGCAGCAAGGCCCGGCGCCGGCTCAGGCTCTCCAGCAGCTGCCGGATCGATTCGAACATGCGAAAGCGGGCCTCGGACGGATCACCGATCCGGGCCGACGACTCCACTCCGGGCAGCAACTCGCGGATCTCCGGCACGATGTCGGCGATGTCGCCGGCGACCGCACCGAGGCCGGCGAGCAGATCGGGATCGAGGTCGCGCAGCGCTGCGCCGAGGATCTGGACCCAGGGCCAGTAGGGCGGCGCGCCCGCCTCTTCGTTGCACCGACCCCAGAGCACCACTGCGTCGCGCGCCGCGGCGTGGACCGCGAGTTCCTGGGCGGTGCGGGTCTTGCCGATCCCGGGCTCGCCGGCGAGCATAACGATGCGCCCACGCCCGGCGCAGGCTTCATCAAAGGCCCCGCGCAACGCGTCGAGTTCGCGCTGACGCCCGACAAAAAAGGCTTCCGCCGAGGCCAATGCGGCCGCTGCCAGGTGGCGCGCTCCGGCCCCGGCCGAGCGCGCGCGGCCGGTCGGCGGTGCCGCATGGCTAGCGATCCGGATGCGGAAGACATGCACCGGCCGGGCGATGTTCTTGACTTGCTGCTCGCCGCAATCTTCGAAGCTCAAATCGAGCCGGTCGCGGACCTGTTCGCGCACCACCCGGCTGACGCAGATGTCGCCCGGTGGCGCCAGGGCTTCGAGCCGGGCGGCGATGTTGACGCCGTCGCCGTAGATGTCGCCGTCGTCGAGGATCACATCGCCGAGATTGATGCCGATGCGCAGCTCGATCCGCTTTTCGGCCGGCCTGTCGGCGTTGTCCGCGGCCATCGCCTGCTGCAGCTCGACAGCGCAACGCACCGCGTCGACGACGCTTTGAAATTCGACGAGAAGGCCGTCGCCGGTGGTCTTGACGATGCGGCCGCGATGCGTGACGACCTTAGGCTCGGCGAGTTCACGCCGGAGCGTCTTCAGCGCCGCGAGCGTACCTTCCTCATCGGCGCCCATCAGCCGCGAATAGCCGACGACATCGGCGGCGAGGATCGCGGCGAGGCGGCGGGTAGCGGACATTTTCGGCGGTGGCCCGCGGCATTCAGTTGCGCGTAAGTCATCATAGGCATGCGGTCTTGCCAGCGGAACCGCTTTGTTGGATGTTGTTCCGATGACGGTAAGCCGACAGGGAGCAGGCGATGCCGCTGTTTCTGATCGAACGAAATTTTGCTGAGGTTGTGCAGAGCGACCCCGAAACGATGGCCGCCATCAAGGAGGTCAACGACGAGATCGGGATCCAGTGGCTGTTTTCGTTTCTGAGCGCCGACAAGCGCAAGACCTATTGCCTTTATGAGGCGCCAAACCCCGAGGCGATCCGTGCCGCGGCCAAGCGGCTCGGCGTCCCGGCCGACACGATTGTCGAGGTCGGAACCGAACTCGGCCCTTATGCAGCGTTGATCGCACCACTGCACGGGCTCGGCGGCGACGGCCCGCGGCCGCCTGGCTGACCTCTTTGCGCCCCACCGGCATGACCTGATCGATGGCGCCGGGCAGACGCGGACCGGCTGATCGACATCCGGCAGATTCGCGCTTGCGAGGGGACGGCCCGCACCTCTATTTCCTCGCCGCACCGGGAGAGGGACGGGCTCATGCGGTATCGGATCGTGATTGCGGCGTTGCTGATCGTCTCGGGCTGTTCGTCGGGATCTGATCATTCGGCGACGTTGATCCTCGACAATCCGACCTGGGACCGGGTCAATGTCCAGGCGGTGATCACCCGGAGCGAGGACTGCAGTGAGCGCGCGAACGGCTATGTCGCGACCCGGGATTTTGTGATGACCAAGGGTCAGTCGCACAAGGTCGTGGCGCCAAATGCCGAGACCATTTGCTGGCGGCACGACCGCGACCCGAACAACCCGGTTCCCGGCGACTGGTCGGAATGGAGCCGGGCGACATTGTTCCCGGGGCAGTCGACGGAAACCGATCTGTAGAGCACAGGTCGACCCGCGGCCTTTGATCGGTCGCTGAGAGGCTGTTGGAATGCTGCCTGTCCTGTCCTGCACCCGGTGGACCCGCCGCGATGACAGCGGCCGCGCGAGCCGCTATGGTCCGCCCGCTTGCGGGGGGCCCGGCCGGCGGCAGCCGGCAGTTTTGCGATGACCGACCAGAAAGGACGCAGCAATGCTCGACCTGCATTTTTGGCCGACGCCAAATGGCAAGAAGGTCACAATCCTGCTCGAGGAGTTGGGGCTCCCGTACAACCTCGTGCCGTGCAATATCGGGCGCGGCGATCAGTTCAAGCCCGAATTCCTCAAGATCAACCCGAACCACCGCATGCCGGTGCTGGTCGACCACGAGCCCAAGGGCGGCGGAGCGCCGATCAGCGTTTTCGAATCGGGTGCCATCATGATGTATCTGGCGGAAAAGGAAGGCCGCTTTTTCCCGCAGGATGTGCGCGGCAAATACGAAGTCACCCAGTGGGTGATCTGGCAGATGGCCAATCAGGGTCCAAAGCTCGGCGAATGCGGTCATTTCCGCCGCGCCGGTCCGGAGGCCGGCGATCTCACCTATGCCATCCGCCGGTTTACCGACGAGGCCAACCGGCTCTACGGCGTCATGAACAACCGGCTCTATGACCGTCGCTATCTGGCCGGCGACGACTACACGATCGCCGACATGATCTCCTATCCGTGGACCGCCAGCTGGGAAGCCCAGGGCCAGGACCTCAACGAGTTCAAATATTTCAAGCGCTGGTATGAGGAGGTCGGCAATCGCCCGGCGGTCAAGCGCGGCATGGAGACCGGCAACAATCTGCGGGTCGACCCGGCAAGCCTGACGGCGGCGGAGCGCGAACGGATGCGCAAGATCATGTACAACCAGCGCGCAATCCCGGCGCCGGCGTAACCGACCAATCACTCGCTTTAGCGGTTAAAATCCTACGGATGAGCCGGCATATGCCCTCACCCACCGAGCCCGACCGGCGGGGCCCTCCCTCCACCCTTGCCGGAGAGATGCCGAGCGCCAGAATGGAGGTGAGGGTTCGCCGGTACCAAGTGGTCACCGAATTAAGGGTGGGAGGAAATCAGTCACCCGAGATCACAAACGGGTTGCGTTGCCGCTCGCCGTGCACGCTGCTCAGCCACCGGCAGCGCTGAATTCCAGGCGCTGGCCGGTTAAAAAAGTCGCATAAAAATAAAGCTCGGCGTCGAGCGCGCGCTTGATATTGTCGGCGCGGCGAAAGCCGTGCTGTTCGCCGTCGAACAACAGGTAGAGCGACGGGATCCCGCGCCGGCGCAGCGCCTCGACCATGATCTCGGCTTGCTGCGGCGGGACGACCCGGTCTTCCGCCCCCTGGAAAAAGGCGACCGGCACCGACAACAACTGCGCGCTGTGGACCGGCGAGCGGGCGACATAAAGGTCGCGCCGCTCGGGATAGGGGCCGATCAAACCGTCGAGATAGCGGCTTTCGAATTTGTGCGTGTCCTTGGCCAGGGCTTCGAGGTCGCTGACGCCAAAATAGCTCGCCCCGGTCCTGAATTCATTGCGGAAGGTCAGCACCGCGAGCGTCGTGTAGCCGCCGGCGCTGCCGCCGCTGATCGCCCACCGCCGGCGATCGACGGCACCCTTAGTCTCGGCGAGATGGCGCGCGCCGTTGACGCAATCGGCGACATCGACGATCCCCCATTTCCCTTGCAGCTGCAGCCGGAATTCGCGGCCGTATCCGGTGCTGCCGCCGTAATTGACGTCGAGCACGGCAAAACCGCGGCTCGTCCAGTATTGCGTGCCCCAACTCAGCGTCGCCGAGGCGGCAGCGGTCGGACCGCCGTGACAATGCACGAGGAGCGGCGGCAGTTCGCCCTCGGTCCCGGTAAAATCCGCGTTTAGCGGCGGATAGAACAGGCCATAGGCCTGCCTGCCGTCGTCGGTATCGAAGGTCACCGGTTCGGCGGCCGAGAGATAGCCGCTATAGGCGTCGAGATCCTGCGTCGTCGAGCGCCGCACGGCGCTCGTGCCGCCCGATGCGAGATCGAGTTCGACGATCGCCGGCGGCTCGCTCGGCGCACCGCCGCGAAAATAGATTTGGCCGCGGCTGGTGCGGATCGAAGCGATATCCTGATAGGGCGTCGGCAGCGGGGCCGTCGAGAGCGTCTCAAGATCGACCATGCCCAGCCGGTGGATGCCGTTCTCGATATAACTGCAGATGAGCCTTGTCGCGGAATCGAACGCGTAGGTCGACATGCGAAAATTCCACTGCGGCCGGCCGAACTCGGCGGCGAGCGGCCAGACCGCCGCGATGGGCGATGTCGGCGCTAGCGCCTCGCCGCGCACCCGATACAAATTCCACCACCGGCCGTCGACCCCGTCCTGGGAGCGGTCGGAGATGAAATAGAGGATGCCGTCGGGCGACCATTCGGGCTGAAAGACCGATTCATCATCGCTGCCGGCGACCCGGCGCTTGCTGCCGACCGAGCCGTCGTCGCCGATCTCGCCGACCCACAATTCGCAGCCGATCCACGGCATCAGCGGATGGTCCCATTCGAGCCAGGCCAGCCGCCGGCCGTCCGGGCTGAGCCGCGGCGCCGCATAGAAATCGCGGCCGGATTGCAGCACACGCGGCGCCGAGCGACCGTCGCAGGGGATCGTGACCAGGGTGTTGATCGGTTCGCGCGCGCCCGTCGTGTGGTCCTCGTGCACACAAATCACGCAGCCGCGGGCGCTGTCGATCACACCATCGGCATAGCGCAACCCGCGCGGTCGGCTGGGGCCAGGGTCCGCGGTAATCGGCATCGGTGCCGAACCCGGATGCTGGCAATAGAGGCGCTGGTCGGCGTCGTTGCTGAAATAGACCGCCCCCTGATGCACCAGATAGGCGCCGCCGCCATATTCATGGACGCGGGTGCGCACGCTGAATGTCGTCTCTCGACGCGCTGCCACAGGCGGGGTGACATCGCAGACCCGGCCGTCGGCGGAGCGGCGGACGAGCACCGAGCGCCCGGCTTCCTGAGGGCGGGTTTCGAGCCAATAGAGGTCGGCGCCGTCGATCGTGATCTCGCCGAGCCCGATCGACGAGGCGACGATCATCTCGGAGGTGATCGGCGACGCCCAGGAACCAAAAGCGGCCGGCTTTTTGTCAGGCATGGCAGTCTCCGCACGGCGATGGCATCGGATTGATGCGACGATCGGCATTTAGCATGCCCGTCGGCCGGCTGGAATCGGCCAACTCGCCGTATCGGTACTGCGGCCACACGGGCTTGGGCTCAATCGTCACGCGACGCGGTTGCCTGGAGCCGCATCGATGATCCGCAGCCGGCGGACCGGCGTTGATCCGCATGGTCTTTGCAAGGCGCTCGAACCGTCCCATTCTGTGGGGTGACAACACCAGCGAGACGAGTGATGGCCTTTTCCCTGATCGAGCATGCCGACGGTGCCGTTCCAATTACCGCACTGACCAAGGATCAGTTCCGAAAATGGCTGGAAGCCGCACCGGAACGCGAGCGCCACTGGGTGCAGTCGACCGGTTTTGCCGCCGATGCCGGGAAACTTGCTCTGCTGCCGGGCGATCATGGCCGGCTGAGCCGGGTCCTGGTCGGGCTTGGCGATGCACCGGAGGCGGGTGCGACGATGTGGGCGTTGGCCGGCCTGCCCGACACCTTGCCGGAAGCGAGCTATCGGCTCGACCCGACCCCGCCTGGCGCCGATCCGACCCGCCTGGCGCTCGGCTGGTCGCTCGCGACCTATCGGTTCACCCGCTACCACGCCAGGCCGGCGATCGGCGCGGCGCTGGTTTGGCCGGACGGCGCCGATCGGGCGCAGGTCGAGCGTCTCGCCGGTGCCGTGTTTCTGGCGCGCGACCTCGCCAATACGCCGGCCGGCGATCTCGGTCCCGAGGAACTCGCGCAGACCGCGATCGGCGTCGCCCAGAAAGCCGGCGCCTGTCATCGGGTGATTGTCGGCGACGAACTCCTTGCCGCGAATTTCCCGACGATCCATGCCGTCGGTCGCGCCAGCACGCGCCCGCCGCGGCTGGTCGACATCGTTTGGGGCGATCCGGCCGCGCCAAGGGTGACCCTGGTCGGCAAGGGCGTGTGCTTTGACACCGGCGGTCTCGACCTCAAGACCGCCTCGGGGATGCGCTTGATGAAAAAGGACATGGCGGGTGCAGCCATCGTGCTCGGCCTCGGCCAGGCGATCATGGATGCGAATTTGCCGGTGCGATTGCGGGTGCTATTGCCCTGTGTCGAGAACTCGGTGTCTGGCAATGCCATGCGGCCGCTTGACATCGTACGCACGCGCAAGGGCCTGACCGTCGAGATCGGCAACACCGATGCCGAGGGACGGCTCATTCTGTGCGACGCTCTCGCCGAAGCCTCCACCGAGAAACCCGAATTGCTGATCGATATGGCGACCCTGACCGGGGCGGCGCGGGTGGCGCTCGGTCCTGAACTCGCGGCCTTGTTCTGCAATGACGATGCGCTCGCCGCCGACTTGCTCGAGGCCGCCGCGGCCGAGGAAGACCCGATGTGGCGGATGCCGTTATGGCGCCCCTACCGCAAGATGATCGACAGCAAGATCGCCGACCTCAACAACGTGTCGGAATCGCCGCATGCCGGGGCGATCACCGCGGCACTCTATCTGCAGGAATTTGTCGAACCCGGCATTCCATGGGCGCATCTCGATGTGATGGCGTGGAACCCGCAGAGCCGCCCCGGCCGCCCCGAGGGTGCAGAGGCGACCGCGATGCGGGCGCTCTACGGCCATATCACCCGGCGCTTTGGTTAAGGAATGGCTGAATAAGGGGTTCAGCGCGATAGAAGAAAGCTTAGCCTGAAGGTGACGTTGTCCGGCTGGACGACATCGACGGATTGAGAAGGTGCCGCGTCGGCGGAAACGCTGCCGCTGGTACCCGATGCCGATGCGGGTTGCGCTCATGCGCATTCGCACCCGGGGCCCATTCCGAAGGGCCACCAAATATTTTGAAAAGCCTGGTGGGCGCGACAGGGATTGAACCTGTGACCCCACCCGTGTGAAGGGTGTGCTCTCCCGCTGAGCTACGCGCCCGCCGCCAAGCGCGAGCATTTAGAGGGTGCCGGCAAAGGCTGTCAAGGCAACGACCGTCAAGGCAACGACCGATGCAGTTGCGGCGGCGGGCGGTAGGATCGGTGTGAAGGTTCGGTGGCCTCATGGAGGATCGGCATGGAGCGGCATCATTTGGGGAGACTGTGGCCGGTATCGGCGCTGACTTTGGGCGGCGGCGGGCTCGGCCAGGTGTGGGGCGAAACCACCTTTGAGGAATGCGTCGCG
>DATJLK010000052.1:0-19598 GCA_035509615.1 Allostellaceae bacterium | reverse complement strand
GGTCGGGCTCTTGAACAGCACGTTGTAAGTGGCTTGGCTGTTGAACGGCGGATCGAGATAAACGAGATCGACGCTGTCGCTGGTGATCTCATTGCGCAGCACGTCGAGATTGTCGCCGTAATAAAGTGCGTTCGCCATCTCCGCCCTTTCTCCCTCTCCGCCCCGGGGGCTGAGAGGGTTGGGGTGAGGTGGGGATACCCCACGCCGGCCGCGCCCACCTCACCCTCCCACGCCTTTGGCGTGGACCCCTCCCTCGCCGCCCTGAAGGGCAGAGAGGGCTACCTGCCGCCTCATGTGTCCAATTCTCGTCGGATCGTTTCCACAACGCCCGCAAGATTCTGCATCACCTCATTGTTCCAAAAACGGATGACCCGATAACCGCGACGCGCTAGTTCGGCGGTTCGGGCGATGTCCTGTTCCTGTTGCGACACGTGCTGGCCGCCGTCGATCTCGATCACGAGCTTGCGCGTGGGACAAGCGAAATCGACGACAAATCGCGCGATCGGATGCTGCCGGCGAAAGCGATATTGCGGCAGCATCTCGCGCAGTGCCTGCCGCAGCCGCCTTTCCGCGTCGGTCGCCTCGCGCCGCAAGCGCCGGGCAACTTGCGTTCTTGGTCGCAGGAGCCTCATTCTTCGCTCACTCTCCCCGAACCGGGAGAGAAACGTGATCTCGCGGACACCATAAGGAGGAACGCAGATGGCGGAACTGAGCGGCAATGAGATCCTGGCCCGGTGCCTGAAGGCGCAGGGCGTCAAGGATATCTTTTTCATCATGGGCGGGCCGATGCTCGACGCCGAAGCGTCCTGCATCAAGGAAGGCATTCGCCTGATCGACACCCGCCACGAGCAGGGTGCCGCCTATATGGCGCAGGCCTATTCGCGGGTGACCCAGGGGCCGGGCGTATGCATGGCGGCGAGCGGCCCGGCGACCCTGAATTTCAGCACCGGGCTCGCCAATGCGCTGATCGATGGCTGCCCGGTCGTGGCGCTCGGCGGCTCCTCTCCGATCAGCCAGTTCGGCCGCCAGGTGTTTCAGGAGATCGACCAGGTCAAGGCGCTCGAAGGCTGCGTCAAATACGCCGACCGGGTTCACAATCTGAAGCGCCTGCCGCAGCAGGTCAATTTCGCCTTTCAGAAGGCGCTGAACGGCAAGCCCGGCCCGGTCTATCTCGATTTTCCCGGCGACGTGCTGTACATGACCGCCGACGAGGCCGAGATCGACTGGAGTTATTGCGGCCGGCCGATCATCAAGGCGCGGCCTTATGCCGAGCCCAAAGCCCTCAACGCGCTCGTCGACGCGCTCAACACTGCACGGCAGCCGATCATCGTCTCGGGCAGCGGGGTCTTGTGGTCGCAGGCCTGGGACGAGATGCGGGCTTTTGTCGAGAAGGCTGGCATCCCGTTTTACACGACCCCACAGGGGCGCGGCGTCGTCCCCGACGACCACCCTTATTCCTATCTGACGATGCGCAACGACGCGTTCCGCGAGGCTGATCTGATCGTGATTCTCGGCACGCGGATGAACTATGTGATTGGCCATGCCGCACCACCCCGCTTCAATGGGGCCGCCAAGATCGCGCGCATCGAGATCGACGCCGAGGAGCTCGGCACCTCGGCGCGCAATGTCGACATCCCGATCGTCGGCGACTGCAAATCGGTGTTGCAGCAATTGTGCGAGGCGGTCGACGCCCGCACCGCCGACCGCTTCCAGGTCTGGCGCCAGAAACTGGCCGATGGCGAAGCCAAAAAACGCATGCGCGCCGGCGGCAACTACCCGACTGACGGCGACATCCATCCCCTGCGGCTGTGCGAGGAGATCAAGAACTTTATGCAGCGCGAGGCGATCCTGTCGGTCGACGGTCAGGAGATCCTCAATTTCGGCCGCCAGTCGATCCCGACTTTTGTTCCCGGTCATCGGCTCAACTCCGGGCCGTTTGGTACGATGGGGGTCGGGCTGCCGTTTGCCGTCGGCGCCAAGGCCGCCAAGCCCTCGGCACAAGTCATCTGCCTGCATGGCGATGGCTCGTTCGGCCAGAATGCGATGGAGCTCGATACGGCGGTGCGGCACAAACTGCCGCTGCTGTGCGTGATCAGCCTTAACGGCGGCTGGACCGCAGACCCCGAACGCAACAAGCCCGGCCGCGACCTCGGCTACACCCGCTATGACAAGATGGCGGAAGCCCTGGGCTGCTACGCCGAATATGTCGAGGAGCCCGAAGACATCCGCCCAGCCTTGCAGCGGGCGTGGAAAAAGGTCGAGGAAGGCATGGTCGGCTTTGTCAACGTCAAGACCGACTATCGCGCCCGCGCGACGACGGTCCGCTTCTCCAGCCGCGAGACCTGAGCCCCCTCCCCTCCCGCTCCGCCAGCATGGCGGGATTTAGACCGAAGAAGGGCGCCTGCGGGCGCCCCTTCTTCGGATGCCGGCCTCCGCGCTTCGCCCCGCGGGCACGCCTCGTAGCGCAAATCCCACCCACGCGGATACAGCGCGCCTCGTGAGGACAAACTCCGTCAGGCAATCCCGATTTTGGGTAAAGTGCCGAGGGGCAAATTCGTATCACCGGGATCGGCCGCCGGGTTCAGGCCCGCCGCGGTTTTGAAAAGGAGCATCGGTGCTCGATCATCAATGGACAGGCGGCGACCTGCCGACCTTTGTCACCCATCTCGAATGCAGCCTGACCGGCGAACATTACCCGGCCAACACCCTACAGACCCTGTCGCGCGCGGGTCGGCCGCTGTTGGTGCGTTATGACCTCGATGGCCTGCGCAGGGCTCTCGACCGTGTGGCACTGGGGCAACGGCCGCACACCTTGTGGCGCTACCGCGAGCTGTTGCCGGTGCGCCGGGCCGTGGATGTGATCTCGCTCGGCGAGGTCATGACCCCGCTCGTTCCGCTGCCGCGGCTGGCACCGGCGGCGGGCGAGCTTTTGGTCAAGGACGAGGGCCGGCTGCCGACCGGATCGTTCAAAGCGCGCGGCCTCGCCCTCGCGGTGGCGATGGCCAGGGAATTGGGGGTCGAGACCATGGCGATGCCGACCAATGGCAATGCCGGGGCGGCGATGGCGGCCTATTGCGCGCGCGCCGGGATCAAGGCCTTTGTCTTCTGCCCGGACGATACGCCGGCGGTCAATGTCCGCGAGATTGCGATGCAGGGAGCCCAGGTATTTCTGGTCGACGGGCTGATCGACGATTGCGGCCGGCTCGTCGCCGAGGGCGAAAAATCGGTCGGCTGGTTCAATTGTTCGACCCTGCGCGAGCCCTATCGCATCGAGGGCAAAAAGACGATGGGCATCGAGCTGGCCGAGCAGCTCGGCTGGGAGGTCCCCGATGTGATCTTTTATCCGACCGGCGGCGGCACCGGCATCATCGGCATGTGGAAAGCCTTCGACGAACTCGAAAAGATCGGCTGGATCGGGTCCAAGCGGCCGCGCATGGTGGTGGTCCAGGCGGCCGGCTGCGCTCCGATGGTCAAGGCTTGGGCCGACGGCGTCGAGCATGCGCCGCGCTGGCAGAACGCGCATACCTTTGCCGCCGGCATCCGGGTGCCGCAGGGGATCGGCGATTTTTTGATCCTGCGCGCGGTGCGCGACAGCGGCGGGTTCGCGATCGCGGTCGATGACGCTTCGATCATGCATGCCTGGACCAAGGTTGCCAGGGCCGAGGGGCTGCTGCTTTGCCCCGAGGGTGCCGCGACTTACGCCGCTTACGAGCAGGCTTTAGCCAACGGCCGCGTCCGATCTGATGAGCGCGTCGTGCTGTTCAACTGCGCCAGCGGGCTCAAATACCCGATGCCCGAAGCCGGCATCCGCCTCAAACCCGGCGAGCCGATCGACTGGCGACAGCTGACGGGCATGACCTCGCCGGGGATGCTCGGCAAGTTCTAGGGACGCGCTTCAAGGATCATGTTGAACGGCGTCTCAGTTGCACGGCGCACAACCCCGAACCCACCCGCGGTGATGACCTGACGCAGCCTTGCTTCGCCGGCTTGGGCGCCAAGCGCGAGCCCTACCTCCTGCGCCAGCGAGGTCGGCACGCACACCATCGTCGAGCCGGCGTAAAAAAGCCGGCCGACCGGGTTGAGATTGTCCTCGAGCCGGTCACCGGCAATTGGCTCGACCACCATCCACGTGCCGTCCGGTTTCAACGCTTGTCGTACATGGGCCGCCGCACCGATCGGATCGCCCATGTCGTGCAGGCAATCAAAAAACGCAATCAGGTCGAAGTCGCGTTCGGGAAAATCCTTGGCAGTGCCGATCTCGAACCGGCAATTGGCCGAGACCCCATGTTCCGCGGCGTGAGCGGTCGCTGCCTCGATCGAGCCGGGATGAAAATCGTAGCCGATGAATTGCGAGTTCGGAAAAGCCCGCGCCATCATCACGGTCGAGACGCCATGGCCGCAGCCGACATCGGCGACTTTGGCCCCGCGCTCCAGTTTGGCGACCGCACCATCGAGCGCCGGCAGCCAATTGCCGACCAGATTGGCCTGATAGCCGGGCCGAAAAAACCGCGCCACCGCGCAAAACAGGCAACCAGCCTGGTCACCCCAGGCCACCCCGGCGCCAGTCTTGAACGCCGGTTCGACCTTTGCTTGATTGTCGAGCAGCGACGCCATCAAGCCAAAGGCGCCAACCAGATAAACCGGGCTGTCCTCGATCGCAAAAACCATGGCCTGTTCGGGCGGCAGCGAGAATTTTTGCGTCGCCGGATCATACGCGATGTAATGCGATGCCGCCTGCTGCCCCAGCCACTCGCGCAAATAGCGTTCGTGCACACCGGCGGCCGCGGCCAGCTCCGCGACGGTCATCGCACCGCCCTCGTTCAACTTTTTGTAAAGCCCGAGAGAATCGCCGATCCGAACCAGCGCGACACTCGCGGCGCCGCCAAGATCCGATAACATCTGCCCGACAAATTGATGCAATTTGCCTTCGTCAACCATCCAAGCCCCCTTCGTTCGGATGCGGCGGGCTTAAGCGCGCCTCTGCCGTGTTGCATCGCAGGAACGCTGCTGCCCGATCCGTCGCTCGGACCGCGCGACCCCGCATGACTTACAACAAGCTTCTACCCCGTCGAAGATCCCGCGTGTATGAACTAGTGCACGGACCGGGCGAAGTGTTTCGCCTTGGGCGGGATTACCACTCGGTCGATGGCCTTCAGGTAATCATGACATTGGCGCTCGGCGCTCGTTTTGCGCAGACAGGCATAAGCCGCAATCGTGACGCCGTGCCCGGCGCTGACGCACGCCGGTCCGGCCTTCTTCGCTCGGTTCGGCGAGCTTCGCGCCGCTCAGCGGCCGGCGGCTTTGCGGCCGAGATCGAGCGCAGCAAACGAATAGGTCGGCGCCGGCATCAGATAGCGGAAGCCTTTTTCCACCAGCCTCTCGACGTTCTTGCTGTCGACGTGGGGATGGCCGCACGGAACATTGTGCGCCTTGCAGATCGCCAGGATCTCGTCGATCGCCGCTGCCACGGTCGGGTGCTCGTACTGCCGCGGCAGGCCCAGATCCTGCGACAGATCGCCCTCGCCGATAATCACGACGCCGATGCCCGGCACCTCTTCGAGCATTTTTGGCAGGTTGCGGATCGCCCGCACCTCCTCGCACATGATCGCGACCAGGATCTCGCCCTGCGGGTTGAGCGGCCAGACATCGGCGCGCGCGTAATAATCCTGCTGCGACAGCCCCCAATAGCGGGCCGCAGCAGCCGGCGCGTCGCCGCGCTGGCCGGCGGGCTCGTAATAGGCCGCCGAACGCGGTCGCGGATAGCGGCAGGCGGTGACCGCGTTCACCGCCTCCTCGATAGTGCTGACATGCGGCCACACGATGCCGTAGACGCCGTGATCGAGCACCTGTTTGGCGATCCACTGGCTCGTCTCGCCGCCATTGGGCGGGATGCGCACAAACGGCGTCACCGCCGGCGCCAGGCTGCCGCCATTCAGGATCTGGCGGCGGTCGAGCATGTATTGGAGCGAGTCGCGCAACGCGCGGATGTCATAAGCCCGATGCTCCATTTCAAAGACGACGCCATCATAGGGGGCGGCATTGATCGCCTGGGCAACGCCGATCTCGGCCGCAGCAAAAGTGACAAAGGCGGGCTTGCCTTGTTCAAGCGCCCGGATCACACCGTTAAGGCGGGGAATATCGGCCATGGCTCTGCTCCTGTGATGACGGCGCGATCGTAAGACCGGGGCGGAAGGAGGGTCAACTCGCTGCGCAGCGTCGACAGCGCGGCAACGCGACTGCGTGCAGCGCCCGGCCGGCATTCCGAGAAGTTTCCCGCCGCCGGCGCGGCACGGCAAAGGGTCGATCCCTAGCCGCTCATTCACGCCGCCCTCGGCTCACCACGCGCATTCGCTCAGACATCGGCGCGGCCACGACACCAGCGCGGGCGCCTGTCCCGATTTCGTGATCAATCCTGGTTGGCGGCAAGGCGCTCACCAACCGCAATAGGCTTCGGCTCGCGCCCGCTCCAGCCAGTCCGACGCGGCAATCTCGTCCGGACCGGGGAAGCTCGGATCATGCCGGGGGATGACAGCCCCGGCGATACCGGTTTCCCCGGACGAGTGGGTGCCGTGCAACGAGGCCAGAGCGTCTGCCGCCGCGAACACCATCGCAAACATGATCACGACCAACCAAGCCGCGGCAAGCCTTCGCCAATCGCCGACCGACCTGTCGTCGATTCCGAGCTTACAATGTCGTTCGGGGTATTCCGGCATGCCCGCATCCTGCTTTGTTGCACCGCAGCAGATAAGGGCGTGGCCACGAAGCTCATCCCCACAGGGTCATCCTGTCGCAGCATTTGCCGGGAGTGCGAGGAGGCAGGGCGACCATCGCCGTCCCTCGCCGGGGTCGCCTTTGGGTAGTCCAGCCGCAGCGCCGTCCAATGACGGTCCGCATCGGGCGGCTATCGCCGATGCTGCGGCACCTGGAGAGCCGCTTTCTTTGCGGTGAACCGAGAGCCGCCTCGGCGCAACGCCGGTGTCACTGCCGCCGGCAAGCGACCGGCTGCCGCGGCCCGCGCGCGAGTCAATAGCCGCCGCCATGCGCCGATTGGGTATTCGGACACACGCCGGCTGGCGGGCAAAGAATATCGACCGCCTTTGTCGAACAGCCTGAAAACGACAGCACCAGGCAGCAGGCGAGCAGTTGGGCGGCGTTTCTGGTGAGTTCCGGGTATTTGGCGCGATGCGGTAAACCGGCTCGCCCGCGCCGGCCCGCGATGCCGAGTCGATCGCAGTTCCATCGCGCCCGTTGCGGTCGCCTGGTCCCGATCCAACCGGTCGCCCGATACCTCCAACGCTGGCGCAAATGCTGGTGCTGCCGGTAAGGATTGAACTTACGACCTCCCCCTTACCAAGGGGGTGCTCTACCACTGAGCTACGGCAGCGCCGGGTGCGAAACCCGCTTTGCGCGAACCCGGAACAGATACACCACCCGGCTTTGGCTGGCAAGGTGATGGGCCTTGACCGCGGCGGAACGCGCGTTCGACGCCAGCGTTGGCAGCTTCGAGAAGCGAACAGGACACCCGACACATGCGAGGATCTTCGGCAACTCTCGATCTGGCGAGTAGGGCGGCGGCCGACGCCGCGCTGAAGGCCTTTGCGGATGCCCGGGCGCAAGGACGTTCCTCGGTCGAATGCTACCGCGCCGGGGTGGCCGCGTGGCGCGCGGTCCATCCCGAGCAATCCGCTGAATACGCTGCCAAGCGTGCGGTGGCGGTGATCCTCTCGACCCATCTGAGCCTGCGCGTGGAGGCGTGAGGCTGCTTGACAGCGGCGCTGCGGTTTTGTTGCATCGCCACATGAGCAAGCCCCCAAACCTCTCGCCACGCCCCAACCTCTCGCCACGCAAGGCGGCCGAGCGCGAAGCCCGTAATCAACGCCTCGCACATGCTTTGCGAGATAACTTGAAGCGCCGCAAAGAACAGGGCCGGGCGCAGGCCGCGGCAGCAGGCGATGCCGGCGCGCCGGCTGCGACCGTGAGCGGCGCGAGCTTGAGCGATCGGCCGCTCTCGACTAAAAGCACCGTTCACGACGGAACCACCGCCGATTGATGGTCCGCTGCCGCCGCGAACCGCAGGGCGGAGCGGGAGGCCGAGGCAATGGACAGGATTCGCATCAGAGGCGGCGTGCCGCTCGACGGGGTCATCGCAATCGGCGGCGCCAAGAACGCGGCACTGCCGCTGATGGCGGCGAGCCTGTTGACCGCAGAGACGCTGACCCTCGAAAACGTCCCTGACCTTGCCGACATCGCGACCATGTCCAACCTGCTGGTGCAGCACGGGGTCGCGATCGGAATCGGTGAAACGGATCCGAACGACGGACGCCAGCTCGATCTGTCGGCGGCGCACATCACCTCGATCACCGCGCCCTACGACCTCGTACGCAAAATGCGCGCCTCGGTGCTGGTGCTGGGGCCGCTGGTGGCGCGTTGCGGGCGCGCTCGCGTATCGTTGCCCGGCGGCTGCGCGATCGGAACACGGCCGATCGACCTCCACGTCGATGGGCTGCGCAAGCTCGGGGCGCAGATCGAATTGGATGGCGGCTATGTCGAAGCACGCGCGCCAAAGGGTCTGCACGGCGCGGAGATCGTCTTCCCGTCGGTGTCGGTCGGCGCGACCGAGCATCTGTTGATGGCGGCCACCCTCGCCCAGGGCGACACCCTGTTGGTCAACGCCGCGCGCGAGCCTGAGATCACCGATCTTGCCGAATGCCTGGTCGCAATGGGGGCGCGGATCAGCGGCATCGGCGGCGACCGGCTGCGGATAACAGGGGTCGGCAGCCTGCATGGCGCCAGCCACCGGATCATCCCCGACCGGATCGAGACCGGCACCTACATCATGGCGGCGGCGGCAACCGGGGGCGAAGTCCGGCTGACCCGCACGCGGATCGATCTGGTCACGGCGGTCGCCCGCGTGCTCGGTGAAGCCGGCATCGAATTGACCGCGGTCGCGGATGGGGTGATGGTGCGCCGGCGCGGCGACAGCCTTGATGGCGTAGACGTCATGACCGAGCCCTATCCCGGCTATCCGACCGATCTGCAGGCGCAGTTCATGGCATTGATGACGACCGCGCGCGGCGCCTCGATGATCACCGAGACGATTTTCGAAAACCGGTTCATGCACGTTCCGGAGCTTGCCCGCCTGGGCGCCAACATCAATGTGCACGGCGCCTCGGCAATGGTGCGCGGGGTGCCGCGACTGACCGGCGCGCCGGTGATGGCAACCGATCTGCGCGCCTCGGTTTCGCTGGTCATCGCCGGTCTGGTTGCCGACGGCGAAACGATGATCAACCGTGTCTATCACCTCGACCGCGGCTACGAACGGCTCGAAGACAAGCTCGCCGCTTGCGGCGCCCGCATCGAAAGACTGCGCGATGGCGCCTGACGAGAGCCCGTCGCTCAAACTGCGAGCCGAAGATATCGACGATTTGTCGATTTTGTCGGCCTGCCTGCAGGATGCGCTCGTCGCGGTTCGTGATCTCGCTTACTTCGCGGAAGAGCAAAACTTTGTTTTTATTGCCAACCGCTTTCGCTGGGAGAGCGGGGTGGAGCCGCTGCCGGGCGACGAAGGGCATCAGCGGGTGCTGTGCGCGGTGACCTTTAATACGGTCGCCGGGGTCTCCTATCGCGGGTTCCGCCGCACCGACGAGGACCGGATCCTGTGTCTGCTGGCGATCCGCAGCGCCAGCGATGGCAGCGACGGCAGCGGCAGCACTGCGATCCTGCTCGAATTTGCCGGCGCCGCTGCGATCCGCCTGGAGGTTGGCCGCATTTTGTGCCGCGCCCGGGATTTGGGCGAACCCTGGCCCACTCCCTGGCGCCCACGCCATGACGAGGATGCCGCGACGTGACCGGCGCGAGTGTCGACGGTCTGATCATGGCATTGCCGAACGGCCGTATTTTGACCGAGGTGATGCCGCTGCTGCGCCGCATCGGCGTGGCCCCGGAGCCGGCGTTTGACGACCCGGATTCGCGCCGGCTGCGGTTTTCGACAAGCGACCCCCATCTTGACCTGATCCGGGTGCGCAGCTTTGATGCGGCGACTTTTGTCGCGTTCGGTGCGGCTCAACTTGGTGTCGCCGGCAACGATGTGCTGATGGAGTTCGACTACTCCGAAATCTACGCACCGCTCGACCTCGATATCGGCCATTGCCGAATTGCCGTAGCGGCACCTGCCGATTGGGCGGCCCGCCGCGACGACACCCGTCCGAGCCACATCCGGGTGGCGACCAAATATCCGGAAATCGCCCGTCGCCACTTTGCCGCGCGCGGCATTCAGGCCGAGTGCATCAAGCTCAACGGTGCGATCGAGCTGGCGCCGCGCCTGGGATTGTGCCGCCACATCGTCGATCTCGTCCAGACCGGGGCGACCTTGAAGGCGAACGGCCTTACCGAGGTCGAATGCATCGCCGAGATCAGCTCACGCCTGATCGTCAATCGTTCGGCATTAAAGACCCGGCCGGAGGAGGTCGGCGGCTGGATCGAGCGATTCCGCATCGCGGTCGAGGAGAAACGCTGATGGCGCTGATGCTCGCGACCCGCGCCCCCGGCTTCGAGACCGCGTTCGAGCGATTGCTCGACAGCAAGCGCGAGACCGCGGCCGATGTCGACAAAGCGGTGGAACAGATCATTGAAGATGTGGCCCGTCGCGGCGACGCCGCACTGATCGACTACACGAGGCGGTTTGACAAAGTCGATCTCGGCCGGTGCGGGATCCGGCTGAGCTGCCGCGAAATCACCGAGGGTGCAGCCGCCGCACCGGCGGACACAGTGGCCGCCTTGCGGCTCGCGGCGGAGCGCATCGACAGCTTTCATCGCCGCCAGTTGCCGGCGGAGATCGATTATATCGATGCGCTGGGCGTCCGGCTCGCCGCGCGCTGGCGACCGATCGAGGCCGCCGGGTTGTACGTGCCCGGCGGCACCGCGGCCTACCCTTCCTCGGTGCTGATGAACGCGATCCCGGCCAAGGTGGCGGGTGTAGAGCGTCTGGTGATGACTGTGCCGACACCCGGCGGCGCCCTGAACCCGCTGGTGCTCGCCGCCGCCCAGCTCCTCGGCATCGATGAAATCTACCGGATCGGCGGGGCGCAGGCGGTGGCGGCTCTGGCTTATGGCACGGCGACGATCGCCCCGGTCGACAAGATCGTCGGCCCCGGCAACGCTTATGTCGCAGCGGCCAAGCGGCGCGTCTTTGGCCGGGTCGGCATCGACATGATCGCCGGCCCATCCGAGATCCTCATCGTCGCCGACGTCGACAACGATCCGGCTTGGATCGCCGCCGATTTGCTGTCGCAGGCCGAGCACGACAGCGCCGCGCAAGCGATCCTGATCACCGACAACGACGGCTTTGCCGATGCCGTCGCAGCTGCGGTCGAGCGTCATCTGACCAGGCTGCCGCGCGCGGAAATCGCCCGGGCAAGTTGGCAGGACCACGGCGCCATCCTGATCATTGAAGATTGGCGTCAGGCGCCTGAGCTGATCGACCGCGTCGCACCCGAGCATCTCGAACTGGCGCTCGACAACGCCGACGAACTCGCCGCGGCGGTCCGCCATGCCGGCGCAATCTTTCTTGGCCGCTGGACACCCGAGGCGATCGGCGATTACATAGCTGGCCCCAATCACGTGCTGCCCACCTCCGGCAGCGCGCGGTTCGCCTCGGGGCTCGGGGTGGGCGACTTTCTGAAGCGGACATCGCTGGTGCGCTGCGATCAGGCGAGCCTCGCCGCGTTGGCACCGGCGGCGATCCGCCTCGCCGAAGCCGAGGGGCTCGACGCCCACGCATTGTCATTGTCGATCCGGCTCGACCCGACCCCGGGTCACCCGTGATGGCCGAACCGGGCACCCGCGCCATCAGCGACCGCCGCATTGCCGCGATAACCCTCGACGAACACACGGTCGTCCGTCGCAACGCCGATATCGAGCACGAACGCGCGACAGCGATCGCCGACTTACTCGAAGAGAATTCGTTTGCACCGGCTTCCGGGAGCCGCGGCCCGTTCACCGTTCATCTCGCGATCGAAGAGAACCGGCTCAACCTCGAGATCCGTTCGCAAACGGACGGCTCGAGCGAGGTCATCGTGTTGCCGCTCGCCCCATTTCGCCGCATCGTCAAGGATTATTTCATCGTCTGCGAAAGCTATTACCAAGCGGTGCGCAGCGGCCGTCTCGGACAGGTCGAGGCGATCGATATGGGTCGGCGCGGGCTGCACGACGAAGGCTCGACACTGTTGATGGAGCGGCTGGCCGACAAGGTCGCCATCGACCACGACACCGCCCGGCGCCTGTTCACGTTGATCTGCGTGCTGCATTTGCGCGGGTGACGGCGGCATGACGGCAGCGCCCCTGGTGCTGGCCTCGGCCTCGCCGCGACGGCTCGAATTGCTGCGGCAGATCGGCATCATACCCGACCGGGTCGATCCTGCTGATATCGACGAGACCGCGTTGAAAAACGAGCTGCCGCCGGCCTGCGCGCTGCGCCTCGCGCGCGACAAAGCGCTGCGGGTGATGCCGCGGCACGACCGCGCCTTTGTGCTTGCCGCCGATACCGTTGTTGCCTGCGGCCGGCGCATTCTGCCGAAACCAGCGGACGAGAAGACCGCCCGTCGCTGCCTCGAATTGCTGTCCGGTCGCCGCCACCGGGTTCACTCCGGGGTTGCGCTGGTCAGCCCCGAAGGTCAGCTGGCACTGCGTCGGGTCGACAGCCAGGTTGCGTTCAAGCGCCTCAGCGACAACGAAATCAACGCCTATCTGAAAAGCGGTGAATGGCGTGAGAAGGCCGGCGGCTATGCGATCCAGGGACGCGCGGCGGCATTGATCCGGTTTGTCTCGGGCTCTTATTCGAATGTCGTCGGGTTGCCCTTGTTCGAGACTGCACAATTGCTCGCCGGCCGCGGTTACCGACCGCCATGCATCGCGAATTGCTGATTACCGCCGGCCCCGGCGAGTGGCGCGCGGCCCTCGTCGAGAACGGCGCGCCGGTCGAGTTGCGGGCCGAGCGGGGCGATGGTGCGGAGTTCGGCAGCATCCACCTCGCCCGTGTGGTGCGACGGTTGCCGGCGCTCGGTGCCGCACTCGTCGATATCGGCGGTGATCGTCCAGCCTTCCTGCCGCAAAGCGAGGTTTTTCCGCGCGGCCGCCGTTTCAATGAGGGCGAGCGCATCATCGTGCAGATCCGCCGCGAAGCCCAAGGCGGCAAGGCGGCGGCGCTGACCACCGCCATTACCTTGCGCGGCCGGCAAATCGACCTGATCGCCGGTCGCCCGGGTCTGGCCGCAGGCGGTTCCCTGGCGCCGGACGAGCAAGCGAAACTGATCGCGGCAATTGCCGGCGAAGACACCGGGTCGGCGGATAAACCAGGGTTTGGCCTGCGGATCACCGCATCGGCGCCGGTCGCGGCGCTGGTCGAACAATTCCTGGGTCTGCGCGGCCGTTGGGCCGATCTCACGCGCGACACCGCGCTGCTCGAACCGCCGACGCGGCTCTGGCCCGCCGCGACATTTGCCGCGGCTCTGGCCGCCGTCTTTCCGACGATTGCCCGGGTCCTGGTCGACGAACCGGCCGCCATTCCCGAAATCCGCGCCGCCTTTGCCGATGCGGCGGTGGCAACTGTGCCGGAAGCCGACTGGCCGTTCGATCTCGATGGAATGTTCGAGGCGGCGCTGTCGACGACGGTGCCCCTTGCCGGCCATGGATGCGTCCATTTCGAGGCAACCCAGACAGCCGTGCTGATCGATATCGATAGCGGCAGCCCGGAGACCGGATCGCCGCAGCGGACGGCGTTGGCGATCGATCTGGCAGCGGCCGAAGCGATCGCCCGCCAGATTCGGTTGCGCAATCTCGGCGGCGGCATCGTCATCGATTTTGTCGGGCTCGACGATCGCGCCATGCGCGAGCGGGTGCGCGCCGCCCTTGCCCGGGCGCTCGCCGCCGACCCGCTGCAACCGCAGATCCTTGGCTGGACCCGGCTCGGCCATCTCGAACTGGTGCGCCGCCGCCGCACCCGCCCGCTCGCCGATGCAATGCTCGAACCCGCCGGCGGCGGTGTTCTCAAGACCGCGGCTACGGTCGCGCACGAAGCCTTGCATGCGCTGCGGCGCGCGGCGCGAGCGCAGCCCGGGTGCTCCTGGCGGTTGCGCACCGCGGCCGAGGTCGCGGCTGTCTTTGCCGTAGAGGCGGCCCCGGCCTTGCGAAAGCTCGAACAGCGGTTCGGACGCCCGGTCGCGATCACCAGCGATGCGAGCCTCGGCCGGGACCGGTTTCAAATCGAACCGCTCTGATTATATCCGGGGGACGATGGACGATTCGCCGTTTCTGCCGACCCGCCCGTGCCCGATCTGCGGCAAACCGGCAGCCCAAAAGTATCGACCATTCTGCTCGCCGCGCTGCGCTCAGATCGATCTTGGCCGCTGGCTCAAAGGCAATTACCGCATCGAAACCGACGAAGGCCCCGACGACAGCGACGAAGAGCGCTGAGCCAAAAAACATCCCGATTGACCGCGGCGCCGGCGGCAAGCGAACATTTCGCGATCATTCATCTGCACGAGTATAGCGCGTGCCGTCGTCAAACCATTACCGGGTGATCTACGCTGACCCGCCCTGGACGTTTGCGACCTATTCGCGTAAGGGCAAAGGGCGCAGCGCCGAGGCTTATTACGACTGCATGTCGCTTCCCGCGATCAAGGCGATACCGGTCGGAGATTGGGCAGCCGAGGATTGCGCGCTGTTGCTGTGGACAACCGATCCGCTGTTGCCAACCGCGTTCGACGTGATCAGCGCCTGGGGTTTTACCTACAAGACCGTTGGATTTTATTGGGCCAAATTGAACAAGTACGTGACGAAGTCGGTCTATAGCGATACCGACTTTTTTACTGGGCTTGGTTTCTGGACGCGCGCCAACCCCGAATTGTGTCTGCTGGCGACCCGCGGTCACCCCAAACGGCGCCGCGCCAATGTCCGCAAGCTGATCGTCTCGCCGCGCCGCGAGCACAGCCGCAAACCCGACGAAGCCTATGAGCGGATCGAGGCGTTGTGCGACGGGCCCTATCTTGAAATGTTCGCGCGCTCGTCGCGGCCGGGTTGGGACCGCTGGGGCAATGAATCCGACATTCGCCAAATCGGCCCGCGCCGCTGGGCCGCCAACGGCTATCCGCAGGCACCTACCGCCGCCGAATAGCGCCATAGCACTCGCCCGCCTTTAGCAACGATTAGGCATTTGACCGCAAATTTGCGCCGGGATTGATCGGGACGGCGGGATGATCGGCTGGCGCTGCGCTGGGTATGGCTGTGGGCGGCGCCGTCATTTTGATGCTGCCGGCCATCAACCGCAGCCACTGGCTGCCATCGATCGACAAAAGCGTGTCCGAGCCGATCGTAAGCGTCGCGATCCCGACCGAGCCGACGCCGGCCGCCGCGGTCAATACATTGGTCTACCCGGTCGATGCCCGCGGACACATGTTTCTTGACCCGCCTGCAGAGCTACGAGATGCGCGACGGCAAGCTGACGATCAGCTGGTAAGCGAACAACGGTGGATGATCGAACGCAAGCCGTGGTTTTGTCCGTAAAAGCGGCGGCAACCACAGTGCGGGGTGATACGCGTTAACCCGGCAGACACGGCAAGCTCGCCGCGACACCGAGAGCGAAGAGGATCTCCGGCCACACTCGGTGGTGGAGCCGATCGCGACGAACCCGGCTTTTCGCGATGGCGCGCCGCGGCGCGGGCGATTATCGTCCCGACACCGAGCGCAGCATTGAACAGGCGGGCGATATGGCAGCCAAGATGATCCTGACCGGCGACATCAATCTGATGAATGTCGTCGATCCGCTGGTTCCGTTCTCATTGGTGCGCGACGAATTCCGCTCGACCGATGTCGTCTTTGCCAATCTCGAATGCTGCCTGTGCCCGCCGCCTTCGGCTCATTCGCTCGACAATGAAGGCTTCTTCGCCGATCCGGCGGTGGCCGGCGAGGCACTGAAATCGGCCGGCATCCAGGCGGTCGGCATCGCCAACAATGTCAATTATGGCGAGACGGCAATCACCGCCTCGATCGCCCGGCTCGACGAAATCGGCATCCCGCATGCCGGCGCCGGGTCCAGCCGCGCGCTGGCCCGCAAGCCGGTCATCCTCGAACGCGGCGGCATCCGTTTTGGTTTTCTGCAACGCAGTTCGGTCTATTGGCCCACCAATCACGAGGCGGGCGATAATTCGGCCGGAATCGCGGTGATCCGCGGCCACACCGCCTATCAGGCGCCGATGCACGGCAGCCGTCCGCCCGCCAACCGGCCAGGCATCCCGCCGCAAATCGTCACCTGGGCCGACAAGCAGTATCTGCAGTGGTTTGCCGATGATGTCGCGGAATTGCGCGGACAGGCCGATATCGTCGTCGCCTCGTGCCATTGGGGAGTCGGCCGCGAGGTGCTGCAATATATGAGCGAAATCGGCCATGCGGCGGTTGATGCCGGAGCCGATATCGCGATCGGGCACGGGCCGCACTATTCGCTGCCAGTCGAGATTTATCGCGGCAAGCCGATCTTTTATGGGCTTGGCAGCTTCTCGTTTCACACCGGGCATCGCGGGCACCGCCACGGTGACTGGCTTGGGATGATGGTGCGCGCGGTTTGCGAGCGCTCCGGGATCGCGCGCGTGACTTTCCAGTTTGTCCGCCATGACGAGCAGAACCGGACGGTGCTGCGCCAGCTTTCCGATGAGCGCGCGGCATTCGATCAGATTGCGCAGGAGAGTTCGTCACTCGGCGCCGAACTCGGCAGCGACGGCGATCAGGTGGTAGTCACGCGATAACGACGAGTTTGGATTTGGCGCTGATTGGCGCGGCGGGCTTTGGCACAAGAGCCTGGTCCGCAGGTCGGGCCGGATATCGACGAGCAGCCTATCCGACCGTGCCGTCGCTCGCCGGCGCCCATGCAGCCAATTTCCGCGGGCTCAAGGCCCAGGGGCCAAGCCCGGCCTAAAAGGTTCAGACCGGGACGACACCACGGGTCAAGCTCGAGACTTGACCTCGCCCGACGCCTGGCGGATGTAGGACGGCGCGCCCCGGCCGCCAACTGAACCGATAGGAAGAAAATGCCAAGCATTACCTATGTCCACCCTGACGGATCGCGCCAGGTGCTCGATGTCCCGATTGGCACCAGCATCATGCGCGGGGCGATCCTGAACAGCGTCGATGGCATCGTCGCCGAGTGCGGCGGCGAGATGATGTGCGCCACCTGTCACGTCTATGTTGACGAACCCGATCTCAACCGGATGCCGCCACAATCCGATGATGAGAAGGCGATGCTTGAGTTCACCGCGAGCGAACGCAAGCCCAACAGCCGCTTGAGCTGCCAGCTCGTGGTGACGCCTGAAATGGACGGGGTCGTCGTCTATCTGCCCGAGAGCCAAGTCTGATGGCGGGTCCGGTCGTCGCCGTCGTCGGCGCCGGCCAGGCCGGTTTCCAGGCGGCCTCGTCGCTGCGACAGGAAGGCTTTGCCGGACGGGTTGTACTGATCGGCGACGAGCCGGGGCTGCCCTATCAGCGCCCGCCCTTGTCCAAGAGCTATCTCGCGGGCGAAAGCGGTATCGAGGAATTGTGGCTGCGACCCGAACCGTTCTACCAGAAGCAGGAGATCGAACTCCTTACCGGTGAGGCGGCGACCGCAATCGACCGGCCGGGGCGTTCGCTCCGCCTTGCCTCCGGCGGCGCGATCGAATGCGATCATGTCGTGCTGGCAACCGGAGCGCGGTGTCGTGCGCTCCCGGTGCCGGGCGCCGATCTCGACGGCGTCCTGCCGTTGCGCACGCTGGTCGATGCCGACATGCTGCGCGAACGTCTTGTCGAAGCGCACGACGTGGTGGTGGTCGGCGCCGGGTTTATCGGTCTCGAATTTGCCGCGGTCGCGATCGCCGCGGGTGCTGCCGTCCACATCATCGAGGTAACCCACCAGCCGATGGGGCGGGTGGTTTCGGCGCAGACGTCGCGGTTTTTCACCGAGGCGCATCGCCGCTGGGGCGCCACGATCTCGCTGGGCACCGGCGTCGCCCGCATCCTAGGCGATGGCCGCAGCGCCACTGCGGTCGAGACCAGCGATGGCCGGGTATTGCCGGGCGATCTCGTGCTGATCTGCATAGGGGTGGTGCCGAATGCCGAACTCGCGCGCGATGCCGGTCTCGCGACCGACAACGGCATCGTCGTCGACGAATACCTGGCGACCGCGGATCCGGCGATTTCGGCGATCGGCGACTGCGCCAACTTTCCGACCCGTTTTGCGGCCACGGGACAAGCAGGTGGGCTGACGGGTCACGGCCGGGTGCGCCTGGAATCGGTACAAAATGGGGTCGATCAGGCACGCGAGGTTGCCGCCCGTATCGCCGGCAAGCGGGTGGCGCCCTACGACAAGGTACCGTGGTTCTGGAGCGATCAACGCGATCTCAAACTGCAGATCGCCGGCATCACCGTCGGTCATGATCAGGCAGTGCTGCGCGGCGAACCCGAAAGCAGCAGCTTTTCTGTTTTCTGCTTTGCCGGCGATCGGCTGATCGGTGTCGAATCGGTAAACCGGCCGGCCGACCACATCATCGCCCGTCGGTTGCTGGCGGTTTCCGACCCGCGTTTGACCCCGGCGCAGGCTGCCGACGAGAGTTACGATCTGAAAGCGCATATGGGGCGCCGGTGATAACCCGCGACATCCTGATCGCCGGCGGCCTCGTTATTGACGGCACCGGCCGGCCGGGTGAGATTGCCGATGTCCTGGTGCGCAACGGTCGCATCGCTGCACTCGGCGCATCCCTTCCGGGCACGACCGCTGCCAAGGTCATCGATGCTGCTGGGCTCGCCGTCGCGCCCGGCTTTATCGACATCAAGACCCATTCCGATTTCACCCTGCCGATCAACCCCAAGGCGGAAAGCAAGGTGCGGCAGGGGGTGACCACCGAGATCATCGGTCATTGCGGCTTCTCGACAGCCCCGGTATTGCCCGGCAGACTGGAGCTGATCCGCGATTATTTGTCTGCCAGCGCGCCGTGGCTGCCGTTCCGCGAGATGCGGTTTCCCGAATATCTCGACACGTTTCCGGCGGTGTCGGTCAATGCCGGGATGCTGGTCGGGCACAACACGCTGCGGCTGATGGCGATGGGGCTCGAGGACCGCGCGCCGACAGCCGCCGAGTTCCAGGTGATGGCCGACTTGCTGGAGGACGGTCTCAAGGCCGGCGCGCTCGGCTTCTCCTCAGGGCTGTTCACCCCGCCCGGCAGCTTTGCGGCGCCAGACGAGTTGATGCGGCTATGCGAAGTCGCAAAGCGGCACCATGCCAGCTATTTCACCCATGTCCGCGACGAGAGCGACGGCATTCTCGAAAGCGTCGAGGAAGCGATCGCGGTCGCCCGCGCGCACAAGATCCATGTCGAGATCGTCCATATGAAGTGCTCTGGCGTGAACAATTGGGGTAAGGCGGCGACCGTGCTCGACATGATCGCCAAGGCACGCGGGGAGGGGCTCGACGTCGATTGCGACGCCTACCCCTATGCCGCCGGCGCCAATCCGCTGAAGAACCTGTTGCCGCCTTGGGTGCAGGTCGGCGGCAACGCCGCGATGCTGGCGCGGCTTGGCGA
>DATJLK010000051.1:0-24448 GCA_035509615.1 Allostellaceae bacterium | reverse complement strand
CCGCTGAGCGAAGCGATCCTGCGCGGCGAGCGCGGCGCTTTTTTCGCGGTCGATTATCCTTGGGCGGTGCGCCGCCGCGGCTCGACGATCGAGGACGCACGGTTTTCGATTAGTTACAGCCCGATCCCGGAGAAAGCCGCCCCAAACGGCATCGGCGGACTTCTCGTCACCTGTATCGAGACGACCGAGCGCGTTCGCAAGGAAGAGACGCTTCGCATCCTGAACGACCGGCTCGAAATAGAAATCGGCGAACGCGTCCGCGAGCGTGACCGCATATGGCAGGTGTCGGAAGACCTTCTCGGGGTCTCGAACTTTGATGGCTATTTCACCAGCGTCAATCCGGCCTGGACCCGGTTGCTCGGCTGGAGCGAGGACGAACTCAAGCGGCTGCATGTCAGCGAATTGCGGCATCCGGACGACGCCGCACACTCGATCGAAGGCCGCCGGCTGCTGGCCGAAGGTGTCCCAACGGTGCGGATCGAGAACCGGTTCCGCCACAAGGATGGTTCATGGCGCTGGCTGTACTGGACCCTGACGGCGGAAAACGGGTTGATCTATGTGATCGGCCGGCATGTAACGACCGAAAAGCTGGCGCTTGAAGCGCTGCGCGAGAGCGAGCGGCAATTTCGGCTGTTTACCGAGGCGGTCACCGATTATGCCCTGGTCAGGCTCGACGCGCGGGGCATCGTCGCCGGCTGGAACGCCGGCGCCGAGCGGATCAAGGGGTACGCCGAACACGAGATCGTCGGCAAACATTTTTCCACCTTCTACACCGAGGCGGATCGCGTCGCGGGCCTTCCCGAGCGGGCTTTGGCAACGGCGGCGACATCGGGGACTGCTACCGACGAGGGCTGGCGGGTTCGCAAGGATGGCTCGCTGTTTTTTGCCGGCGTCGTTATCGATGCGATCCGCGACGAGGAAGGAAGGCTGATCGGGTTTGCCAAAATCACCCGCGACATCACCGAGCGCCGCGAGGCCGAGGCGAAATTGCACCGCGCCCAGGAGCAGCTGGCGCAAGCCCAGACGATGGAGGCGCTGGGCCAACTGACCGGCGGCATCGCCCACGATTTCAACAATATGATCATGGTGGTCAGCGGCAACGCACACATCCTTAAAGAGCGGATTGACGACCCGCGCAATCTGCGCGCGATCGAGGCGATCGAGAATGCCGCGGCGCGCGGTGAGACCCTGACCCGGCAGCTGCTCGCCTTTTCCCGTCGCCAGCCGCTGAACCCGACGGTGATCAGCCTGCGCCAACGGCTTGCTGCATTCCGCGATCTTCTGGCCAGCTCGGCCCGCGGCGACATCGAACTCGTCATCGATGTCGGACGCAATGTCTGGCCGGTCGCAGTCGATATCCATGAATTGGAGTTGGCGCTGATCAATCTCGTTGTGAATGCCCGCGATGCGATGCTGGATGGCGGGATGATTACGATCGGCGCCAGAAATGTGTATTTGCAGCCTGAGGACACGCCCGACCGGCTGTGCGGGGAGTTCGTCGCGCTGACGGTTGCCGATACCGGCTGCGGCATCGCACCCGACATCCTGCCCAAGGTGTTCGAGCCGTTCTTCACCACCAAGCAGCTCGACAAGGGTACCGGATTGGGTCTCTCGCAAGTCTATGGCTTGACCCGGCAGTCGGGCGGCACGGTGACAATCGCCAGCCGCCTTGGCGAGGGCACCGCGGTAACGATGTATCTGCCGCGCAGCCGGCGCCCGCTCAGTGCCGACCCGGGCGGTCACGGCATCCCGCCGCGCGGCCGTGAAACCGTACTCGTCGTTGAGGACAATCCCGAGGTTCAGGAAGTCGCCGGCCTGTTGTTGGATCAGCTTGGCTATCGCGTGCTGGTTGCACCATCGGGTGCTGCCGCATTGGAAATGCTCGGCTCCGGCGAAGCGATTGATCTCGTATTCACCGATGTCGTGATGCCCGGAGAACTCGACGGCCTGGCCCTCGCGCGGCAGATCAACGAGCTCTACCCGGACATCGCCGTGTTGCTGACGAGCGGCTACGCCAAGGCATGGCACACGCTTGAAACTGGCTTGCCGATCGTCCGCAAACCCTACCAGTTACAGACCCTGGCCCGCGCCGTCCGCGAAGCGCTCGAAGCCAACCCGCTTCGCCCATGAGCCCTCCCGGATGTTGATATAGGGTCTGCTCTGCGCTGACCGCATTGGGCAGACGGTCCGGACCCAACGATCGGGTACCTGGCCGCCCCGGTTCAGCGCATCGCGGCGATCGGCGCCAGACCAAGCCGCGGGATTTCGATCGCCGGGCAGCGATTCATGACGACTTTGAGACCAGCGGCTTCGGCGCGCGCCGCCGCGGCATCATCGCGCACGCCGAGCTGCATCCACACGATTTTGGCGCGGCTCGCGATGGCATCGTCGACCACCGCCCCGGCCAACTCGCTGCGGCGAAAGATGTCGACCATGTCGACCGGTTCCGCAATTTCGCCGAGGGCGGCGTAGCACCTTTCGCCGTGAATCGCCGTGCTCACCGCTTTGGGGTTGACCGGGATCGCGCGATATCCGTGGCGCTGCAGATAGGCCATGACCCGATGGCTTGGCCGGTCGCGCCGTGGGCTGGCGCCCACCACGGCGATCGTCCGCACCTGGGTCAGGATGTCGCGCAGATAGTCGTCGGAATAGTGTTCGTGGTCCATCGCACCGCTCAACGGTCGCGCCACACCGGCGCGCGCTTTTCGAGAAACGCGTCGATACCTTCTTCGGCATCGGCTGCCAGCATATTCGTCGTCATGATTTCGGCGGCATAGCGGTAGGCAGCGGCGAGGTCGAGTTCGGCCTGGCGGTAAAACGCCTCCTTGCCGATTGCCACCGTCAATGCGGATTTGCCGGCGATCTGACGGGCGAGGGCGTCGACCGCGGCAGAGAGCTCGGCGGCCGGCACGACACGGTTGACGAGCCCGATCGCGCAGGCCCGTGCGGCATCGATCAACTCGCCGGTCAGCAGCATTTCCATGGCGGCCTTGCGCCCGACCGCACGCGACAGCGCCACCATCGGCGTCGAGCAGAACAGCCCGATGTTCACGCCGGGGGTGGCAAAGCGGGCATTCGCCGCGGCAATCGCGAGATCGCAGGTGGCCACCAGCTGACAGCCGGCGGCGGTCGCGACTCCATGGATTTCGGCGATCACGGGTTTTGGCAGCTTGACAATCGTCAGCATCAACTCGCTGCACAGCGCGAAGACATGTTCATAGGTCGCACGCCGCGGGTCGGCGCGGATCTCGCGCAAATCGTGGCCGGCACAAAACACCGGGCCGGCGCCGGCAATGACAACGACCCGGGTGTGCGGGTCCTTGCCGGCCTCGCCCAGTGCGGCGATCAGCGCCTCCATCATCGCGATCGACAACGCGTTGCGCATCTGCGGCCGGTTCAAAGTCAGGCGGCGCACGCCATCAGCGGCCGCTCTGTTCTGCAGGATCGGCGCATCCTCGGTGCTGATCGGTATCGCCGCCATCGTGCTTTTCACCCTTGCCTGTGGCTTGCGGACACGCGAGTCTCCCTCGGGTGGGGGCAGCGCGGCAACAAATAACTTCGGCGACCGGGGCGGCAGACCCTGCCACACCGCTGCGCGAGGCGTGGTATTACGCGATTTCAGGCGCTTGCCTCAAACCGCGCGCGATTCGCGCCAAGGTGATGCTGGGCGAGCCGGTGCTGCTTGGTCGCGACGCCGATGGGGCGCCATTCGCGCTGCGCAACATCTGCCCGCACCGCGGCATGCCGCTCACCGCCGGCCGCTTCGACGGGTGCGAGATCGAGTGCTGCTATCATGGCTGGCGGTTTGACACCGCCGGCCGCTGCACCGCAATCCCGGCGCTGGTGCCGGGCCAATCCTTTGCCCCCGGCCGGGTGCGGGTTCAGCGCTTTCCGGCGCGCGAGGTGCAGGGTAATGTCTGGGTGTTTTTTGGCGAAGACCCGGCGGCCACACCCGACATCCCCGAGATCCCGGAAATCGACGGCTTCGAGAACGCCGTCCCGCGGCTCGCCGAAAGCGTCACTTTCAACGCGGCGATCGACCACGCCGTCGTCGGGTTGATGGACCCGGCGCATGGGCCGTTTGTGCACCGCGCCTGGTGGTGGCGGTCGCGCCGTTCGATTCACGCCAAGGCCAAGGCATTTGCCCCCTCGCCATGGGGTTTCACGATGACCCGGCACGCGCCGTCGACCAATTCGCGCGCCTATCGGCTGTTGGGCGGCGCTCCCGAAACCGAAATCGTCTTTCGCCTGCCGAGCGTGCGCATCGAGCATGTCCGCGCCGGGCGCCACATAGTCTGTAATCTGACGGCGATCACGCCGATCGACGATCGGACCAGCGAGATCAACCATTGCATCTATTGGAACGCACCTTGGCTCAGCGCATTAAAACCGGTGCTGCGGCCCTATGTGCGCGCCTTCCTGCACCAGGACCGCGCGATCATGGAGCGCCAGAGCCAAGGGCTGCGCTGGGACCCGGCGCTGATGCTGATCGACGACGCCGATACCCAGGCCAAATGGTATTACCGGCTCAAGCGCGAATACCGCCGCGCCCGCGCCGAGAACCGCCCGTTCGATAACCCGATCAAGCCCCGCACGCTGGAGTGGCGCAGCTAACCCCGCCGGTGCCGATGGGAGCGCTCGCGGGGGAGCACGGCCTTGACCGGGTTCGCTGCGTCAGGCGGTCCGGCCGTTCGCCGCAGCGACGCGCTGCCGGCGCCGCAACAGACCCAGCCCAAAGAGGGCGGTGCCGAGCAGTGCGATCGTACCGGGCTCGGGCACGGCAGGAGGCGGGTCGTTGCTGAAGTTGATCACCAGGTCGTTGATCCCGATCGTGGCCGGCCAGTCCTGAAAATCGAGTGTCGTAGTGTTGGCCGGAAGGTCCACAATGCCGCTCGACCCGAGCAATTGCGGCGCCCGCTCGTCACTGTATGCCCCGCTATCCGGAGAGTGCGCATAAGCCGAGGCGTGGATGCCGTTACTGCTGGTGTTGCTGTCGGGGGTCAGGCCGAGCCACTGCTCGATTTCACTGCCATTTGCCAGCAACGTCAGGTCGGGCTGGTTCGGGTTGCCCCTGCCGCCGCAATTGCTGCCCGATTGCGACAAGGCAGTGCAACTATCGTCCGGAAAGATCTCAAGATCGAAACTGATGCTCGAGATCGTCAGTCCGCTGAACGACATCAGGATGTCGTTGGAGGCCGGCTCGCCCCCGCTATTGTTGGTGACAAAGGTGCCGTTTCCGGCGGAGTCGAGATTGGCCAAGGTATAGGAGGTGACAGAGCCGCGGTTGACCGGGCCGGTGACATGGCCGTCGCCGTTGTAGCTGTTTGAGGCGACCGCGCCGATGACGGTGACCGAACCATGGGCGCCAAGCTGCGTATTCATAAATTGCTGGATCTGGGCGTCGGTGGCGCTGGCGGATAACGAGCCGTAGTCAAAGCTCACGGAGGAGGCGGTTGCCGGGCCTGGATGCGCCGCGATCGCCGCGACACCCGCAACAACAGCAACAACAGCAAGAAATGGCATATTGCGTCTTATCATGACACCAATCTCTTCTAAAGATAGTGTCGATCAAATAAGCACATCCTATGCCATTCGTTATTCTCCAAGCAATTAGGCGAGATTCGGTTAATTTTTTGTACAGAAGCGTCAACCAACCCTACAGTTAATCAGGTGAAATTCACCGGTAGTCGGGCCGCCGGACCCGCAATGAATGCCGCAATACCCTGATATCGCGAGATAAATCGCGGAGTTTCGGTGTTGTCAAAAACCACGACATGATCGGTGGAACCGGCGAACCGCCGCGCTTCCGCTAAACTTCGGGAACTACCGGCGCAGAGCTGCAGGTGAATTGACAGTCCAAGTGACCGACCGGCATGTGCGGTTGCAACCGCCGCGGCAGATGCCCCGATTGGCCGCGATTGGCAGAACCCCCCGACGGCGGGTCTGGATCGCTCAGGGCGAGCCTGGCAGACCCGGGATCTGCACCGGGGGTTGTGTCCGGCCGCCCGGGGGCAGTCCGCCGCGACCCGGTGCGCCGGAAGGGGGAACGCTCTCGGTGCCGGGCGGAAGATTGGGGGTGGGCGTCGGCTCAGCCCCAAAGATCGGCACATTCGCCAGCTGTCCACTCGCGGTGGCCGGGTTCTCCGCCGGGCCGATCAACGCCTGAAACTGCCGGT
This sequence comes from Allostellaceae bacterium, assembly GCA_035509615.1. Lineage (GTDB taxonomy): Bacteria > Pseudomonadota > Alphaproteobacteria > ATCC43930 > CGMCC-115725 > AP-15. Next base: position 18,272 of record DATJLK010000051.1, on the reverse strand, counting down.
CGCTCAGCTGAACGCCATAAAACAGCTGATAGAAAGCGCGGGCGACGACACCCAGGTTCTGCTGGTAGACATCGGGATAGAACAGGCTCGACAACCAGTAGAGCCCGATCGCGCGATTGAGCCCGGGCGGATCGTCGATCCAGCCAAACGGACTGGCGGGTTCGAGATAGACCTTTTTGGTGCGTACGGCATCGAGATAGCGCCATTCCGGGCTATGCAGCAACTGGTTGTAGAAGCTGCGCTGCTGGGCGATGACGATCTGCGGGTTCCAGGTCAGTATCTGCTCGCGCGTGACCTGCACAATCGCGTTCCGGCCCAGTGCCCCCGCCACGTTGATGACGCCTGCTTGATCGATGTCGCTGGCTGACGGGGACCCTGGCAGTGGCGTCTCGAGGCCGTCCGGCCCGCGGCCGTAATAGACCCGCGGCCGATCGTCGGCGGAAATGATCAGCAGCTGGCCGCGCAGGATGTCGACGGCGCCAAAACAATATGTCCCGACAGCGAGGCCATGTTCGCCGGCGCCGATAATCGGGCTCAGCTGGCGCACGGTCGCCGGCATCAGCTGGATGCTGTCGTTGAGCAGGATATAGGGGATTCGGGTCTGTTGCTGGATCCGATTGGCGAGGGCCACTGTTGGCGGCGAAATCGTCCCGTAGCCGATGATCACGTCGGGATGAAGCCGTAGCACGTCATTGGCGGTTGCCGTCGGATAGGGTCCGCCGAGCTGCCCGACAACCGGCAGCCGCGCGTATTTCGCCGGCAACAGCGCGCGCTGCGCCCGCGACAGCGGTGCGCTCCAGCCGATCAATTTGTCGGGCGCGAGAGCATAAACGAACACCGCCGAAGCCGGACCCGCCGGCATGATTCGCTCGATCCGGTTCGGCAATACGACCCAGCGCCCAGCCGCATCGACAAAGACGCCGGCGCGCGCGACCGACATGGCAAACAGCAATGTTGTGAGGACGGCAGCGCACGTGGCGCAAATTCGGAATAGCATCGTCCTCCCCGATGAAACCTCAGGTTAGGGTGGCGCGACTATAGCGCTGGCGATTGTGGTGGCAAGCTCCACCAGCCGTGCCGGCAAGGCGCTTTCCCCGGCGCGCCGCCCGAGTAGACTGTCCCCCCCTTTTGGCAGAGAGGCTTCATGCGCATTGACGAGATCGGGGCGATCGCGATCGCGGTTCCGCTGCGAAAGGCATTTTCCGGCAGCGGCTGCCATCCGCTGTTTCCGGGAATGATCGGCAACTGGCCGATGCCCAAGAGTGGCACCGAGACGGCGCCAGCCCCGGGTACCGAGCTTCAGCGCGACCGGGATCCGATCGGCAGATATTGTCTCGATCGCTGAAGCCTCATCCCGGGGTGGCCCTCGAACCCTACCGCTGGCGGTTGTCGGGCAGCTTTCTCGCCCATCTGTTCAAGGCGACAACCCGACAGCACCATCGCGATCTCTATCCGCTATTCGCGCGGTTCGTCCCGAGGTCGGGTATTGCCTTCGATGTCGGCGCGCATGCCGGCCAATACACCAAGCTGTTGGCGCGCGCGGCACCGGCAGGTCGCGTCTATGCCTTCGAGCCCGGCAGCTATGCCCGGGCGATCCTGCGCACCGTGGTGGCTCTGCGCCGGCTCGACAATGTCTTGGTCATGCCGATGGCGCTCGGGTCGGCTTGCGGGGTTGAAACCTTGAGCATGCCGGTCAAGGCGGGTGGCAGTTTCGGCTTTGGCCTATCGCATCTCGGACGGCCCCAACCACGCTGGGAACTCGTCGCCCAGGAGCTGGTGGCGACAACCTCCCTTGACGCGGTTGCCGGCGCCCTGAAACTCGAACGGCTTGATTTTGTCAAAGCCGACATCGAAGGCTGGGAGTTTTCATTGCTGCGCGGCGGCGAAGCGACATTGCGCCGGTTCCGCCCGGTGCTGGTACTTGAATTGCTGAGCCAGCATCTCGCCCGCGCCGGCGACCGGGTCGACGACGCCTTCGCGTTTCTCGCGGAACTCGGCTATACCGCGTTCGAGCTGACGCCGCAAAATGAGATGGTTCCCGCCGTCGCTGCCCGCGACGGTGAGTATTGGTTTATCGCCGAGGGCGACCCGCCGCATTCCGTCGACCACGCCGGCGGATCGAGAACGACAACTTAACGATCGGAGCATGGCATGACCCGACCATTCGAGGGGATACGCGTCATCGACATTACCCATGTATTGGCCGGCCCGTTTGCCGCTTATCAGCTCGGCGTGCTCGGCGCCGATGTGATCAAGGTCGAAGATCCGACCGACCCCGACCAGAGCCGCGACGGCGGCACCGACCGGGCGCTGAACCGCCAGCGCATGGGGACGTCATTTCTGACCCAGGGCTCCAACAAGCGCGCGATCACGCTCAATCTGAAGAGTACGGAGGGCCGCGACATCCTCAAGCGGTTGGTCGCCCGCGCCGATGTGATGGTCGAAAACTACCGGCCGGGCGCATTCGAAGCGCTGGGGCTCGGCTATCAGGCGATGGCAGCGATCAATCCGCGGCTTGTCTATTGTTCGATCTCGGCGTTTGGACAGACCGGGCCGAAACGCGAGCGCACGGCCTATGATCAAGCGATCCAGGCGACCTCCGGACTGATGGCGATGACCGGGACGGCCGAAACCAGCCCGCTCAAATTTGGCGCTCCGGCGGTCGATTATTCAACCGGAACGACTGCGGCCTTCGCGCTGGCCGCCGCCCTGTTTCAACGCGAGCGCACCGGCCGTGGCCAATATATCGACCTGGCGATGCTGGATGTTGCGATGATCCTGATGGCCTCGCACCTGACCGGCTATCTGCGTAGCGGCAGCGAGCCGCACCCGACCGGCAACCGCGGCCATTTTGCCACCAATGGCGCCTATGCGACGAAGGACGGGATCGTCATGCTGGCTGCCGGCAATCTGCACCAGCAGCGTCGGCTGTGGCAGGCGGTCGGGCGCCCTGACCTCGTCAAGCACGACTACGAGGCGCGCGAAACCGACCGCGAGCGCGAAGGGGCGATCCTTGCCGACATCCTGCTGACCCGGAGCGCCGCCGAGTGGGAGGAATTTTTTCAGGCCCACCATGTGCCGGCGGCGCGGGTACGGCCGATGGCCGAGGCTATCGCGGATCCGCAGATCGCCTCCCGAGGCACCATCCGCCATTTTGCTGAAGCGCCCGGGATCGACGGCCCGTTTGCCGTGCCGATGGCCGGGTTCCGCTTTGCCCATGGCGGGCCGAGCATCGAGACCCCGCCACCGCAACTCGGCGCCGACACCGACATGGTCCTCGCCGAACTCGGCTACACCGCGAGCGAAATCGCCGGGTTCCGCAGCGCCGGGGCGGTCTGAGACCAGCGCGCAACGGTGTTGTCGCCGGCATTTCGCCCGATCTTGGCCGGGTCAGCCCAAAACTGTCTGGTTCGGCCGATCCGGTTGTGCCGCGCGGCACCGATGCGGCTTCAGACCGCTTTGGCTGGGCTTGACCCGCCCATCCACGCTTTTTGTTTCGAGTACCCGCCCATCGGTGCCAAGACGTCGATGCCCGGACCAAGTCCGGGCAAAGCGTATTATTCAGGACCACCGAGGGGCAAAATCCGCCGAACCGGCATCAGCATTGATTGCTGTCGCCACCAAAATCACCGCCGCCAAAATCCTGGTCGGAGCTGAAGTCCTGGCCGCCGCCGCTCGGGTCGAAGCTGCCGCCGGAAAAATCCTGACCGCTGTTCGGGTCAAAGCTGCCACCGGAAAAATCCTGGCCGCTGTTCGGGTCGAAGCTGCCACCCGAAAAATCCTGGTTGCCGCTTGGGTCGAAGCTGCCGCCGGAAAAATCCTGGTTGCCGCCGGCCTGACCGGCATCGCCGTAGTAATTGTTGACCACGGTCTCGCCGAGCCCCGGCGTCATCGCTTGGCTGCCGAGGATGCCGGCGCTCTCGTGCCGGCCAAACAGCGACTCAATGCCTTGAAACAACAGCGCGCCCCCGGCTACCCCCGCCGCCGTCGCCGCCGCTGAGCGCAGGAAACCGCCGCCGGCGCCGGCACCGCCGCCACCCATAAAACCGCCGCTGGCCGGGCCGTAACCGGCGCCCGGAGCCGGGCCATAGCCGCCACCCTGTGGCGGATAGGGTTGGCCATAGGGTTGCGCCGGCGGTGCGGCAGCGACCTGCGGGGCGCGCGTCCACGGTCCGGCGGCGGGAACACTGCCGCTGCTCGGTGGCGGCGCCGGGGGCTGGGCCGGCGGAGCAGAATGCGAGCCGAACAGGCCGCCGAGAAAACTCGTCGGCCGGGCGGCCTGCTGCTGTGCCTCGCTCACCTGGCGTTCGAGCTCGGCGATCCGGTTCTGCGCGTTGTGCAGGCTCAGATCCTGGATCAGCACAGTCTGGGCCAGGTAATACGGCGCGTCCGGCTGCTCGGTCATGGTCTGCCGGATCAGCCCGTCGGCGTCAGGGTCCTTTGGCTGTCCCGCCGCGCCTTTCAGCCGGCTGAGCAGGGTCGTCAGCAGGTCTCTTTCCTGGGGCGTCATGATTGCCTTCCGCTGCCGAAACTTACCGCTCCCCGGACGAGGAGGGCCGGTGCGCTTCCGCATTTGCGTCTGCGGAAATCTCGCACCGGCCTAGATGTGGGGACCGGGCAAGTGCGGTCAATGATCGGATATTGACCCGCCTGCCAGCAAGGGCGCCGGCGGCAAGCGCCAAGGCGAGCCTCAGAGCCCGCGCCTGCCCATCGCCAGAAACTTGTCGCGCCGCTGCGCCCGCAATCGCGCGCCGGCGATGCCGAGGAGCGGCTGCAGCGCCGTGTCGATCGCCTCGGCAAGCGCGGCGATTGCCGCGGTCGGCAGCCGGTGCGCACCGCCCAATGGTTCCGGCACGATCCGGTCGATGATGCCGAGCCGCAGCAGATCCTCGGCGGTGAGCCGCAGGGCTTCGGCCGCCTCCGCCGCATGAGCGCTGTCGCGCCACAAAATCGAGGCGCAGCCCTCGGGCGAGATCACCGAATAGACCGCGTGCTCCATCATCAACACGCAATTCCCGGCGGCGAGCGCGATAGCACCGCCTGAGCCGCCTTCGCCGATGATCGCGGCAATCACCGGGACTTTGATGTCGAGACAGGTCTCGATCGCGCGGGCGATCGCCTCGGCTTGGCCGCGCGCCTCGGCATCGATGCCGGGGTAGGCGCCGGCAGTATCGACAAAGCTCAGCAACGGCAGCTGAAAGCGGTCGGCGAGCTGCATCAGGCGACGGGCTTTGCGATACCCTTCGGGCCGCGCCATGCCGAAATTATGCGCCAGCCTCGATTCGGTATCGCCGCCCTTTTCGGTGCCCAGCACCACGACGCTGCGGCCGCGAAACCGGCCCAGCCCGCCGACGATCGCCTTGTCTTCGGCAAACCCGCGGTCGCCGGCAAGCGGGACGAAATCGGTGATCAGCGCCCCGATATAGGCGAGCGCGTGCGGGCGCTGCGGGTGGCGGGCGACCTGGACCTTTTGCCAGGGTGTCAGACGCGCGTAAGTCTGGCGCAACAACCGCGCCGCACTGGCTTCAAGCCGGCCGACCTCCTCGGCGATATTGAGTTCGCTGGTCGTCGACAAATGGCGCAACTCTTCGATCTTGCCTTCGAGCTCGCCGATCGGCCGTTCGAATTCGAGGAAATGGCGGATCATTTTCGCCGCGCGAGCGGGTGTGCCGTGTGCACCAGCTGGCGTAGCCGGTCGGACAGAACATGAGTGTAGATCTGCGTGGTCGCGATGTCGGCATGCCCCAGCATCTGCTGGACGCTGCGCAGATCCGCACCGTGATCGAGCAGATGGCTGGCAAAGGCATGGCGCAGCACATGCGGCGACAACCGCGCCGGATCGAGCCCGGCACGGGCCGCCAATTCCTTGAGCAGCTGGCCGCAGCGTTGGCGGGTCAGGTGCCCGGCGCCGCCGCGCGACGGAAACAGCCAGCGGGACGGCCGGCGATCGGGCAGAAAGCGGGCGCGGCATCCGAGATAGAGCGCCAGCGCCTGGCGCGCCGGCTCGCCGACCGGTACAACGCGTTCGCGGCCGCCCTTGCCGCGCACCAGTATAAAGCGCGGATCGCGCAACGCCGCTGCGTGCGGCAGGGTCACGAGTTCCGAAATGCGCAGTCCGGTCGCATAAAGCAACTCGACGAGACATAGGACGCGCAGCCCCTCGGCGCTGCGCCACTGCCGTGCGGCCGCGAGCAGCGCCTCGACTTCGGGTTCCGCCAACAGCTTGGGCAAGGGGCTGCCGAGGCGCGGGGTGTCAAGACCGACGGTCGGGTCATCCCCACGGATCCCGTCGACCAGCAGAAACTTGTAGAATTGCCGGATCGCGGAAATGCGCCGCGCTAGGCTGCGCGGCGCCAGCTGAGCCGTTGCTGCCGCCGCGAGATAGGCGTGCAGGGCTGCTTCATCAGCGGTTTCGAGCGCCATTTTGCGTGTGACCAAAAACCGCGCCAGATTGGCGAGATCGTTACGATAGGCGGCAATGGTCAGCCGCGCCGCACCGCGCTCGGCCGCGAGCATTTCGAGAAACGCCTCGAGATGCTTGGAAAAACCGGGAATCGGCGCGCTATCCGCCGCCGGGTTATTTCGGGAAGCGCGCATCCGGCAGCACCTTGTGGACCGGCGCCGATGGCGCCGGCGGGTTCCACCACGCGAGATACGCGGCACCGCCGAGCGCCGCCAAAATGACGACGATGACAACCCCTAAAGTCAGCTTCCCCATCCCCCCGCTCGCTTGTCCTTGGCTAAACCTCAGGGCCCGATCGGCCGGACCCGATCCAAAGCGCCGATTGACGACCAGACCGCACGATATGCTAGTACCGTTGCCGAATGCCGCGAGAAAGAGCGGTATTCACGGAGAAGACCGAGTTGGAGACTGACGCGCTCGAATTTGACCGGCGGGCCTTGGTGCTGCGGCGCTTTGTCCCGCACCGGACCATCGTTCTGGTCGGGCTGATGGGCGCCGGAAAATCCAAGATCGGGCGCCGCTTGGCGCTGCGGCTCGGCCTGCCGTTTTTCGATTCGGATCAGGAGATCGAGGCCGCGGCCGGCGAGACGATCGAGGAGATCTTTGCCAATCGCGGCGAGCGGGTTTTTCGCGATGGCGAACGCCGGGTCATCACCCGGCTGTTGGCGAAGCCGGTACATGTCCTCGCCACCGGCGGCGGCGCCTTCATGGATCCGCTGACCCGCCTCGTTATCCGCAAGCGCGGCGTGTCGCTGTGGCTTCGCGCCGATCTCGACGTGCTGGCGCAACGGGTATCGCGGCGCAGCGACCGGCCGCTGTTAAAGGCGGGCGATCCGCGGGCGATCCTCGCCGAACTGATCGAGCACCGCCATCCGATCTATGCCGAGGCCGCGGTGACGATCGACAGCGGCGAGGGATCACCCGAAGCGACGGTCAACCGGGCGATCATGGCGCTCGCCGCCTGTCCCATCGCCCTGACGCCGCCAGAGACGGAGTGCGAGCAATGACCACTGCATCCAAAGCCGGCTCGGAACGACTGCGCGTGGCGCTCGACGATCGCGCCTACGATATCGTCGTCGGCCCGGGATTGATCGAACGCGCGGGCGAGGAAATCCTGCCGTTGATGCGCCGCCGCCACGCCGTAATCGTCACCGACGAGAATGTCGCGCGTCATTGGCTCGAACCGGTGGAAGCCAGTCTCGCCGAGGCCGCGATCACCAGGCACGTGGTCATGCTGCCCCCCGGCGAAGAGACCAAGGATCTCGATCATTTCGGCAGGCTCGCCGAAGAGATTTTGGCCTGCGGCATCGAGCGCGGCTCGATGCTGGTCGCACTCGGCGGCGGGGTCGTCGGCGACATCACCGGGTTCGCCGCGGCGACCTTACTGCGCGGCATCGATTTCGTGCAAATCCCGACGACATTGCTGGCGCAGGTTGACAGTTCGGTCGGCGGCAAGACCGCGATCAATGCGGCCAGTGGCAAAAACCTGATCGGCGCGTTTTATCAGCCGCGTCTGGTGCTCGCCGACACCGCGGTGCTGTCGACCCTGCCGCGCCGCGAGTTGCTCGCCGGCTATGCAGAAACCGTCAAATACGGGCTGATTCGCGACGCCGAGTTTTTTGCCTGGTGCGAGCGTCAGGGAAACGCGCTGTGCGCGCTGGCGCCGGACCCGCTGCGCCATGCGATCGTAACCAGCTGCCGGATGAAAGCGGTTGTGGTCGCCGCCGACGAGCGCGAGGAGGGCGAGCGCGCACTCCTCAATTTCGGCCATACCTTTGGCCACGCGCTTGAAACCGAAACCGGGTTTTCGAACCGGCTGCTGCACGGCGAAGCAGTGGCGCTGGGGATGGTCCTAGCGTTTGATTTTGCCGCGCGCCTCGGGATTTCGCCAGCGGCGGAAGGCGAGCGGGTGCGCCGCCATTTCACGGCGACCGGCCTGCCGACCCGGGTTGCCGATATCAGGCTCACGGGTGTGCCGCCAGAGCGCCTGCTGGCGCATATGGGCCGCGACAAAAAAGTCCGCGACGGCAAGATCACGCTGATCCTGCCGCGCCGGATCGGCGACGCTTTCGTCATGAAGGACGCCCCAACCGAGGAATTGCGCCGGTTCCTTGCCGATGCGGCCTAGGTGTGCGTCCAGTTGATTGATATTGGTGCGGTTGATGCCGTACATAGCGACAGCGTGATAATCCGCACCGTCCGGCATCGAGGGCTCAAACGGTTTATCGAGAATGATGATGATCGCGGCATTCGTCGCGACATGGCCAACCGAATCCGTCGTATCGTGACGGCTTAGCGTCGACAACGTGGAACAGTTAAAAGGTCCCCCCGGCTGGCGCATCCATCAGCTTACCGGCGATCGGGCTGGGACATGGAGCATTTCGGTGTCGGGGAATTGGCGGATCACCTGCGAAATTTGCAGTGGCGAAATCCATGGCCTTAATTTGCAGGATTACCACTGATGGACCATGAACTTAAAGAAATCGGCATGAGGCCGTCGCATCCAGGCGAGTTTATCCGCGAGGAGATAATATCCGAGCTCGGCCTGTCTATTGAGCGCGCCGCGGAAATTCTTGGCGTGCGGCGAGCCGCCCTGTCTGATCTCGTGAACTGGCATGCCGCGCTGTCGCCAGAAATGGCGCTGCGGATCGAAAAGGCTTTTGGGGTCAACATGGATATGCTGCTCCGCATGCAGGCTTGGTTTGACTCCTATACGATGCGGCAGAGGACTGAGGAAATCGACGTAAAGCCCTTCAGCCTGCCAGGCGCCGGATAATTTACTTGCGCTATCCGGTTAAACGGGAGGCGAGCCACAAATTTCGTTGGTCCGGGGAGATTTGACCGATCGCAGGTGTCAACCCTGCACTTCCTCCGGCGTCAGCGTGGTCAGCGACAGCGCATGGATTCGCGTCGTCAATTCCTCGGCAAGGATCTGGTAGACGAGGCGCTGCCGCGCCACCCGACTCTGGCCGGCAAAGGCGGCCGCTACGATCGTCAGCGCAAAATGCGTCTCGCCTTCCGGGCGCGCGCCGGCATGCCCGGCGTGACGATGCGACTCGTCGACAATGTCGAGCCGGGTCGGCGCCAACCGCTGGCTCAGCTTCGTGCGGATCGTGTCGGCGACCGACATATCCCGGACTCCTCGATGCGCACAGGGTGCATTGCCGCCGCCTCCGCGAGGAAATCGCCGAGGCGGTCGATGACATAATGGATGTGGTTGCCGTCGGAGGTGGCCGCGGCCCAATCGAGGGTCCCGCGCATCCACGCCGTGGTCATGCCGAGGGCCGCCGCCGGGACCAGGTTCTTCGCCATGTCCTCGATCATCAGCGCGGTTTGCGGCCGGACATCATGGCGCCGCAGCAATTCGTGATAGCCGGCGAGCGCCGGTTTGGGCTCAAACCCGGCATCGACGATATCGATAATGCCGCAAAACGATCCGGCAATCCCGAGATGGGCAAGAAGCCGCTCGGCGTGCCGCACCGAGCCGTTGGTGTGGACGATCTTGCGCCCGGGCAGCGCCTGCAGCGCTGCGGCCAGGACGGGATCGGACGGGACGCAGGCGAGGTCGACTTCGTGGACATAGGCAAGGAATTCGTGCGGGTCGATCTTGTCGACCACCATCAGCCCGCGCATCGTCGTCCCGTGCTCGCGGAAATAGGCTTTCTGGATGACGAGCGCGTCCTCCAGCGACAACTCCAGGCGCTCGGCAATAAAGCGCTGCATGCGGTCGTGGATCTGGTCAAACAGCCGGCACGATGCCGGGTAGAGCGTGTTGTCGAGATCGAAAATCCAGGTCTCGATCTCGTGCAACGGCCGGCCTGCCGCCGCACATCCGCCGGCAGCCGTAACGCGGCCGGTGCGATTGATCGACATCCCGAACCCTCAGCCGGCGCGGATCAAGGTACCGGCCCCGGAGGTGTCGGTGAACAATTCAAGCAGGATCGCGTGCGGCACCCGGCCGTCGAGGATCACCGCCGCCTCGACCCCGCCATCGACCGCATCGAGGCAAGTCTCGACCTTGGGGATCATACCGCCATAGATGGTGCCGTCGGCGATCATCCGCCGCGCCCGATCGGCGGTAATTTCCGACAACAGCCGCTTGTCGGCGTCGAGCACGCCTGCGACATCGGTCAACAGCAACAGCCGTGTCGCCTTGACCGCGGCGGCGACCGCGCCCGCAACCGTATCGGCGTTGATGTTGTAGGTCTGGCCGTCGGCGCCGACCCCGATTGGCGCGATCACCGGGATGATATCCGACTGTCTGAAGGTATCGAGTACGCTGGCGGCAACCCGGCGCGGCTCGCCGACAAAGCCGAGATCGACATCGATCCGGGCGCCGTTGTCGATTCGGCTGAGCCGCAATTTTGTTGCCTCGATCAACCCGCCATCCTTGCCGGTGAGGCCGATTGCACAGCCGCCCTCGGCATTGATTGCCGCCACCAACTGCTTGTTGATGGTGCCGGCGAGGACCATCTCGACGACCTCCATCGTCTCGGCATCGGTGACCCGCAATCCGTCGACAAACCGGCTCTCCACCCCCAGGCGCTTCAGCATTTGGCCGATCTGCGGTCCGCCGCCATGCACGACGATCGGATGAATGCCGACCTGTTTCAGCAGGGCGACGTCGCGTGCAAACGAATCGCCGCCCTCGCCCATCGCGTGGCCGCCATATTTGACGACCAGCGTGTGGCCGGCATAGCGCCGCATATAGGGAAGCGCCTCGGCCAAAACCGCAGCTTTGGCCAGAGGGTCAGGATTGCTCCCCGCGATCCGGGGTGTCGGGTTCGGGCTCATCGGGGCGGCACTCTAGCGTGGCTCTTCGGGCATCGCCATCGCCGCAACGGCAAATGCTGATGCCAGGCTGGCAAGGCTCGCGCGCAGGGCCGCAATGCCCTGCTGTTTCTCGGCGCTCGTCAGATGGATTTCGGGATGGGCGGCGGTGTGCGCGCCGAGTTCCGCTGCGACCCGCCGCGCTGTCGCGCTCAGTTCGGCCGGCCCAAGCTTGTCGATCTTGGTCAGCACGATCTGATAGGAGATGCCGGCCTGGTCGAGCATCTGCAAAACCGGCCGGTCGGGCTCCTTGAGGCCGTGCCGGGCATCGATCAGCAGGCATACCCGGCGCAGCGCCGCCCGCGAGCGCAGATAGCGCCGCACCAGCCCGGTCCAACGCTCGACCGCTGACTTTGACGCCGCGGCATAGCCGTAGCCCGGCAGGTCGACCAGCATCAATTCGCCGCCGAGATTGAAAAAATTAAGCTGGCGCGTGCGTCCGGGCGTATTCGAGGTCCGCGCCAGCATGCGCCGTCCGGTCAACGCGTTGACGAGGCTGGATTTGCCAACGTTGGAACGGCCGGCAAAGGCGATTTCGGGCAGCGCTTCCGCCGGCAACGCCGCCGGCTCGGCAGCGCCGGCGACAAATCGCGCCTCGCGCGCAAACAGCCGCCGGCCGACCTCGATCAGGTCGGGCTCGATATCGCGCGCGGGATAGAGGCCGGCGACGCTATTCCCGGTCATTGCGGGTGCGGTCAGGCCGCCCCGGCGCGGTGCATGATCAGCCATTGCTGGCCGATGCTAAGGCTATTGTTCCACGCCCAATAGATCACGAGCCCAGCCGGGAAATGCGACAACATATAGGTGAACACGACCGGCAGGATCATGAACATCCGCGCCTGCATCGGGTCGACCGGCTGCGGGTTCAGCTTTTGCTGCAAAAACATCGTGATCCCCATGATGATCGGCCAGGCGCCGATCATCAGAAACGACCCGATCACCGGCACGAGCGCCGGGTTGTAGGGCAGCAGCCCGAACAGATTGGCAAAGGATGTCGGGTCCGGCGCCGACAAGTCGCGGATCCAGCCGAAAAACGGCGCGTGCCGCATCTCGATCGTGACAAACAGCACCTTGTAGAGCGAGAAGAAGACCGGGATCTGGATCACGATTGGCAGGCAGCCGGCCAAGGGATTGGCGCCGACTCGCTTGTAGAGCGCCATCATCTCCTGTTGCTGGCGCGCTTTGTCATCGGGAAAACGCTCGCGCAATTTCTGGATTTCAGGCTGCAAGAGTTTCATCTTGCTCATCGCCTGATAAGACTTATTGGCGAGCGGAAAGAACAACAGCTTGACGCACAGCGTCAGCAACAGGATCGCAAGACCGAAATTGCCGAGCAGCCGGTCGAAGAACTGCAAAATCAAAAAGATCGGTTTGGTCAGAAAATAAAACCAGCCGAAATCGATCGCCCGGTCAAACCGCGGGATACCGGCGGCGGCATAATTGTCGAGCAGATCGACTTCCTTGGCGCCGGCGAAAAAGCGGGTGGTCGTCCCCGCCGACGCATCCGGCGCGATGGTAATTGCGGCGCCGAGATAATCGGTCTGATAACGGTCGACGCCATCGGCAATCGTCCGAGTAAAGCTCGCCTTGATCGGCTCGCTCTGCGACGGAATCAGCGAGGTCAGCCAGTATTTGTCGGTGAACCCGAGCCAACCACCCGTCGACGTGAAACTGTCCGGCTGTCCTGTGGTCAGCGAAGCATATTTGATTTCGTGCAACGAGCCGTCGACGTAGCCGATCAACCCTTCGAACAGGATGTAGTAACCGGCGACCTTTGGCGTCCCGGTGCGGCTGATCAAGCCGTAGGGCAGGAGTTTGACCGATGCAGTGCCGGTGTTGCGCACCTCGTCGCGCACCGTGAACATGTAATCCTGGTCGACCGATATTGTGCGCGAGAACTTCAGTCCCTGACCGTTGTCCCAGACCAGCGTCACCGGGTGCGTCGGTGTCAGCGGTCCGTCAGAGACAGCTTTCCACGCGGTATCGGAACCCGGGACCTTCACTGTTCCCGGCGCGGCCGCGACCCAGCCGAACTCAGCGAGATAGGGTTCCGCCGTCCCCGCCGGCGACAGCAGCAACACCTCCGGGCTCTTCGGGTTCACGGTTTCGTGATACCTGGCGAGCGTCAAATCGTTGAACTTGGCGCCGATCAGCGAGATCGAACCGTGCAGGCTCGGCGTCTTGATATCGACGCGCGCCTCACCCGCGATCGCCTGGGCGACGGTTTCCGCTGCCTTTTCGGCCGTGGCACCCGGTGCGTTGGTGCTGGGGGCGCCGGCGCGTGACGAGGGCGCGGCAGAGGAATTGGCGGGTGACGTCGCCTCGCTCGCCGGATGCGGTACCGGCGGGTGCAGCCGCTGGAAAAAGAATTGAAAGCCGATCAGGATTCCGACCGAGATCACGATCGCGATCAACAGGTTGCGCTGTTCCATAGGAGTGGGACCGGCTCTTCAGAGACGGGCACAATCCGGCCGGTACCTCACGGGTCCGGCAGGCTTGGCAGAACCGGGCGGGGGCACGGGATCGTAGCCGCTGCCGCCCCAGGGATGGCAGCGCGCCAGCCGGCGCAGCGCCAAACCACTGCCGTGCAACGGACCATGCTGCGCCAAGGCCACGACAGCGTATTCCGAGCAGGTTGGCAGATAGCGGCAGCACGGCGGCAGGATCGGCGAAACCAGCAACTGGTACGCGCGCACCACAGCCTGCAGCGCAAGGCTCACGACCCGACCACAATCGACCGACTTCATCTCACTCCTTTAGCGCGCTGTCCGCGAACGGTGTCGGACCGCGCCCTGACCGACCCGCCGCAGCGCCGCGGCGAGATCGCTGAGGAGTGCGGCAAAGGGCCGCTCGGCTGTGGTCGAGCGGGCGATCAGCACGTAATCCGTCCCGGGCTTTCCCTCACCTGCCAAAATCTGGACGGCCGCGGCGCGCAGGCGGCGCTTGGCGCGGTTGCGCACCACAGCATTGCCGACTTTGCGGCTGGCCGTGAACCCGACCCGCAGACCATCCGCTGCTACGCTTGGCGGCCGCGCCGCCGCTTGCAGGATCACTCCCGGCGTCACCGCTTTTTGTCGGCTCGCCGCGATCCGCAAGAAATCTGCTCGGGCCTTTAGCGTCGCCAGTCTGGCAACCGCCGCCCCGGCAAGCGGCTCGGATTGATGATTGCTGTGGTTCAGGCGGACAGCCGCTTGCGGCCTTTTGCCCGACGCGCCGCCAACACCCGGCGGCCGGCGACAGTGGCCATGCGCGCCCGGAAACCGTGCCGGCGCTTGCGGACGAGCCTGCTGGGCTGGTATGTGCGCTTCACGACGCCGGCTCCGATCTACTGCATCATCGATTGCGAATTCGCAGCGTAAATAAGACGGCGCGTGAGGCGAGTCAACCGGCCGGAACGGCGCTGGTTCGCGACGCGTTCGCGTTGATTGCCGGAGCCGGTTATGGCATCCCGGACGCCAAGGAAAAGGGGAGAGTTTTCAGGATGATCGCCGATGTTCAATAACGCGACGGCCGAGGCGGCCGGTCGCGCTGCCCGCGAGTGGAGGGCCACTGGCGTCGACCCGATCCTCCCCGGAAGCGAAGCCCATAAGGTCGCCTTTTGCCGCATGCTGCTCGAGACCCATGACCGCTACAAGCCGGCGGTCATTGATTGGCCGGTGCTCGAGCCCGAGGCGCGCGAACGCCTGATCACGCTGCCGATCTGGGACATTGCGGTCCAGACCGAAGGAAAGGCGCGAGAGCGGGTGCTGAGCTATGCCCGGACAATCGCCGATCCGCTGTTGCGCGAAGCCGTTGAACTCAACGGGTTCGAGGAGGGCCGGCACAAGGACGTGCTGTCGAACCTGGTCGAGGCGTATGGCATCCGCCTGGCGCCGGAGCCGGAATATGTCCGGCCGCGCGATTGCGAATGGGCCTTTATGGTCACCGGCTTCAGCGAGTGCATCGACAGTTTTTTCGCCTTTGGGCTGTTTGCGCTGGCCAAGCGCTCGGGTTTCTTTCCGCCGGCGCTCGTCGACACCTTCGAGCCGGTGATGCAGGAAGAGGGTCGTCACATCCTGTTTTTTGTAAATTGGGCGGCGTGGCATCGGCGTCGGCTGCCGCTGTGGCGCAAGCCGGGGTTCGTGCTCAGGGTGCTTGCGGTGTGGGTCTTTCTGATCTGGGAGCGGATCGGAATTGCCCGCGGTGTCGGCAAAGGTGATGGCCAGGCGAATCCGCAGACCCCCGCGCAGGACAACAATTTCACGCTGAACGGCAGCAGGGCGGTGGGCAATGTCGAAGTTTCGGTTGCTGAACTGCTTGGAATATGCCTCGCCGAAAACGAACGGCGATTGAGCGGCTATGATCCGCGACTGCTGCGGCCAAAGGTCGTGCCGTCTGTGATCCGCTTGGCCTGCCGCCTGCTGCGCGGACGAGGTGCGGCCGCCGCTTCCGCATGAAGCGTGCCGGCGGCCAGGGTTGATCCGGACCTGCTGCAGCCTTGCCGGAGCGCGAGCGCGATCTGGCCGGGGTGAGCGCGCGGGCCGGCGGCCGATCTGGCTCGGCGTGAAACCCCGGTCGCATTGACCGGGGTTTCCGTTCGCCCGCCCCGGAGGAGAAAGGCGGGACCGCTGCGCATCGTCTCGAGGGGAGATGGGAGACATAACGATGCAGGCGAAAAGTGCAGCGCTTTCGCGAAAGTTGCAATAAATATCTAATTATTAACTATCATTGTCGGATTTACGCGAGCCGTCGGCCGGTGGGCGCCCGACGGCGCCTCGATCGCCGGCACCGGGTCTGGCAAGCTGATCTCGCCTTCGGTGCCGCCGATCCGACAAAAACTCGACATCGCCACCTCTGCCAGGCTACTCGTCCCTTGGCCGACGTGCCGCGACGCCGGCAAGCGCACCGCCGGCAATTTCTGCACGCCGCGCTTGTTTTCGCGGCGCACCCGGCAGATTGTGCGGGCTCTGACGCGCTTTGGCTAACGCGGGCTTCGCCGTGCTGTTGAAAAGCCTGTCGGCTCGATTGCTGGTGCTCACCATTTTCTTTGTCATGCTCGGCGAAGTGTTGATCTTCGTGCCTTCGGTCGCACGTTTTCGCATGACTTATTTCGATAACCATCTGGCTGCCGGCGAACTCGCCGCCTTGGCGCGGGAAGCGAGCCCGACCGGACACCTTGACCACGCGCTGATTGACAAATTGCTTGCCCGGGTCGGCGCCCACGGCGTCATCCTGCACCGCAAGGACGGCGCCGTGCTGATGCTCGACGGGCCCGGCCCGCCCCAGCCGGACTTGACGATCCACCTGACCCATCCGAGCATGCTCGCCGCAATCCGCGGCTCGCTGATGGCGTTGTCGCGAACCGACAACCGCCTGTTGCGGGTGGTGGGCCCGTCACCGGCGGGCAACCGCGAGACCGTCGAGATCCTGCTCGATGAGGCGCCGCTGCGCCACGAGATGTGGGATTTCGGGATCCGGGTTCTCGAACTGTCGATCGTGCTGTCGCTGATCACCGCCGCGCTGCTCTATCTGGCTCTGCAATGGCTGCTGGTGCGGCCGATGCGGCGGATCACCGCCAGCATGATGGCATTTCGCGAGGACCCCGAGGACGCGGCACGGATGATCGCGGCAAGCCGGCGCCGGGACGAGATCGGCGTCGCCGAGCGCGAACTGGCGATGATGCAGCAGACCGTCCGCCAGGCGCTGGCGCAGCGCGCCCGGCTCGCGGCGTTGGGTACCGCGGTGACCAAGATCAATCACGATCTGCGCAATATCCTGGCGACGGCACGGATCGTCACCGACGGCTTGACCGCGAGTGCCGCGCCCGAGGTTCGCCGCATCCTGCCGCGGCTGATGGATGCGATCGACCGGGCGGTGGCGCTGTGCACGCGCACGCTCGACTTCTCGCGCGAAGGGACGGCGCGATTGACGCGAAGCCGCTTCCGGCTGGCGCCGCTGATCGAGGAGATCGGTGAGGAGCTGGCCCCACCCGGTGAATTCGGTCTCGAGGTCTCGGTTTCACCCGAGCTCGAAATCGAGGCCGATCGCGATCAGCTCTACCGCGTGCTGATCAATCTGGTGCGCAACGCGATCGAGGCGGGTGCCCACCGGCTGCGCCTTTCAGCGATGCATGACGGCGGTGCGATTGCGATCGATCTCGCCGATGACGGACCCGGTCTGCCGCCGAAAGCCCGGGAAAACCTGTTCCGGCCGTTTTTCGGCTCGGCGCGGCCCGGCGGTACCGGGCTCGGTCTCGCGATCGCCCGCGAGTTGATCCGGGCGCATGATGGCGATCTGCTGCTCGTTAGCAGCACCGGCACCGGGAGCGTCTTCCGCATCCTGCTGCCGGCGCCGGCCGGTGCGGTGGCCCCGATGGGTCATGCGCCTGATCAGTCAAGAGAAAGGGTCGTCGACTTTAGATAAGCGGTCTCGGGCAGTGCCGGATGGACGGGATGGTCGGGCCCGGCGCCGGCGGTTCGGATGATCCGTCCGCTGCGTCCGGCATCGGCGAGGCCGCGTCGCACCGCCTCGGTAAATTCGGTCTCGCCGATATTATAGGAACAGGATGCCACAAACATAAACCCGCCCCGTGACGTCAGCGCGGCGGCGAGCCGCGCCAGCTTGCGATAGCCGCGCAGGGCCGCCGGAACTTCCTTGCGCGACTTGGCAAAAGCCGGCGGGTCGGCAATCACGATGTCAAAGCGTTGACCCTCGGCGGCGAGCCGTTCAGCCTCAGCAAAAGCTTCGCCCCGTTGAAAGACGCAACAGGCGTCGACGCCGCTTAGCACCGCGGCCTCCTCGGCGAGTGCCAGCGCCTTTTCGGAGCGATCGATCGCCAGCGTCTGCACCGCGCCGGCACGGGCCGCCTGCACCGCAAACCCGCCAGTGTAGCAGTAGAGGTCGAGAACCCGGGCGCCACCTTTGGCAAGGGCGGCGATAAAACCGCGATTGCGGCGCTGATCGAAAAACCAGCCGGTTTTCTGCCCGGCGAGCGGGTCGA
>DATJLK010000050.1:0-10360 GCA_035509615.1 Allostellaceae bacterium | reverse complement strand
GCGCTGCGAGGAACTTCTGGCGGCGTTGATGCGCCCGCAGAGTGCGGTCGATCTGTTGCCGGTCTTGTTTCGCCGGCCGCTCGATACGCACCAGACCGGGTTCGCGCTTGGCGAGGCGCTGGCGCACCTGCATCATCTCGAAGCTCGCAGCGAGGTGCGCCGCTTGCCCGGCGCGGATGGCGTCGATCGCTTTGTCCGCCAGCGAGCCATCAAACCGAGCGCGTAGACCCGCTATTCGGGTCGAGCTACGACCCGAGGCAAGTCGGTCAGTCCGGGGTGCGGGTCGATTGCCAGGCGACCATCTGCCATTTGCCGCCCTTCTTCGCCCAGACATCGGTAAAGCGCACGCCAAAGCTGTTGGGCCGGCCTTGCGACATCACCCCGATGCGGCACGAGCCGGTCAGCACGACGGTGTCGCCGAGATCCTGCGCCTTGACATCCGACGGCACGACCGAAGTGTAGACGGTGCTGCCGGACTCCATGTTGCCGATCAGGCTTTGCTTGGTGTCGAGGCGCGCCGTCGAATGAGTATAGACGAGCTCGTCCGAGATCAGCGCGTTCAAGGCCGCGAGGTCTTTTTTTGCCATCGCTTCCATGCGCTGTTTGTCGAGTTCGATGACGGTCTGTGCGTTGCCTGCCATTTTCGCTTCTCCTCGTTTTGTGGCGTCCGGCGCTCCCGGCGTATTTTCCGGCCAGCGTCGCATACCACGGAAAAACCGGTATGGCAAAAAGGTCTCGCCATGTAACCATCGGCAGGTGGCTGGCCTGGAAACGAGCCGTACGATCTCGATCTCGCCGTCGCCCTTGCGGAAGCGGGCGTTCCGGGGCTGGCGCGTGTTCGCTTGCCCTCGCTGGTTTACAGATAGCAGGTGCCGTCGACGCAGACCGGTTCGCGGCGCGGGCCGCTGCCGCTTTCGATATTGCGCAGCACCGGTGAGGACATGTGGCCCCAACCGGGAATAAAAGCCGAGAACCGGCCGGCCTCGCCGCCGACGACAAACAGATGAATATGGTCGGGATCAGGCACGATCGGGATGCGCGAGGCCGGCTCGCGCCGGTACCAGCGCGGCAGGTTGCGGTTGTAGATCTTGCCGTAGCGCTCGTCGAAGGTCAGTTCGGAAAACAGATTGTAGGCATTCATGTGCAGATAGCTGCGGACATCGTGCCGGGTCCAGCCCTTGCCGGCGATGGTGCGGGCGTGCTCGGGGCCGATAATGACCGCGCAGTGACCGGAGGACACCGCATTGTTGTTGGCGATCGTGCTCATCGCCGATGCGATGCTGTCGAGAATGCCTTGCGGGTCATCGGCGACGTGGTTGGTGACACTGTGCGGCGGCTCGGCAGCGAGCACAAAGACCGTCGATTCGCTGGCGTCAAACCCCTTTTCGACATGATAGGGCGCCCACGGGCTCGCTCTCTCGTTCTCGGCGACGCAATAGGTGTATTTGCCGGGATGACCGAGGGTGCTCTTGTCGAGATCGCCCGGCCGCCCGCCGCCGACATTCAGCAATATCAGCCGCACGGCTCGTCCGATCGTCGCATTGGCGCGGTTGCCCGAGCCAAAGGCGTTGCAGTCGCCATTCATGCCGATCGCATGCGCGATCGGACCGTTGACGATCAACAGCGGGGCAGCCATGTGGGTCGTCGCCTGCACCCCGTTCAGATTGAACGGTTTGGCGGTCAAGGCCAGCATCGCGGCGCGGACCACCGGGGCGTATTCGGGTTTGCAGCCGGCCATGACCATGTTGATCGCGAGGATCTCGCGCGAGAGATGGCCGTGACGCGGCGGCACCTTGCATTCGACATGGGCGGGGTCGCCGCCGAGTGCGGCCACGAACGCGTCGACCCGCGTGCGGGTCGGCGGCACGACAGGCAGCCCGTCGGTCCAGCCTTGCTCGAAATACCATTCGACGAGATCGGTGCCGGACGGCACGCGCCGAGCGGTTGAATGGGTCTCTGCCACGTCCTCGGCGAGTGCAATCATCATGGACTTCCTCAGACCGCAACCGGGCTCTTGGAGGCTACCACTTTCAGCCGGTTGATCAGCCAGCCATCGAGTCGCGCCCGATCCAGAAACGATTGAGCATCCGGGTCAGGGCGCCCGGCCGCTGTCCGGCGAGCCGGCTGCAGGCTTCATGATAAGGGGCCACGTAACGCAGCGGTACCGGCACCTGGCGGTAGACAAGACGAAATACCGCAAGTCCGCGCTCGGCGGCGCGCTGTTCCGCCGGGCCAAACGACAAGCCGAAATCATCGCGCAGGCGCGCGGGCAGCAGCCCCGCGCTCAGCGCGCGATACCAGGCGGGCGAGCGCAGCCAACTGCCGGCGCCGGCGAACAACTCGGTCGCGATCGCACGGGCGACATCGCTGACGCCGAGCACCTCCGAACCGGTCATCCGGTCGAAATAATCCACAAAGGCCTGCCAGTGTGGCGGCAGGGAATTCTGCGGGATGCCAAAGAACGCCGCAAAACGGCGATACTCTGCGTAATAGCGCTCGCGCTGCGCGACTGTGAGCGGCGGGTTGACGAGTTCGAAGGCGACGATCGCGCTGTCGGCCAGAGTGGCGAACACCCAGAGCAATGCGGCGCGATCATTCGCGCAATAGCGGGTGCCGGCCCGAAACGCGCCGGCATCTTTGTCCAGCACCCCGCTGATCGCGGCATGGCGCCGGTAAAGCCGGCGGGCAGTGGCAATCGCTTCGTCGGTGGTGCCGAACACCATCGTAAAGACAACGCCGAAGGTGCGATGAAACCGGCCGATCGGATCGCTCAAACTGCGCGAATGCCGGCTGATCGCGGCGGCTACCCAGGGATGTGCCAGCTGCAGCAGCAGCGCGCGGCCGGCCGCGAGAAAGATCGCCGCCTCGCGGTCGACGCGCCAGACCATCGACCCGGGACCAAAAACGCCGGCCGCATTATTCGCCGCCGCGCCGCGCACCATCGCCAATTCGCGCTCGAGATCAGCCTCGGTCACCGGGAATGACCCGGTCGTACTTTCCTCCTTGTTCCAACGGGGTATCTCGAGCGCGAGCGGAATCGTCATTCCCACGCTGCTTTGCGCACCCAGTGGTCGCCGTGCTTTTCGTATTGCTTCTTGACGGCGGCCCAGGCGACGCGGAACGCAATCTCTTCCTGCGCGTGCGGGCCGCGGCCGGCATAGCTCACCCACGCATTGTTGAACACCGCCAAGAAAATTTCCTGCGCATGCGGCGGCAGATGGCGCACCGCGGGTGGCAGATCTGCGGTAGTCTCGTAGGGCATCGGCGCGGCGCGCGGCTACCCGCGCTCGAAACCTTCGAGTGACAAGCCCAGCGCTTCGACGCCTTCTTCGATGTAATCGCCGAGGAGCGGGGTTCCGACCAGGTATTCGGTTTCGGTCGACGACCGGCTGTCGCGCGCTTGCGCCAACGCCTCGGACCAGCTCCGTGCATCGTAGTCGCCGCGACCGAGCCACACCAAGGCGAGCAATTCCTCGCGCTCGTCGAGGTTGAGCCCGTCAATCGCGTCGCGCAATTCCTGTGCTGTCGGATTGTCCGGCGTATCAAGCAGGATCTGGCGCTCATCATCATCAGCCGCGTCCGAGCCCTCGTCATAGTCCCGGTCGACTGGCACCTCGGCATCGTATTCGCGCGCCTTCTCGACAATGTAGGCGATCTTTTCCAGCGAAATCGTCAGCATCGATCAGTCTCTCGCATGTCCTGTTCAGCAGCTCAGTGACCGGTGGACCCGCCAGGCCAGCGCCAGTTCTTGACCTCCGGCATATCGTCGCCATGGCGGGAGATGTATTGTTTGTGCTCGATCAGTTTGTCGCGCATCGCTTGCTTGGCATAGGCGGCCATATAGCCGAGTTTCGGAACCCGGTCGATCACGTCGCTCGCCAAGTGAAACCGGTCGAGGTCATTGCGCACGACCATGTCGAACGGCGTCGTCGTCGTCCCCTCCTCCTTGTAGCCGCGGACGTGAATATTGCCGTGGTTGGTGCGGCGATAGGTGAGCCGATGAATCAGCCAGGGATAACCATGATGGGCAAAGATGACGGGTTTGTTGGTGGTAAACAGCGCGTCGAAATCATGATCGGTCAGCCCGTGCGGATGCTCTTCATGCGGCTGCAGGGTCATCAGATCGACGACATTGACAACGCGGATCTTCAGATCCGGGACATAGCCGTGCAAGAGATCGACCGCCGCCAAGGTTTCGAGGGTTGGCACGTCGCCGGCGCAGGCCATCACGACATCGGGCTCGGCGCCGCGATCGTTGCTCGCCCACTCCCAGATGCCGATCCCGGCATCGCAATGCTTGACCGCGGCATCAATGTCGAGCCATTGCGGCGACGGTTGCTTGCCGGCAACGATCACGTTGATCCGGTCCCAGCTGCGCAGACAGTGATCGGTGATCCACAGCAGCGTATTCGCGTCGGGCGCCAGATAGACCCGGATGACATCGGCTTTCTTGTTGCAGACGTAATCGATAAAGCCGGGATCCTGATGGCTGAACCCATTATGATCCTGTCGCCAAACATGCGAGGTCAACAAATAGTTCAACGACGAGATCGGCCGCCGCCAGGCGATCTTGCGTGAACTCTCCAGCCATTTCGCATGCTGGTTGAACATCGAATCGATGATGTGGATAAAAGCTTCGTAGCAGTTGAAGAGACCGTGACGGCCGGTCAGCAGATAGCCTTCGAGCCAGCCTTCGCAGGTATGCTCGCTCAAGATCTCCATGACCTTGCCGTCGGGTGCGAGATGATCGTCTTCGGGCAGGGTTTCGGCGGCCCATTGTCGATTGGTGACTTCAAACGCCGCCGATAAACGGTTGGACGCGGTTTCATCCGGGCCGAACAGCCGGAAATTCGGGTTCTGTTTGATGATGTCGCGCAAGAACGCACCCATGATCCGGGTCGCCTCGGCGTCGGTCTGGCCCGGATGGCCGATCGGGACGGCGTAATCGGCAAAATCCGGCAGCACCAGTTCGCGCCGCAACAGCCCGCCATTGGCGTGCGGATTGGCGCTCATCCGCCGCTCGCCGACCGGGGCAAGTGCTGCAATCTCAGGCTTCAGCCTGCCTTCGCTGCCGAACAGCTCGTGCGGCCGATAGCTCTTCATCCAGTCTTCGAGCAGTTTGACATGCTCGGGCTTTTCCATGTCGCCAAACGGCACCTGATGCGAGCGCCAATAGCCTTCGGTCTTTAATCCATCGACGGTTTTTGGCCCGGTCC
This sequence comes from Allostellaceae bacterium, assembly GCA_035509615.1. Classification (GTDB taxonomy): domain Bacteria; phylum Pseudomonadota; class Alphaproteobacteria; order ATCC43930; family CGMCC-115725; genus AP-15. The sequence goes on along the minus strand of DATJLK010000050.1, from coordinate 5,144 downwards.
AGCCCTTGGGGCTGCGCAGCACGATCATCGGCCACTGCGGGCAGACGATCTTGTCGCCGGCACGGGCCCGATTTTGCAGTGCCGCGATCTCGTCGAGGACGCGATCGAGCGTGGCGGCCATCAGCTGGTGCATCTGCACCGGGTCGTCACCCTCGACAAAATGCGGCTTATAGCCATAGCCAAGCAACAGCGCCTCAAGCGCCTGATGCGGAATGCGGGCAAGGATTGTCGGGTTGGCGATCTTGTAGCCGTTCAGGTGCAGGATCGGCAACACCACGCCGTCGCTCGCCGGGTCGAGAAACTTGTTGCCGTGCCATGCGGTGGCGAGCGGGCCGGTCTCGGCCTCGCCGTCGCCGATGACGCAGGCAACGAGCAGGCGGGGATTGTCGAACGCCGCGCCATAGGCGTGCGAGAGCGCATAGCCGAGTTCGCCGCCCTCATGGATCGAACCCGGGGTTTCGGGCGCGGCATGGCTCGGGATGCCGCCGGGAAAGCTGAACTGGCGGAACAGCCGTCGCATGCCGTCCTTGTTCTGCCCGATATTCGGGTAAAGCTCGCTGTAGGTGCCTTCGAGCCAGGTATTGGCGACCATGCCGGGGCCGCCATGCCCGGGACCGCAGATATAGATGGCGTCGAGATCGCGCGCTTTGATCACCCGGTTCAGGTGCACGTAGATAAAATTGAGGCCGGGCGTCGTGCCCCAGTGGCCGAGCAGCCGCGGTTTGATGTGGGCCCGTTCCAGCGGCTGTTCGAGCAACGGATTGTCAAGCAGATAGATCTGGCCCACGGACAGATAGTTGGCGGCGCGCCACCACGCGTCGAGTAGCCTCGTCTCTTCTGCCGACAACGGGTGCGCGGCACCGACCTTTTCGCTTTGCTCGGCCACTTGTGATCCTCCGGCAGTCGAAACCACACTCACGCAACCGACGCGGCGGCGCGTTGACCTGGGTCAAGCACCATCCTAGGACAACGCCGCCCTAGGACAACGCCGCCGCAAAACGAATGTCGCGCCGTCGTCAAGGCCCTCTACCAGTCTGTCCTGCCAGTTCGATGACGCTGGCCAAAACAGATCGGGGCCGCACGCCCGCGCCGCGGCCTGCGCCGCACCCAGCATCAATGCACGATCAGGATCGGGACCGCGGCGGCGGTCTGCAGGACATCCTGGGTAAAGCCGCCAAAAATCCACTCGCGCATCCAAGAGTGGCCATAGCCGCCCATCACCAGCAGCGCCCGGCGGTCGCGAGCAGTGCCAAGCAGCGTGTCGCCGGCGCCGCGCTGGTCGGGCGGCAGCCGTTCGGCCGAGACCCGCAGGCCGCGCCATCGCAGATTGGTCATCAGCTGGCTGCCCTCTTCGGTCGACAAATCTTCGGTCTCGGCCACGGTCACGACATGGATGTCCTTAGCGAGATCGAGAAACGGCGCCGCTGCGGTGACCGCATGCGCCGCCTCGCGCGTCGCTTTCCAGGCGATCACGATGGTTTCCGGCGGCGCCGTCATCGCGGTTGTCGCGGGCGGGATCAGCAGCGGGCGGCCGCTTTCGAGCACCGCCGTCTCGATCGTTTCCGGCGCTACCCCCTGGCCCTCGATCGGCCGGCCGATCACCATCAGATCGGCGGCACGGCCATATTCGGCAACCCAATAGGGTTCGCGGCCCATCTGCCGCAGCCATTGCGCCGAGGGCTCGGCTGCGGCCGAAGGGATCTCGGCAATCGCCAGCCTTTCGCGGGCACAAAATTCGTCAAAGATCTGGCGCGCCCGTCGCTCGCGGGTTTCGCCCTCCTCTTCGAGGCGATCGAGCAGCCCACCCATCATGACCGTGCCACCCTCCGACGTCGCCGTCATCGCCACCGAAATCGCATCGACGCGGACGTGCAGAAAATCGAGATGGGCGGCAAAGGGCCGCGCTATCGCCAGCGCCGAGGCGAAGACTGCCCGGTCGACATCGGTCCCGGTCGCCGGAACAAGAATGGTTTTGATCATCGAAACTCCTTATGACGGTCGTCAACCGAGCCTGCGGTGATTGCGCTCACCCGTTCGAAGACACGGTCAAGCGTCGTAATAGCCGACGATACTGCCCGGCGCAGCCTTGATGCATGGATCACAGCGCGCGAGCCGCGATGCATGGCAGACATCGATCGGCGATGAAACGCGGCGGCGGCATCACCGCCGGGCCGCCGGCGATTCGCAACCCCGCCGGATCGGGCGGAAAGAGAACGAGGACCGATGACCGAGTTTGGGGGAGCGGCCATTCTGCTGGTGTTTTTGCTCGGCGGCAGCGCGCTCGGCATGTTCGTCAGGCCGCTCCTCTCCGAGCGGCATCGCAACCGCGAGACGACCGACCTGATCCAGCTGGTCATGACCATGCTGGTGACGTTTGCGGCCCTGGTGCTGGGGCTGTTGACCACCTCTGTCAAGGAGTCGTTTGACACCATTGAAAATGATTTGCGCAGTGTGTCGATCCAGCTGATCCAGCTCAACCGCTCGCTGCGGCAATATGGCAGCGAGGCCGATCCGGCGCGCGCCCTGCTGCGCAGCTACGTGGCTGCGCGAATCGGCGAAACCTGGCCCGGCCAGCCAAAACTGCATGGCGAGTTTGATCGGGCCGGACCGGTGCCCAGTGATGCCGGCGCAACGCCCGGCAGCGCGCGCTCAAGCGAAATGCTGGCGCAGGTCGAGACCGATATCCGCGGGCTCGTCCCACAGGACGCGATGCACCGCCAGCTGCTGCAAACCTGTCTCAACCAGTTCGAGGTATTGATGCGGGCCCGCTGGAGGCTGATCGAGGAGGCGCACGGCTCGATTTCGACGCCGTTCTATACCGTCCTGACCTTGTGGCTGGTGATCATTTTTGCCGGATTTGGCCTGAGCGCCCCCGGCAACACCTTGTCCATGGTAACGATCGCGCTCGGCGCGCTATCGATCGCCTCGGTGATCTTTGTCATTCTCGATCTCGATACGCCGTTTACCGGCCTCTTCACGATATCGAGCGATCCGCTGCGCGACGCCCTCTATCAGCTTAGTCGGTAGCGACACCGGCCGGTCGGGGGCGCTAGAGTATCGCGAAAATATGCCGGCGGAGGAACGATGCCCGAATTCCCGACCCTTGACGATATCGACGTGCGTGGCAAGCGGGTGCTGGTGCGCGCCGACCTCAATGTTCCGGTCAAGGATGGCGTCGTCAGCGATGCGACCCGCATCGAACGGCTGGCGCCGACGATCAACGCCTTGCTCGACAAGGGTGCTGCCGTCGTTGTGATGTCGCATTTCGGCCGGCCCGCGGGAGGGCCCGATCCCAAGCTGTCGCTGCGCCCGGTGATCGAGCCGCTGCGCCGGGCATTGGGCGGGCGCCCGATCGCCTTTGCCGAGGACTGCATCGGCGAACAGGCCGAACACATCGTCAACGCGCTGCGCCCGGGGCAGGTGGCACTCCTCGAAAACCTCCGTTTTCATCCGGGAGAGGAAAAGAACTCTCCCGATTTCGCCCGAGCCTTGGCGGCATTGGGCGATGTCTATGTCGACGACGCGTTTTCCGCCGCTCACCGCGCCCACGCCTCGATCGCCGCCCTCGCCGGAATGCTGCCTGCTGCTGCCGGCAAGCTGATGCAGGCTGAACTGGAGGCGCTGTCGGCCGCACTTGAACATCCGGCACGTCCGCTGCTCGCCCTTGTTGGTGGCGCCAAGGTGTCGACCAAGCTCGATCTTTTGCGTTTTGTGATCGGCAAGGTGGATGTGCTGGCGATCGGCGGGGCGATGGCGAACACGCTGCTTTTTGCCCAGGGGATCGGCGTCGGCCGCTCGCTGTGCGAGCGTGAGATGGCAGGGAGTGCCCGCGAGCTGATGGATCTTGCCGCCGAGCACCATTGCCGGCTGATCCTGCCCGATGACGCGGTGGTTGCCGCCGAGCTGAAAGCCGGGGTCGCGTCGCAAACCGTGGCGATCGGCGCGGTCCCGGAAGACATGATGACCCTCGATATCGGGCCAAAGACGGTAGCGAGCCTCATCGATGCTCTCGAAGCGGCTCGGACCCTGGTGTGGAACGGCCCGCTCGGCGCCTTCGAGACGCCGCCCTTTGAACAGGGCACGGCGGCGGTCGCCCGCAAGGCCGCCGAACTCACGAGCACCGGGCGGCTGCGCAGCATTGCCGGCGGCGGCGATACCGTCGCCGCCCTTGCTGCGGCGGGAGTGATCGACGGGCTCACCTATGTCTCGACCGCCGGCGGCGCTTTTCTCGAATGGCTCGAAGGGCGCGAATTGCCCGGTGTAGCAGCGCTCACCGCCGCCGCCCGCCGGCATTGACGCGGCTTCCCGCCCTCCCAGTTTCGCTCAGTCCAGCGGAGACGCGTAATGCAAGCCGCCGACATCATGACCAGGAATGTCGTCACGATCTCTTGCGACGCTCCGATTCGCGAGGCGATCCGACTGATGCTGTCGCATCGGATCAGCGGGCTGCCCGTCGTCGATGGCGCCGGCAAGGTGGCGGGTATTTTGACCGAGGGCGATTTGTTGCGGCGCAGCGAAATCGCCACCGAGCGGCGGCATTGGCCGTGGCTCGACTTTCTGCTCGGGCCCGGGCACGCGGCGAGCGAATATGTCCGAACGCATGGCCGGGTGTGCGAGGAGCTGATGTCGCACGACGTGATCTCGGTCACCGCGGCGACGTCGCTCTCGGAAATCGTGCAGCTGATGGAGCGCCGCCACATCAAACGGGTGCCGGTGATCGAGAACGACATCCTTCTCGGCATCGTCAGTCGGCCCGACCTGCTTGCTGCACTCGCCCGCGTCCTCGACCTGCCGCAAGGGCCGGTCGGCGACGACGAAGCGATTCGCCAGGCCGTGCTCGCCGAACTCGCCAAGTTCGACTGGGCGCCGCGGTCGGGGCTGACGATCACCGTCATCGACGGGATTGTTGAATTCGACGGCGTCATCCTCGACGAACACGAACGCACGGCAATGCGGGTCGCGGCCGAGAACGTGCCCGGGGTCAAAGCAGTCGTCGATCGCCTTGTCTGGGTCGAACCGGTATCCGGCACGGTGATCGAAGCCGGAGACCCGCATTCGGCGGCAGGTAAACCGTCGGCGCGTTAGCCTCAGTTCCAATCGCCTGCCATTGCCCTTCTCGTCAACCCGCCGGGGCGGTCCCGCGC
>DATJLK010000049.1:0-26329 GCA_035509615.1 Allostellaceae bacterium | reverse complement strand
GATCCTGGCGACGCGACCGGTCGTCGCCCATCCGCAGTCTTCGAACCTGTTGAAGACGCGGGGCCTCGATCCGGTGGCGCAGGATCGTGCGTTGCGCGGCATTGCCGATGTAATGCCGGTATACGAGATCCTTTGACGATTACCGGTCATTGCTGTGGGCGGTCGATCGCAGTCAGCACCAGCGACTGCCCGGCGAGCGTATGCGGCGATGAGGCGTGACCGGGATTGCAAGATCGGCCGGCGCTTAGTCGAGCGGCGTGTTCAGGCGCTCTTTCATGCTGAGGACAGCGATGGTGCTGATCGTAGCGCCGGCCATGACGTAAAAGGCCGGCGCCAACGGATTGCCGGTGAACGAGACGAGCCACGTCGCGATCAGCGGTCCAAAGCCGCCGAACAGGACCACCGCGAAGCCGTAGCTGACCGAAAGTGCGGTAAACCGCACCCGGGTCGGGAACATCTCGGCCAGGATCGGGGCGATGACGCCGGTCGAGAACACCTGGCACAGGGCGTGAAGCACGAGAGTCAGCAGCAGGGCACCAAAGGTGCCGCCGCGGATCGCCAGCATAAACAGCGGATAGGCAAACACCAAGTTCAGCAGTGCGCAGGTCAGCATCATTGGCCGCCTGCCGATTCGATCCGAAAAAGCGCCGACAAGCGGGATCAGCGTGACGACGATCAACCCCGCCACGACCGCGCAGGATAGGGTCGAGCCGGGCGGCAGCTTCATCGTGTTGATCATGTAGCTGACGAGATAGATGACAAAAATGAAGTTGGCGATGCAGCCGACGATGCTGAGGCCGAATGCCTGCAGCATCGGCTTGCGGTATTCGCGCCAGGCGGTGGCCAGTGGCGAACGCAGGATCGCGTGGTTCTCGGCAGCATGCGCAAATGCCGGCGTTTCCGCCACTTTGCGGCGCAAATAATAGCCGATGGGGCCGAGCACGAAGCCAAAGACAAATGGCAGCCGCCAGCCCCACGAATAGAAATCCTGCTGCGACAGCAGCGAGGCCAGCACCGCCGCCGACAGCGCGCCGGTAAGCGCCCCGATCTGGGTGCTGACCTGCTGCAGGCTGCCGATCAGCCCGCGCCGGCCGGTCGGCGCGAATTCGACCAGAAAGGTCGCCGCCCCGCCCCATTCCCCGCCGGTCGAAAACCCCTGCGCCAGTCGGCAGATGATCAGCGCAACCGGCGCCCAGATGCCGATCGACCGGTAGGTTGGAATGAGCCCGGTAAAGCCGGTCGCCGCCGCCATCAAGCCGATCGTGATGACCAGTGCGGCACGACGGCCAAAGCGGTCGCCATAGGCGCCGATCACGATCGCGCCGACCGGGCGCATGACGAACGCAGCGGCGAACGCGGCATAGGTACCGTACATCGAGCCCGACGGGTAGAAGGCGCGCGAGATTGCGACTGCGAAATAGCCGTAGATCGTAAAATCAAACAGTTCGAAGAAATTGCCGATTGCCGAAGCCAGGATCGCGCGCCGCCGGGAGGCTCGGGTCTTGGTGTGATCGGGCCCGATAAAATCGGCCTTGGCGGCATACGACATTGGCAGTCCCTCTGATCAACAACCGAGACCTGAGACTGCGCAAACCGCATGCCACCCGCGCTTCGACCTGCGGATGGCGCCCTTGCGAGTACCGCGTACCATCGACATCGGCCCATTGGCGATCGCCGGCCCGCCCACCGGATCGCCGGAGTGGCGCCGCTTTGTGACGTCGGAGACGGCAGCGCTCTCTCGGGCCTGTCATAGAAACTCTACCGCCATTCGCTCGACAAAGTGGCTGAGCTTGCTCCAGAAGAGGAGAACCTTCTGCGGTGTTGTTTTTGAAAAACAAGCATCTGCCGCAGGAGAGAAATCTCAGAGAACCGCCGAAGTCGAGGTTACGCAGGACCAGCCAAGCCTTGACCCAGCTCAATCGGCTTCTCGTTCCGAGGACTGGTTAGGGTCGACCCGGACGTCAGGGCGGCGTCAGGCGATAGACCCGCGCGGCGGTGCCGCTGTAGAGCGCGTTTTTCTCGGCCGCCGAGTAAGCCGCGGTAATGCGCTTGAACGCGTTCCACAGCTCGGTGTAACCGCCGGATTGCTTGTCGGGCGGGAAATTGCTCTCGAACATGCAGCGCTCCGGACCAAACGCCTCGATGCAGGGTTCGATGTACTGGCGCCAGGCGGCGGCAAGCTCCTCCGAGCCAGGCGGCACGTCACGTTCATGGAAATCGAAGCCGAATGAGGTCATACCGATGCCGCCGAGCTTGACATGGACATTCGGGCACTTGGCCAATTTGCCGATATCTTGTTTCCAGCCGGCGAGGATTTCATTACGACGGCCGGTGTAAGGTCCAACCCCGAGCACGCCCCCGACATGATTGAGGATCATCGTCGTCTCGGGAAAGCTGCGGGCGAGATCGATCGCATCCGGCAGTTGCGGGTGATATTGCCAGGATTCGAAGCTCAGCCCGAGCGGCGCCAGTTGGGCGAAACCCTCGCGGAATTTGGGGTGGCGCACGAGATGCGGCGGCACGTTGCGCGTCGCGTAGCGCTGGATCGCGGGATGCTCGTCCCATGACACGCCGTGCCGGATGCCGCGAAACCGTCCACCGCCGACCCTGATCTCGGCCTCCAGTACCTCGCGCACGCGCGCGCCGAGCGTCAGATCGGCATGCCCGACGATGCCCTCGGCGACGCGGCACGGGCCATAACCGCCGGACGCACTCATCGCCGCGATACCGTTGACGAACTCGACCTCGCCGACGGGCGCCATCTCCTCCGGCCCGTCCTTCCGGTACATCGAGCGGCATTCGAGAAAGACCGTGGCGACGATGTTGTGGCCCTGGCCAGGACCGGCGCCGGCGATATCAGCCAGCAATTCGGACAGCAGATAGCGACCGCGCTGCGGCGTGTCCCAGAAATGGTGGTGCGGATCAATGATCGGCAACTCCGGCTCCAGCGCCATCTCGGTCGGGCGCTGCTGCAGCCACGGCTTCAGTTCCGCGTCGGCGCGCCAGGCAAGCCCGCGATATTCGCCCTTTGCATCGCCAATCTGCGCCATTGCCTGCTCCCCTTTTCCGGGCTGGACTGATGAAATCATAACCGCATCACGGCCGCGCGAACAAACTCCTTCCGCCGCCGCCGATGGCAGCGGGCATCGGCAATGCCCGAAGCCTCGGCCCTCTGGACACGAGCCTGGGGCAACGGCCAAACTCGCGCGGCATAAAGGAGCAAGCCGATGACGATCATCGATTCCCAAGTCCATGCCTACGAGGCGAACACGCCGAAACGACCCTGGCACAGCGTGCCGAATTGGCCCGATCACGTCACCGGTGACGAGATGGTGGCGGCGATGGACAAGGTCGGCGTCGACGGTGCGATCTTCATCTCACCCTTTTCGATGTACCAATACGACGCCAGCTATGCGGTCGAAGTGCAGCGGGCGCATCCCGGCCGGTTCGCGATCGTCAAGCCGGTGAACCCGGACGATCCGGCGGTGGCCGATGTCATCGCCGAATGGAAGAAGATTGCCGGCGCGGTCGGCGTCCGGATCATGCTGACAAAAGAGGCAAACCGGGCGCCGGACGATCCGGGCCTCGACCGCATCGCACGCGCCGCCGCGCGCCACGATTTTCCGGTCAATGTGCTGTTCTGGGGCAATCTTGACGCCGGTGCCGCGCTGATCGATCGCCATCCCGATACACGCTTCATCATCGATCATCTGGCCATCCTGCAGCCGCGCGTGCCACCGGCGCCGCCGCAGCCTTGGGCCGATCTGCCAAAGGTGCTGGAACTCGCCAGGCGCTCGAACGCGGTGATCAAGGTCAGCGGCGCCTGCACCCTCTCTCGCGCGCCGTTTCCGTTCCCCGACATTTGGGACCCGCTCGCCCGCGTCTTTGACGCCTGGGGTTTTGATCGCTGCCTGTGGGGAACCGATTGGACGCGGGCCTTTGCCGTCGTCAACTACGAGCAGGCCGTCGAGCCCTTCCTCAAGACGGACCGCCTCAGCGACACCGAGCGGGCGATGCTGATGGGCGGCGCCTGCGCGAAGGCTTATGGCTGGTCGCCGACGACAGGCTAAGGCTCCTTTGTAGGTCGATCCGGCTCGGGGGGCCGCAGCTGCGATTTGCTGCTGCGCCAATCGCCGTCTAACGGACGGCCCGAAGCAGGCGACTGTCATTCGGGTCGGCGGGCGAGGTCCGCCGGGTCGCGATCGCCGGTACCGTGATTGACTTGATGATTCGACGACGCCGGTGGCGCCGAAGCGCCGCCGAGCGGACAGCCCGGCGGCCGATTTCTGATCTGCCGATTTCTGGTCTGCCGATTTTTGGCCTACTCCGCTGCGGCAGCGACCCGGGTGTCGCGGAAGGCCGGGATCACTTCCTTGGCAAAGCGGTCGAGGTCTTCGAGTTGGATGTCGAGCGGGGTGCCGAGCGGGGTGGCGCAAATGACCCGATCAATGCCGGGATAGCGTTTTTCGATCGCCTTGAGCTGCTCGACGATGTCCTCCGGCCGGCCAGCGAGGAAACCGCCCGCTTTCACCGCATCCTCGATCGTCGGCAATTTGACCGTACCGACCAGCTTGGGATCGCGCATCGCCGCGATCTGCTCGTCGGTCAGTGCCCGCACCAGACGCAGTTCGCCGAACATTTTCATGTTCTCCTCGTAATGCGGTGCCGCCTCGCGGATTGCCTGCTCGCGGGAGGATGCGATGTGGAACTGATAGCCGAGCGCCAGCCGCTCGCCCAATTCGAGCTTGACGCCGCGCCGGGCATAAGCGGCCTGAAAGCCGATCATGTGGCGCTCGACGGCACCACCCTCGGCCGAGCCGCCGCCGATCACGCCATTGATGCCGTATTTTGCCATGAAGTCGAAGGCGCGCTCTGATCCGCTCTGGATCGGCTGCCAGCATTCGACCGGCAGTCGCTCGGGCGCCGGCACCAAAGTGATCTCCTTGAGCGTGTAGCCGCGATACGGCACCTCGGGCGGGATCGTGTAGTACTTGCCCTTATGCGAGAACGGCTTGCCCTCGAACGCCTTGAACAGGACCTCGACGCCCTCCTCGAACATCTCGCGGTTGGCGTTCTGGTCGATCAGCGGATTGCCAAAAGTCTCGACCTCGCGGGTGTGATAGCCGCGCCCGACGCCAAAGACCACCCGGCCGCCGGTCAGGATGTCGGTCATCGCGTAATCTTCGGCCAGTCGTAGCGGATGCCACATCGGCACGATGTTGAAGCCGCAGCCGATGCGGATGTTCTTTGTGACGCCGCATAGATGCATCGCCATCATCAGAACATTCGGGATCAATTCCGTGCCTTCGGGCTGGAAGTGATGCTCGGCCATCCAGAACGTGTCGTAGCCGCGCTCGTCCATGCACTTGGCGTAGGCCACGACTTTGTGCATCGCCTTGGCTAGCTCCGCTTTCGAATAGCAGCGGTCATTGATCGGCGTGCCGGCATAGCCGAGGTTCGCCATATCGGCGGTGCCGTAATAGGAACTGTCGAATTTCGTGATCATGATCCGCTCCTTTCTTTACGATGCGTCTACTCGGCCGCGACGCGCGTGGCCGTCTCGCCCTGCCAGCTCTGCAACACCGGCAACACCTCGGCCGCGAACAGTTTCAGCCCGCGCTCGGCGATATCGAATGGCACGCCGCCAAACCGGAACGCGACATTCAGTTCGAAATCGCCGAGCACTGTGCGGCGTGTTTCGAGTTCGCGCAGGATGCGGTCGGGCGTGCCCCAGATCGCCGCCTGCATAAAGCCGGCGACCGCTCCTTCGAGACCACCCTTGCGCGCGATCTCCGCTTTTTGCGCATAAGCGTCATAGCCTTTGACCGTGGCGAAATGCTCGCCCAGAAATTCGTAATGGTGGAAATTGCTCTCGACAAATTTCCCCATGTATTTGCGGGCGTCCCCCTCGGCGTCTGCCAGGTTCGGGCCGCAGATGCAAAAGTCGGTGATCATCATGGCCGGGGCGCGGCGTCCGTGGAATTTCTGATGCAGTTCGCGATTGCGCTCGATCGCCGGCAGCCGCATATGCCACGGCCGATCGGAAAACATGACCATATGCGCGCCGAGCCGGGCTGCCGCCTCGACTGACTCCTCGCTGGCGGCAACGCAATAGATGCGGCCGGTGAAGTCGTGTTTCGGACGCGGCCGCAATTCGACGCGCGGCTGCGGATAATACTTGCCATGACCCTCGATAAAGCCGCTGCGCAACGCCGCGACGATCATCGGCGCGGCTTCGTCAAACCGCTCGCGCGATTCGTCCATGGTCCCGCGAAACGCCGCGAACTCGCGCCGTGCCAGCCCGCGCCCCAGCCCCAGTCGCAATCTCCCCTTGCACAGGAGATCGAGCACCACCGCCTGTTCGGCGACGCGCAGCGGATCGTGCCACGGCACGATCACCGCCGCCGTGCCGAGCCCTACACCCGGGCACAGGGCGGCCAGATAGGTCATCAACTGCAGATTATCGGGACAAAACGAGTAATCGAAAAAGTGATGCTCGGCCGACCACAGCACGTCGAAACCGGCATCGGCGGCAATACGCGCGAGCCGGATTTCCTCGTCCCAGACCCGATCATCGCCGGTATTCTCCCAGCCATAGCTGGCAAATACCATCATCATGCCGACATCCATGGCCTTCCTCCGCATCCTGGTCCGGGGAGAATGTTCCACGCGCGTGCGGGAATGACAACTCTGGCCGGTGGCGTCGCCTCACGACCGGCGTGCTATCGGGCCTAACAGCACACGCCGAGACCAAACCCCTTGGCCTCGCCCAACCTTACCGGAAGCTTATCAGATGACGCCTTCTTCAGCGAGCCGTTCGACCTCGCTCGGCGAGCGGCCGAGCAGTTCGGTCAGAACCCACAGATTGTCCTCGCCATAGCATGGCGCACCGCGATTGGTCAGCCCGCCGATGTAGGCCGGCGTCGCGCTGAATTTCATCGGCAGTTCATAGATTGGCCAAGTGCCGATCTTGGTGCCGGTGACCTCGGTCAACCAGTTCAGGTGGCGCAGCTGAGGGTCGGTGTCACAGCGGTCCTCGGCGTTCTGGCACACTCCGGCCGGCACGCCGGCGCGCTGCAGTTTCATCATGCACTCATAGCGCTCCTGGGTACGGGTCCAGGTCGCGACCATCGCGTCGAGCGCATCCTGATGCTGCAGCCGCAGCTCGAGGCTCGCAAAGCGTCGATCGTCGAGCCATCCCCCCTGCCCGGCAACATCGGCCAAGGCGCGCCATTCGGCGTCGGTAAAACAAGCGATTGCGATCCAGCAATCCTTGCCGGCGCAGCGATAGGCGCCATGCGGTGCGGCGGGCTTGTAGGGCGAGCGGTTGCCGTAGCGCCGCCACGGGCGGTCATTGGCCGACCAGTCGAGGATCGTCGCTCCGGTCAGAAAAATCCCCGATTCGCATTGCGAGGCGTCGATCCACTGGCCTTCGCCGGTACGCTCGCGGTGATAGAGCGCGCCAAGCAGGGCGAGCGCATAGCCATAGGCGCCCATCCAGTCGAGATAGGAGTAGCCCCAGCCGACCGGCATTGCCGGCTCGGGCAGACCCGACATGTCGCCCTGCCCGCCAAACGCCGCGGCCACCGGGCCGACCGTGCGCATCCGGCCATAGGTACCGTGAGCCCCCATGCCGGATTGCTGGATATAGATAATGTCGGGGCGGATGCTCTTCAGAACATCATAGCCGAGCCCGAGGCGCTGCAGCACGCCGGGCGAAAACCCCTCGGCGACGACATCGCAGATGCGGACCAGATCCTTGGCGATCGCCAACCCCTTCGGATGGCGGATGTTCAAGGAAATCCCTCGCTTGCCGGCATTTTTGTTGTTGAATTGGCCGCCCATATCCGAGTCTCTGACACCAGGCAGAGGGCCGGTTGCCAAATCGCGCGCGGCGCGCCCGCCGACTGGCGCCATCGCGGCGAGCCGCGTATCGGGGTTGTCCTTCCACTCGACCTTCAAGCTTTCGGCGCCCATCGCCGCCAGAAAACGGGTTCCGCCAGCAGAAGCGAGAAACCACGCAAAGTCCAGGATCCGCACGCCCTGCAGCGGAAACGGCTTGTTGTGCAAGGCCGAGCGACGCGGGTTCGCCCCAGCCCGCGGTTCGGCCGGGACGCTGGGGCGCCGCACCGCCTCTGCCAGAATTTGCGCCGTGTCCTCGCCAAGCAACGGGGCGCGCCGTCCGACCTGCCAGCTCGTCCGGTTGCTGAGCCATTTGCTGGTCGGGTAGCGATAGCTGCGCCCTTGTTCAGGATGCGGCACGTCGGCAAAGGTCTTGCGTGCGAGCCAATGCTCGTCGAGCGCGTTCTCGTGCGGCTTGCGCAGCGGCGCCCACAACAATCCGGCATCCTGCGCCTCGCGCCACGGCATGTCGGTATAGGTCCAGGCGCGCACGAAGCGCTGCACAATATCGAGCATATGCGCACGCGCTGCATCGCTCGCAGCGGTGCCGGGGACCTGACGCGCGCGCAGATCGGCATCGGGCGGCGGCGGCTGCAGATCAGCCTGCGCCCCATATTTCGATAGCAGCGGGACCAGATTTTTCAGGTCGCGCGCACCCATGCCATGAGTGATGAACCAGCGTCCGTCCTTGGTGTGGCAGATGCCGGGCGAGTGGTTCGGGGTCTCGGCGGCGTGCCGGTTGGTCAGCCGCCATAGCGGTACCCGGCGCATGACCCAATACATGATGTCCTGCTCGGGGTTCTTCGACACCGCCTCGTGAATGGCGACCGACACGTCCTGTCCTTCGCCGGTGCGATGGCGATGGATCAGCGCGGCGATGATACCGGTCGCCAGCTGCTCACCGGCAATGTGATAGGCGTGCCAGATTTGAGGCGCGATCGGCGGCGTGTCGTATTCGAATTTCGGATCGGGGTCATAGCCGCAATTCATCATGACGCCGCCGAGTGCCAGATGGATCAGATCGGATCCCTTCAGGTCCCGCCACGGCCCGTCATCGCCAAACGGCGTCATCCTTGCCGTAACGAGCCGGGAAAATCGAGCGGTCAGCGCCGTGCGGTCGAGACCGAGAGCGCGGTTCAGCTCGCCGCAGCTCGAATCAAGCAGAACGTCGGCCCCGCCCAGCAGACGCAAAAGATGCTCGCGGGCCGGTGGCGCGCGCAGATCGATCACGACAGATTTTTTGTTACGGTTGTAGTTCCAGAAAAACAGCGAGCGTTCGATGCCCGGCTGATCATCCAGAAACGGGCCGATCTGCCGCGTCGGGTTTCCTTCGGGCGGCTCGATCTTGATCACCTCGGCGCCAAGGCCGGCGAGCAGCAGACCGGTATACTCGGCGTGTTCATCGGCGTATTCGATCACCCGGATGCCGGCCAGCATGCCAGGGCCGGCATTGCCCATCATCTCGCCCGGGCCGGTAGACAAAGAATGGGCCGCGATCACGCCAACATCCGCCACGGCGCTTCTCCCTCTCAGCATTTGATCAAAGCTGATCCGGAAACTTTTTTAACGCAATGCCGCTCTGGCGCAACGCCGGTATGGCGCCACGCGGCGGCGCAACGCCGGACGGATCGGGCGAACAACCGAAAAGCCCTCCGGGCTGGTCCTGGCGGGATCCGGTTCCCCAACGGGGTTGCTGACTGGCGGCTGGTGTTTGCCGCCGGTTGATCCGCCGGCGCTCAGGTGCTGACGAGACCGAGTTGCGGGCTCGACGGCTCGGCAAAGCGACGCTTGGGGATGCGTCCGGCGAGCCGCGCAAGGCGGCCGGCTTCAACGCCGGCGCGCATCGCTGCCGCCATCCGCTGAGGATCGTGCGACTTGGCGATCGCGGTATTGACCAGCACTGCGTCGCAGCCGAGCTCCATCGCCAGCGCCGCATCGGAAGCGGTCCCGATGCCGGCGTCGAGCACCACCGGGACCGGGCTGCGCGAACAAACAAGCTCGATTGCCGCGGGATTGGCGATCCCGCCGCCGGAGCCGATCAGAGAACCCAACGGCATGACCGCGGCACAGCCGACATCGGCGAGCTTCTGGCAGGCGACCGGGTCCTCATTGCAATAGGGAAGGACGGTGAACCCGCTGCGCACCAGCTGGTCGGCCGCATGCACGAGCTGTTCGACATCGGGATACAAGGTCTCGCGATCGCCGATCAGCTCCAGCTTCACCCAATCGGTCTGCAGCGCCTCACGCGCCAGCTCTGCGGTGAGGATCGCGTCGCGCGCGGTCACACAGCCGGCAGTGTTGGGCAGCAGCCGATAGCGGCCCTCGAGCAGATCGACCAGGCTTTCGGCGTAGCCTTCGAGGCTGATGCGCCGGATCGAAACCGTTACCAGTTCGGTCCCGCTGGTTTCCAGACAATCGAGCAGCATTTGCTGGTTCGGATAGCCGGCAGTGCCGACAAAAAGCCGCGAGGCAAGGGTAGTTCCAGCGATCGTCAACGGGTCGGTCATCGGCGTCTTCCTGTCGGGTTGTCTTTCTGCCGTTTAACTGTCAGCCGCCCTGCAATGGGCGGACGATTTCGACTTCATCACCCGGCGACAGCGGATGCGCCAGCCAGTCCGCCCGGCGGATCACGGCGCCGTTGACGGCGACCGCCAGAAACCGCGCCTGCAAATCGATTCCCTGATGTTTCAGCAGCTCTGCCAGGGTTGAAGCCCCGACCTCGTCTTCGACGCCGTTGATCCGCAACCGTATCATGGTAGCGCGCTCGGTCATGGTCGCGCTCTTGCCGAACCTGGCCCGACCGCAGACGCCGCGGTGAAGCGCTCCGGCGAGAATGGGCGAAGGCTGTCGGGCCACCGGCCGCTGAGCACAAAGTTGCTGATCGCCGCGGCCGTTACCGGGGTTAAGAGGATGCCGTTTCGGTGATGGCCGGTGGCAATGACCAGCCCCTCGACCGCGCTCGGCCCCAGCATCGGCGCGTCATCGCGCGAGCCCGGCCGGAATCCGACCCATGTCTCCGCCACCGGCAGTTCCTCGATCGCCGGAACCGCGCGCCAAGCTCCCTCGATCAGGGCCAAGAGCCCGCCTGCGGTGATGTTGTCGTCGAAGCCGCGCTCTTCGACCGTGGCGCCGATCACCAGCCGGCCATCGCGCCGCGGCACGAGGTAGCCTCGCGGCAGCCAGATGACATGGTGCAGCAGAGGCGCCTCGGGGTCCATGCGCAATGCCAGCATCTGCCCCTTGATCGGACGCACTGGCGGCACCGATGCTGGCGGAATTCCACCGATCTCGCGCGACCAAGCACCGGCTGCCAGTACGACGACGTCAGCCGGCTCGCGCCCCCGGGCGGTGACGACGCCGCTTACCCGCTCGCCGGCGAGGTCCACTTCGCAAACCGGACAGTGCTCATAAATAACCGCACCGGCTGCCTTGGCCGCCACTGCGAGGGCGTGGGCGAGGGCCCGGTTTTCGACTTGATGATCGCGCGGGCTCGCAACCGCCGCCGGGATGCCGGGCCGTAGATGCGGCTCGCGCTGCCGGGCCGCAGCACCCGAAAGCCATTCAACATCGAGCCCCAACCGCTTGTGGAACTCGTAAGTGAACCGCAGCTGTTCGGCATCGTCGCGGGTCAGGGCGACGACGATCGTGCCTTCGTCCCGGTATCCGACCGAGGTGCCGCAGGCGGTTTCGAGTTCGCGGGCGAAATCCGGCCATAGCCGCTGGCTTTCGAGGGTCAGGCCGAGCAGCGTCTCTTCGCCGGGTTCGGTCTCGACCGCGGCGGCAAGCATCCCGGCGGCGGCCCAGCTGGCGCCGCGGCCCGCCGCACCGCGATCATACACGACGACGGCACAACCCGCCTGCGCCAGCCGCCAGGCAATTGCCAAGCCGACGACCCCGGCGCCGATTATCACGGTCCTGGGGAGAAACGGCGATGAGGTGATGGACGCGGTAATCTCGGACTCCCTTCGCCGGGCGCACCCGACCAGGTTCATTGGGTCTGATCTCAGCCGGCTCGCCAAGCGTTCTCACACCCGCCGTCCGGCACCCCAGCCTCCGCGCAAATGTCGGCCGGTGCGCCGGCCGATGCAAGAAATTTTTCAGTTCAGTGACCAGGACCGGAAGAGAGAGCCCGGCATACGATCAATGGCCGGAGCACGGTCGATTTTGGCTTGGCGTCGACCACGATTGGCGCCGTTCGTTGCGTCCGGCAACAATGTCCGACGCAAGCTCAGACGATGGCGCGGCGGCCCGCCGCCACCCGACGCGGCACATAGTGTGCGAGATCGGACAGCCGCGAGCGATCGAGCAACACCAGGACGCCGTCCTGGATCGTCGCGAGCCTTTGCTCGCGCAGCCGCTCGAGCGTACGTGCGACGTGAACCCGCGACATCCCGGCCGCATCGGCGATGTCGCGGCGCTGCAGCGGAAACGGGCAAGTCGACCCGCCATTGACCAAGCCGCGCTGCCGGAGCCGATCAAAAGTCTCCAACATCAGATAACCGATCCGCTGCTCGGCGTTGCTGCGCCCCAGCAGCGACAACCGAACATCCGCGCGCTGTTCCTCCTCGACGCGGGTCTGCAAGATGCTCAAGGCGAAGCCGGGGTGCTCGTTGAACAAGTCGGCTACCGTATGACCGGACAACACGCACAGGGTTGCGGGGGTCAACGCCTGAACCGAGTGGCGGACGGTTCCGAGCAGCGCCGAAGCCAACCCGATCATGTCTCCTGGAAGCACGATATCGAGGATCTGTCGAGCGCCCTCGGGCAAACGGTGATAACGTACCGCCCACCCCTCGAACAGCGTATAGGCAGGCCCGCCAACCTCGTCCTCTTGGATGATATCGACTCGTGGTGAAACGACGATGTGGTCCGTCTTCAGTTCGGCAACAAATTTAAGTTCCGTCTCGGTGAAGGGACGGAACAATGGCTTACCTCTGAGCGGGCATTGCCCGCATTGCACGAACATCGGCGTGGATCACCCCCTACCGGTCGTTCATAATCAGTTAACCTTTTTGGTACCAGCGAAATTCCAAAAGGAAATCAATACTCTCGCAATCGTAAACAAGATTCTGGGGAAAGCCTGGAAACACTGTTCGCAGCCTACCGCCCGGTTACAAATGTTTCGCCGAACAGTTCTTTTCCGTTACATACGAGACCCGCACAATCAGTCGGCCGAGACCGCGAGTGGAGAATCCGTGTTTTTGATCGCGCCCGCGTTTTTGATCGCGTCCGCCCTTACTCGACCCGGTGGTGGAATTTGGCGGCAGACGAGGGCGCGAAAAGCGGCAAATGGTGCCGACCGACGGCGTGCGAGCGGTTGCTGACGGACGCGCGGTCAAATCCGCAGGCGCAATCGCGCGAAGGCCTGTATGATCGCAGACTGCAGCTGGGCAGGAGTGCCGCAATGGAAAAAGTCTTTCCCGACGCCGACACCGCATTAGCCGGTCTGTTGCGCGACGGCATGACGATCATGGCCGGCGGCTTTGGCTTGTGCGGCATCCCGGAACAGCTGATCGCCGCAATCCGGCAATCGGGTGTGCGGCATCTGACCGTCATCTCAAACAACGCCGGGATCGACGGCGTCGGTCTCGGCGTGCTGCTTGAAAGCGGCCAGATCCGCAAAATGATCTCATCCTATGTCGGCGAGAACAAACTGTTCGCCGAGCTGTATCTAAAAGGCGAGCTTGATCTGGAATTCAATCCGCAGGGAACCTTGGCCGAGCGAATTCGCGCCGGCGGCGCCGGCATCCCGGCATTTTTCACCAGGACCGGCGTTGGGACGCTGATCGCGGAGGGCAAGGAAACCCGCGAATTCGAGGGCGAAACCTATGTCATGGAGCGCGGCCTCGTCGCCGATCTCGCCGTGATCCACGCCTGGAAGGGTGATCGCGAAGGCAATCTCGTCTATCGCAAGACGGCGCGCAACTTCAACCCGGTGATGGCGACGGCGGGGCGGATAACCGTATGCGAGGTCGAGCAACTGGTCGAACCCGGCGACATCGATCCCGATCAAATCCACACCCCGGGGATCTTCGTCCAGCGGATCGTCAATCCTCCATCGTTCGAAAAACACATCGAGCAGCGCACCGTGCGCAAGCGTGCGACATAGGAAGGAGCCTCGCTATGCCCTGGTCACGCGACGAGATGGCGCGCCGCGCCGCGGCCGAACTGAGAGACGGTTTTTATGTCAACCTCGGCATCGGCATACCGACTCTGGTCTCGAACTTCATCCCGCCTGGGATCACGGTTCAGTTGCAAAGCGAAAACGGCATGCTCGGTATGGGTCCGTTTCCGTTCGAAGGCGACGAAGACCCCGATCTGATCAATGCCGGCAAGCAGACGATCACCGAACTGCCGACGACCAGCTATTTCGACAGCGCCCAGTCGTTTGGGATGATTCGCGGCGGCCATATCGATCTCTCGATCCTGGGCGCGATGCAGGTATCGGAGACCGGCGATCTCGCGAACTGGATGATCCCCGGCCGCATGGTCAAAGGGATGGGAGGGGCCATGGACCTCGTTGCCGGGGTCAAGCGGGTTATCGTGCTGATGGAGCATACCGCGCGCGACGAGCCTAAATTGTTGCGTCGCTGCACCCTGCCGCTGACCGGCCAAGCGGTCGTGGACATGGTGATCACCGATCTGGGGATGTTCACGATCGACCGTAGCGGGATGGTCCTAGCCGAGCTTGCACCCGGGGTGCGGCTCGAGGAAGTGCGGGCAAAGACCGAAGCAGCCTATCGGGTGGGTCGCGGCCTCGGTTGAACGGAGGGCTTTGGCGGCACTCGCGGCGAGAGTACCCAAACTCGAAAGCGGCCGCGGCTCCGCTCGCGACCGGATCATCGCGCCGCCATGCTCGAGAGGGTCGCGGAGGCCGGCGCTTCTCGTTGCAACAATTGGTGTCGTCGCAAGAGTTTGTGAGATTCTGAAACGGCGCTGGTCGTGATCGCCCGAATCCGGCTCTACGTCGATTGCAGCCCATCGTCATGGCCGAGCTGTTGGCGCCCCGCATCGCGGCCACGCGGCCGTCCAAGCTCCCTGCCGTTTGCACCCGCCCGGGTGACCTTCGCCGCGTACCAGCGCGAGGAGATCGATCTACGATGGAGAGGCTGATCGCCGAGATTTGGCGGGCGCGAGGGCGGCGGCCACCTCGTCGATTTGACATCATTCGCGATGGGATCGCGTGATGAAGGCGGGCCGATGATGCTGATCGGCCGCAGCCGGGGGCACGTGACAGATGTCAGTGACAGGTGTCTCGCCAAACAACTGGCCCAGGCCACGAATAACCGCCCCCAGGGCGCTGGCCCACCAGCAGCGCGACCAGGACAGCTGGCGAGATCGGGGCGCGCAACGCGAGCCGGCAGCGATCACCGGCGGCGCACAGCCCGTCGCCGATGGCGTAGGCCGAGATTTAGCTGCGGCCATCTCGCCCTCCACCTACCCGCCGCCGCCTGCGGCGCGAGTCGGGCGGGCCGAGGCGTCGGCGTGCGCCGCGGCGACCGAGGCCGAAAACCGGCCAGCCCGGTTGCACCGTCGCGATAATATCTGAGATGCGGCAGAACGCCGCGGTTGCGGCAGCGGCCCCGACCCCACAAATATTCCCGCCGCGCCGGGTAGGGGATGACAATGCGGCGGGTTAACCTACATTTTTATTGGGATTTCTCGATAGCCAATATATCCTGATCAGGATCGGGAGGGCGGCCACAAAATGTTGAGGAAATCGCACGCTATAGCGCATCGCAAGAGCGGTCCCGTCCGCTGACCGCGCGCGAAAAATTAGGTCTTCGCGGGCGGCGGCGAACTAGCGAGCCGGTCCGCACTCTCGCCACAAAGGCTTGGCATAATGATTGCTGAAGGGGACATTTGAGAGGGGCAGCGGTTTATGAGAGGGGCCACGGTTTGCCATCCGAGCCCCTAGAGGATCTGCGGGTGATCGCGGGTGCCGAACCGCGGTTGCAGACAGTCAGATTTCGGCGAATGTTTTTCGTCGCACAGCGTTCATGCACTTGCGCGGCTGTAGAGCAGTTGGTTGAGCGTTGGCGCCGGTCGAGGTGAGAGATGAGATTCGACGACGGGATTTTCGAATTGTATTCACGGTTGTACGACAACCGCCGGGAAATCGAGCTGTCGATCGAGGAGTACCTCGGGAAATGCTCGGATGACGCGTCGTTCTATGCCGGCGCGGCCGAGCGCATGCTGAAGGCAATCGGCGAGCCGACGATGATCGACACGAGCCAGGATGGGCGTCTTGGCCGCATCTTTATGAACCGCACGATCAAGGTCTATCCCGAGTTCTCGGATTTCTTCGGCATGGAGGAGACGATCGAGCGGATCGTCGGCTTCTTCCGGCACGCCGCGCAGGGGCTGGAGGAGCGCAAGCAGATCCTTTATCTGCTCGGTCCGGTTGGCGGCGGCAAATCGTCGCTGGCCGAACGGCTGAAACAGCTGATGGAGAAGGAACCGGTCTATGTGCTGAAAGCCGGCAAGGAAATCAGCCCGGTATTCGAGAGCCCGCTTGGCCTGTTCGATCCGGTGACCTTTGGCGCGGAATTGGAGAAGCGTTACGGGATCCCGCAACGGCGGTTGACCGGCACATTGTCGCCCTGGGCGGTGAAGCGCCTCGAGGAGTTTGGCGGCGACATCACAAAATTCACCGTCGTGCGCATGCAGCCGTCGCGGCTCAAGCAGATCTGCATCTCCAAGACCGAGCCCGGCGACGAGAACAACCAGGACGTGTCAAGCCTCGTCGGCAAGGTCGACATCCGCAAGCTCGAATTCTTCAGCCAGAACGATCCCGACGCCTATTCCTATTCCGGTGGGCTCAATCGCACGACGCAGGGCCTGCTCGAATTTGTCGAGATGTTCAAGGCCCCGATTAAAATGCTTCACCCGCTGCTGACCTCGACCCAGGAAGGCAACTATGTCGGGTCCGAGAACATCGGCGGCATTCCGTATCAAGGGATCGTGCTGGCGCATTCCAACGAGGCGGAGTGGCAGAGTTTCAAGAACAACAAGAACAACGAAGCGTTTATCGACCGCATCTCGGTGATCAAGGTCCCCTATTGCCTGCGGGCCACCGAAGAGCGCAAGATCTATGAGAAGCTGCTGCAGAATAGCGAACTGGCGAATTCGCCTTGTGCCCCGTCGACCCTGGATATCCTCGCGCGGTTTAGCGTGCTCTCGCGGTTGAAGCCGCATGAGAACTCGAACCTGTATTCAAAGATGCGGGTCTATGATGGCGAGAGCTTGAAGGACACCGATCCGCGGGCTAAATCGGGCCAGGAATATCGCGACGCCGCCGGCGTAGACGAGGGCATGGACGGGATCTCGACCCGTTTCGCCTTCAAGGTGCTGTCGAGCACTTTCAACTTTGATACGCAGGAAGTCGCCGCCGACCCGGTCCATCTGATGTATGTGCTGGAGCAGGCAATCTGGCGCGAGCAGTTCCCGGACGACGTCGAAAAGAAGTATCTGAACTTCATCAAGGCCGAGTTGGCGCCGCGCTATGCCGAATTCATCGGCCACGAGATCCAGAAGGCTTACCTCGAATCCTATTCCGATTATGGGCAAAACCTTTTCGACCGTTATGTTGCCTATGCCGATGCGTGGATCGAAGACCAGGACTACAAGGATCCCGACACCGGGCAGCTGATGAATCGCGAACTGTTGAACCAGGAACTGTCCAAAATCGAAAAGCCGGCTGGTATTGCCAACCCCAAGGATTTCCGCAACGAGGTGGTCAAATTTGCATTGCGGGCGCGGGCCAACAACTCGGGACGCAACCCGGCATGGACCTCGTATGAAAAGCTGCGCGAGGTCATCGAGCGCCGGATGTTCTCGCAGGTCGAAGATTTGCTGCCGGTCATCAGTTTTGGTTCGAAGAAGGACAGCGAGACCGAAAAGAAGCACGCCGACTTTCTCGAACGCATGGTTGCGCGCGGCTACACCGAGCGCCAGGTACGACGCCTGGTCGAGTGGTATATGCGCGTCAACAAGGCCGGCTAGGTCCAAAATCAGAGCCCGGTTTGGAGGGAAGACGATGAACATTGTCGACCGCCGGCCCAATCCCAAGGGCAAGAGCCTCAGCAATCGGCAACGATTCCTGTCGCGCGCCAGAGCCGAGGTCAAATCGGCGGTGCAGAACGCGCTGCGCAAGCGCAAGGTCGCCGATGTCGAGCATGGCGAAAAGGTCGCGATCCCGATGCGCGGCATCGTCGAGCCGGTATTTCATCACAGCCGGCGCACCGGCCGGGCCGAACACGTCGTGCCCGGCAACAAGGAATATGTCAGAGGCGACGAGATCCCGCGGCCGACCGGCGGCGAAGGGCGCGGCGGCTCGGAAGGCAGTCCGGACGGATCGGGCGAGGATGCGTTCGAGTTCACGCTGTCCAAGGACGAGTTCCTCGACATGTTCTTCGAGGATCTGGAACTGCCCGATCTGGTCAAAAAGAGCCTGCGCGAGACCTTCGCCTTCGATCTGCAGCGCGCCGGCTACACGGTCACCGGCTCGCCGTCCAATCTCAGTGTCCGGCGGACGATGCGCAACAGCATGGCGCGGCGGATTTCGCTGCGCCGGCCCAAGCAGTGGGAAGTCGACGCGCTGCGCGAGGCGGCGGAGGCGGCGCGACTCGAGGGCGATGAGGACAAGGCCAAAAAGCTGGCTCTCGAATTCGAGCGCGCCGAGCATCGCAGCAAGATCATTCCGTATATCGATCCGCTCGATGTTCGCTACAACCGCTTTGAGCGGGTGCCGCGGCCCAACACCGAAGCGGTGATGTTCTGCCTGATGGACGTCTCCGGGTCGATGACCGAAGCGATGAAGGATCTCGCCAAGCGGTTCTTCATGCTGCTGCACGTGTTCCTGATCCGCCGCTACCGCCACGTCGACGTGGTCTTTATCCGGCACACGAGTACGGCAGAAGAGGTCGATGAAGAGACGTTTTTCTATAGCCGCGAGACCGGCGGCACCGTGGTATCGACCGCGCTTGAAAAAATGCTGGAGGTGGCGCGCGCGCGCTACCCGACCGATCGCTGGAACATCTACGCGGCGCAAGCCTCGGATGGTGACAATTACGGCGCCGACAGCGGCCGCTGCGTCGCGCTGCTGGGCGGCGAGGTGTTGCCGATCTGTCAGTACTTCGCCTATGTCGAGGTCGGCGACGGGATGGGCGGCAGTCTGACCGGGCTCGCCCGCGACAGCGATTTGTGGCGGGCCTACAGCGAAGTGGCACCGGCACATCCGCATTTTGCCATGCGCCGGGTGGGCGATCCGTCACAGATCTTCTCGGTGTTCCACGAGCTGTTTTCGAAAGGGGGAGTTCGTGTCTGACAAGCACTCAGCGCCGATGGCGCGCCTCGAAGCCGCGGCACCGCTGTTCAGCGGGCCGAATTGGGATTACGGGTCGCTGCGTCAGACCTATGAGGCGATCGAACGCATCGCCCTCGATGAACTCGGGCTCGACGTGTACCCGGTCCAGGTCGAGGTCATCACCTCGGAACAGATGCTCGACGCCTATGCGTCGGTGGGTCTGCCGCTGATGTATCGGCACTGGAGTTTCGGCAAGCGGTTTGCCTTTCACGAGACCCTGTACCGCCGAGGGCTGCAAGGTCTTGCCTATGAAATTGTGATCAATTCCAACCCGTGCATTTGCTACATCATGGAGGAGAACTCCATGACGATGCAGACCTTGGTCATGGCGCACGCGGCGTTCGGTCACAACCATTTCTTCAAGAACAATTATTTGTTTCGGCAGTGGACCGACGCCAACGGGATACTGGATTATCTCAGCTTCGCACGCGACTATGTGGCGAAGTGCGAAGAGCGCCATGGTATCGAAGCCGTCGAGCGCGTGCTCGATGCGGCGCACGCGCTAAAGGACCACGGCGTCAACCGCTACGCGCATCGGACAAAGCCCAACCTCGCTGAAGAGAGACGGCGGGCGGAGGAGTGGCAGGCTCACGCCGAAGCGACATACAATGATTTGTGGCGGACGGTCCCCGGGACCAGCCGGGATCGCGACGAAGCCGACACCTCGGAATCGCGGCTTCAGGAAATCAAGCGAGAACTCGGACTGCCCGAAGAAAATCTGCTTTACCTGATTGAAAAGCGGGCGCCGCGGCTCGAGGACTGGCAGCGCGAGCTGGTTCGCATCGTTCGGCTTGTTGCCCAGTATTTCTATCCGCAAAAACAGACGCAGATGATGAACGAAGGCTGCGCGACCTTCACCCATTACGAGATCATGCGGCGTCTGCATGATAAGGGACTGATCACCGAAGGCTCGATGCTTGAATTCCTGCATTCGCATTCGAGCGTCGTGTTTCAGCCGGATTTCGACGACCCGCGGTTCAGCGGGATCAATCCCTATGCGCTCGGTTTCGCAATGATGTCGGATATCCGCCGCATCTGCGAGGAGCCGACCGAGGAGGACAAGGCGTGGTTTCCGGAAATCGCCGGCGGCGGTGACGGTTACGGCGTGTTGCGCCACGCTTGGGCCAACTACCGCGACGAAAGCTTTGTCTTGCAGTATCTGAGCCCGGCGGTCATGCGAAAGTTCCGCATGTTCGCCGTCTCCGACGACAGCAGCAAGCCGGCGCTGAAGGTCGAGGCGATACATGATGACATCGGCTACCGCAAGATCCGTAGCGCGCTCGCCCGGCAGTATGATCTGTCGCGCCGCGAACCGGATATCCAGGTTGTCGACGTCGATCTGCGTGGCGATCGCTGCCTAATTCTTGCGCATTATGTGCATGACGGGGTGCTTCTTTCCGAGAAAAGCTGTCGGGCGGTGCTCAGGCATGCGGCGGTGCTGTGGGGCTACGCGGTCAAGTTGCTGGAAATCGATGCAGTGACCGACAAGACCTTGAAGACCTACGAGGTGGCACAGCCCGGGTGAGCCCGGACTCGACACTAATTGCGGGACCGCCGGCCGCGGATCGTCGGCGATGATCGTGTTGGGAATCGAAACGAGTTGCGACGAGACCGCAACGGCTGTGGTCGATGACGATACATCGCGCCCGCGGATCCGTTCGAACCTGGTCCGCTCGCAACTCGCCGAGCACGCCGGGTACGGCGGGGTGGTGCCCGAGATCGCCGCACGAGCTCATCTCGATCATCTCGACTCCTTGGTCCACCATGCTCTCGGCGTCGCCGGCATCGGTTTGGCCGAGGTCGACGGGGTCGCTGCTGTCGCCGGACCCGGTCTGATCGGCGGACTGATCGTCGGCACGATGATGGCCAAAGGCATCGCCTGGACGGCCGGCAAACCGTTTGTCGCGGTCAACCATCTGGAGGCTCACGCCCTGAGTGTGCGGCTGACGACGCCGGTTGATTTCCCCTACCTGCTGCTGTTGGTGTCGGGCGGGCATTGCCAGTTACTCGCCTGCTTCGCGGTGGGTCGCTTCGTCCGCCTCGGCACCACCCTCGATGATGCTGCCGGCGAGGCCTTTGACAAGGCGGCGAAGCTGATCGGCCTCGGCTATCCCGGCGGCCCGGCGATCGAACGGTCCGCCCGCGGCGGCAATGGCCGGCGCTTTGCCCTGCCGCGTCCGCTTGTCGGTAGGCCCGGCTGCGACTTCTCGTTTTCCGGGCTCAAAACGGCGGTGCGTCGGATTGCCGCCGAACACGCGTCGCTGACCGCCGCTGACCAGAGCGACCTCGCCGCCGCGGTCGAGCAAGCGATCTGCGACTCGCTGTGCGATCGCACCGCCAATGCAATTGCCTGGTTTTGCGGCAATTGCCCGGAAGGCAGGACCCTCGTCACCGCCGGAGGTGTCGCGGCAAACGCGCGGTTGCGGCAGCGCCTCGCCGATCTGGCTCAATCCGCCGGGCTTGATTTTATCGCCCCGCCACCGGCTCTGTGCACCGACAATGCCGCCATGGTGGCGTGGACCGGATTGGAGCGGCTGCGCCTTGGTCTGGTCGATGATCTCGCTGCGGCACCGCGCCCGCGCTGGCCGCTTGATGCAGTGGCATTCTCGCCTCCGGGCGCCGGTCTGAAGGCATGATCGGGTGGCCCGGCTTGCGGTGATCGGCGCCGGCGCCTGGGGAACGGCGCTGGCGATCGTCGCCTGGCGCGCCGGCAGCGCCGTTATTCTATGGGCCCGTGACCCGGAAATCGTCATCGCAATCAATCGGCGCGGCGAGAACCCGTGCTATTTGCCGAGGGTCAGTCTCGATCCGGCGATTGTCGCGACCGACGATATCGCCGCAGCTACGGATACGGCCGATGCGGTTTTGCTGGCGGTGCCGGCGCAGTTTCTGCGCAGCATGCTCGAGCGGCTGCGTCCGCGCATCCGGCCAGGTCTTCCACTGCTGCACTGTGCCAAGGGGATCGAAATCGGTTCGCTCGCGATGATGTCGGAGATCGGCGCGGAAATGCTGCCGGGTTCGCCATTCGCGGTCTTGTCGGGGCCGAGCTTTGCGGCCGAAGTTGCGCGCGACCTGCCAACCGCGGTCACGATTGCCAGCCCCAACAGTTCGCTCGCCGAATATTTCACGACTGCGCTCGGCGGCGGCCGGTTTCGGCCCTATCTGTCAATGGATTGCGTCGGCGTGGAGATTGGTGGTGCGGTCAAAAACGTCATCGCGATCGCCTGCGGCATCGTCGTCGGGCGCGGCCTTGGCGACAATGCCCGCGCCGCGCTGGTCACCCGCGCCCTTGCCGAGATCGTCCGGCTCGGGATTGCCAAAGGCGCCAGGGCCGAGACGTTCAGCGGCCTTTCCGGGCTGGGCGATATCGTTCTCAGCTGCACCGGCGGGCAGTCGCGCAACTTTGCGCTTGGCTTGGCGCTCGGCCGCGGCCACAGCCTCGATGCCGCGGCTGGCGGTCGCAGCGTGATCGAAGGCGTGGCGACGGCGAGTGCCGTTGTTCAACTGGCGCGGCGACTGGGGGTCGAAATGCCGATTTGCGCGGCAGTCGATGCGGTGCTGCATAGGGGTGCGTCAATCGACGAGACGACCGACCGGTTGTTGCGCCGACCCTACCGATCGGAATAGCGCCATGGCGGTCTCCGATAGCGAATGGGTCCCGTTCAACAAAAATGGTTTTCTGTGCCCTTGGAAAGCCAATATCATTGGGGAACATGCGAGGCGATCGGCCTGGGTCGATATGAGCGACATTGGAAAGCGTGGCGAGGAAGGACCAGGAACCGGCGTCGTCGTCAAGGCCAAGCCCAAGACGAAGAAGCCATCTATGTACAAGGTCTTGATGCTGAACGATGATTACACGCCGATGGAGTTCGTGGTCCACATTTTGGAACGATTTTTTGCCAAGAGCAGACAGGAAGCGACCCGCATAATGCTGCACGTGCATCGGCGCGGGGTCGGAGTATGCGGCGTCTATACGTATGAGGTTGCGGAGACCAAGGTCACCCAGGTGATGGATTTCGCCCGGCAGCACCAGCATCCGCTGCAGTGTACGCTGGAGAAAGATTAGGCAAGGAAGGAAGGCCGGGAGTGCTGTCACGCAATCTCGAAAAATCGCTGCATCGGGCTCTCGCCTACGCCAACGATCGGCGTCACGAGTACGCCACGCTCGAGCATTTGCTGCTGGCGTTGACCGAGGACCAGGATGCGGTTGCAGTGCTGCGCGCCTGCAGCGTCGATCTCGAACGGTTGCGCCGCGAGGTGCAGACCTATGTCGACAACGAACTCGGCAATCTGGTCTCGGCGCATAAGGACGACGCCAAGCCGACGGCGAGCTTTCAGCGGGTGTTGCAGCGCGCCGCGATCCATGTTCAGTCCTCCGGTCGCGAGGAGGTGACCGGCGCTAATGTGCTGGTCGCGATGTTTGCCGAACGCGAGAGCCATGCGGTCTATTTCCTGCAGGAGCAGGACATGACCCGGTTCGATGCCGTCAACTACATCTCGCACGGCATCGCCAAAGCGCCCGGTCGCTCAGAGACCCGGCGCGTCCAGGGGACCGATGAGGACGAGCGGACCGACAAGTCGCAAAAGCGCAGCCACGACGCGCTCGACGCCTATTGCGTCAACCTGAACAAAAAAGCAAAGGGTGGCCGCATCGATCCGCTGATCGGCCGCGAAGCCGAAGTCGAGCGGACGATCCAGATCCTGTGCCGGCGATCAAAAAACAACCCGCTATATGTCGGCGATCCAGGCGTCGGCAAAACTGCCATCGCCGAGGGGCTGGCGCGCCGCATCGTTCAGCGCGAAGTCCCCGAAGTGCTGGTCAATGCGACAATCTACGCGCTCGACATGGGCTCGCTACTCGCCGGCACTCGCTATCGCGGTGACTTTGAGGAGCGGCTGAAGGCGGTGCTGTCGGAACTCGAAGCCCAGCCGGGTGCCATTCTGTTCATCGATGAAATCCATACCGTGATCGGGGCGGGTGCGACCAGCGGCGGCGCCATGGACGCCTCGAACCTGCTTAAACCGGCGCTGGCCGGCGGCGCCATCCGCTGCATCGGCTCCACCACCTACAAAGAATATCGCAACTATTTTGAAAAAGACCGGGCGCTCGTTCGCCGCTTTCAAAAGATCGACGTCAATGAGCCGACGGTTGAAGACTCGATCAAGATTTTGCGCGGCCTCAAACCCTATTACGAACGGCATCACAAGGTCCGCTATACGATTGACGCGCTGCGTGCTGCAGTCGAGCTGTCGCACCGCTACATCGGCGACCGCAAACTGCCGGACAAAGCAATCGATGTGATCGACGAGACTGGAGCGGCGCAGATGCTGGTGCCGGAAAACCGGCGGCGCAAGACGATCACCGCGAAGGAAGTCGAGGCGGTCATCGCAACGATGGCGCGGATCCCGCCGAAAAGCGTGTCGCGCGACGATCGCGAGGTACTGAAAAACCTCGATCGCGATCTGAAGACAATGGTGTTCGGCCAAGACAGCGCGATCGAGGCGCTGGTTTCGGCGATCAAGCTGGCCCGGGCCGGGCTGCGCGACCCGGAGAAGCCGATCGGGTCGTATCTGTTCTCCGGGCCGACCGGCGTCGGCAAGACCGAAGTCGCGCGTCAGCTGGCGCGCACGCTCGGCATCGAGATCACCCGTTTCGACATGTCCGAATATATGGAGCGGCATACCGTATCACGGCTGATCGGCGCGCCGCCGGGCTATGTCGGCTTTGATCAAGGCGGCTTGCTGACCGATGCGATCGATCAGCACCCGCATTCGGTGCTGTTGCTGGACGAGATCGAAAAAGCTCATCCGGATCTGTTCAACATTCTGTTGCAGGTAATGGATTACGGCAAGCTGACCGATCATAACGGCAAGAACGTCGATTTTCGCAACGTCATCCTGATCATGACGACAAACGCCGGAGCCTCCGACCTCGCCAAGCCGGCGATCGGTTTTGGCAGCGGCATCCGCGAGGGCGATGATCATGAGGCGATCAATCGCATGTTCACCCCCGAATTCCGCAACCGGCTCGACGCGGTGATTTCGTTTTCGGCGCTGTCTCCCGAAACCATCGGGCGGGTTGTCGACAAATTCGTGCTGCAGCTGGAAGAGCAGCTTGCCGATCGTAATGTCACGATCGAACTCGATGCCGATGCACGCAGCTGGCTATCGCAAAAGGGCTACGATCCGTTGTTTGGGGCGCGCCCGCTCGCCAGGGTCATCCAGGAGCACATCAAAAAACCACTCGCCGAAGAGCTGCTGTTTGGCCGGCTCGCCAAGGGCGGGGTTGTGCGCGTCACCAAAAAGCCGGACGAAGACGCGCTCGACTTTGCCTTCGAAGAGCCGCCGGTAGCGCCGGCCGAACCTAAGGAGCCGGAACTCGTCGAGTAGGCGGCGGGCTGGCTCCGCCGGACCGGCTCCGTCTCGGCAAGTTCAACCCGGCGAATACGCGTCGGCAACGGTCGCGGCCGGTTCCTGCCGGTTGCCGGTCGGTGATGGCAGCCGACGCAGCAATTCGGCGATCTGCTCGGCTTCGGGTGGCGGGCGCCTGGCGAGCCGGTGGTGCGAGAGTTCGTCCCACTCGCTCGTAAGATAGCGATAGAGCCAATGCCCCTGCCGCTTCAGCCGGGCATAGGCGATGTTGATGTCGAGAACCAGAGTAATCCGCCGACTGCGGCAATGCAGTTCGCCGGCCTCATGCGTCGCCACCGGACAAAAGCCCATAACTCTCGTATGAAACCCATAGGGCGTGTGCGGGTCGTCCTCAAACACATCGGTAACCAGATGGGTGTAGCCGCGCACGACCACCGCCTCGGTTGCGGCCCGCATCAGGGTCGCGGCGACCATAAACTGGCCACGGAACTCCGGCTTGACCGCAAACCGCCCGACCTCGGCTATTCTGTTGGCACGGATGAATTCTTGCGACTTGCAATGCCGGGTCGAGGATCTTCAGCCCGTAGCCGAGATATTGTTGGTAGGGCGGATCATAGAGCACCCGCAACACGCCGGCGGCGTGATCCCCGATGGTGACGACAAACCAGGCGATGTCGTCGCGATCGA
>DATJLK010000048.1:0-11752 GCA_035509615.1 Allostellaceae bacterium | reverse complement strand
CGGCCGGCGTCGCCGCATGGATCTTCGGTCACCACCATTGGAGCCTAGCGACGGAGACGCACGGCGTGAGGCTCCTCTCGGCGCAGCTGGGTTATCCGGGAGAAGACACCGGCTGGACCGGGCCGGGCTATCTCGAGATTTAAGCGGCTCCCGGGCTCCGTGGATGGACGGCAGCAAGGCCTCGGGTTCCTGCCATGGTCTTCGCACCATTTCTGCGTTAAAAACCGAACCCGAAGCCCTCTGTTCGACCCGCCGGAGGCGAGGAGGACCCGTTAAAAACAGTTGCCGGCCGCTCAGCGTCGGCGACGCAGTTCTGGAGGCTGACATGACCAGAGCGGAACTCGATGCGGCTTTGACGCGGCTCGGGCTCGCTGTCCCGGAGAGCGAGCGCGACGAGATCGCCGCTGCGGCACATCTGATCGAGGACATGGTCGCGCGGCTGCGTCCGGCTGGCGGCCGCGGCGTTGCCGCCGAGCCGGCGCACGTCGTTCGTTTTCCCGAAGGCTGAACCATGGTTCCCGATTACTTGACGATCGTCGAGGTGGCGCGGCTGATCGAGAAGCGCGAATTGTCGCCCGTAGAATTGGTCGACAGCCGGCTCGACCGCATCGCGCGGCTCGACGGCCAGCTGCACAGCTTCATCCGAGTGCTGGCCGACGTGGCGCGCCATGAGGCGCGTGCCGCCGAGACGGAGATTGTCGCTGGCAAATATCGCGGACCGCTGCACGGCATCCCGATCGGCCTTAAGGACATCTACGAGACCGCCGGCGTCCAGACCACCGGCCATTCCAAGGTCATGCAGCACCATGTGCCGCAGATAGACGCCTTCTCGGTCCAGCGGCTGCGTGCGGCCGGCGCTATCGTCGTCGGCAAGCTCGCGACCCACGAGTTCGCCCTCGGGGGGCCCTCGTTCGATCTGCCCTGGCCACCGGCGCGCAACCCCTGGGACTTGAGCCGCTTCACCGGCGGTTCCTCCAGCGGCACCGGCGCCGCAGTCGCGGCCGGGCTCGTGCTGGGCGGCACCGGCAGCGACACTGGCGGCTCGATCCGCGGCCCGGCCGCCTATTGCGGCCTTGCCGGCATCAAGCCGACTTACGGGCTGATCAGCCGCATGGGCATCCTGCCGCTCGCCTTCTCGCTCGACCATGCCGGGCCGCTCGCCTGGACCGCCGAGGATAGCGCGATCATGCTGCAGGCGATGGCCGGTCACGACCCAAGCGATCCGGCCAGCGCCGACCACCCGATCCCCGACTATCGGGCCGCGCTTCAGCGGGACGCGAACGGCCTGCGCCTCGGCCTCGTGCGTCATTTCTACGAGCGCGACAACGAGGCTAGCGCCGCAACCTGCGCCGCGATCGCGGCCGCCGCGCGGACGCTGGAGGGGCTCGGCTGCTCGGTGCGCGAGGTGAATTTGTCGCCGCTCGCAGACTGGGTGGCTTGCGGCGTCGTAATCATGCTGTGCGAGGCCTACGCGATCCACGAGGAGAACTTGCGCCGCCGCTTTACCGATTACGGCGAGATGTTTC
Organism: Allostellaceae bacterium; assembly: GCA_035509615.1. GTDB lineage: Bacteria > Pseudomonadota > Alphaproteobacteria > ATCC43930 > CGMCC-115725 > AP-15. The sequence continues at coordinate 10,226 of DATJLK010000048.1, read as the reverse complement.
GCGACCGCATGGCGTTGGCCGGGCTGATTACCGGCGCCGATTACGTGCAGGCGCTGCGCCGCCGCCGCGAATTGATCCACGAACTCGACCAGGCGATGCAGGACCTCGATCTCCTGCTGACCGCCGCCGCCCCGACCGAAGCGCCGTCGATCGACGCTGTCGGCAAGTTCGCGACGTTTGAGCGCCCGTTACTCACAATGCCATTCAACGTGACCGGCAGCCCCGCGATGTCGGTGTGCTGCGGCTATGCCGACAGCGGCTTGCCGCTGTCGGTCCAGATCGTCGGCAAGCGCTTCGACGACGCGACGGTGTTGCGCCTCGCGCACGCCTACGAGCAGGCGACGCCGTGGCGCGACAGGCGGCCGGCGCTGTAGCGAACAGACCAGATCGGTAGCGAATGGCCGCCACGGGTCGAGGGCGGAAGGTGGCCGCAATGCTTCTCGATCATCCGGTATCGTTATGCCCCAGCGCTCCGCGATCACCGCAAGCGTCGCCGGAATGATAGGTCGCGCCGGCCCAGACTCGATATGGATGATCTTGCGCAAGCTCGTCACAACAGCATCCGCTGGCTTTCGTGTTCGCGATGTCTGTTCTGCGCCGATTATCTTGCTCGCGAGTGGCCGTTTCAGCGCCACATTTGGCCGAAGCCAGAGGGAGGCAGCGGATAATCTATTCAGTATAAACTGCTCTCCTCGGGTTATGCGAGGCCGAGATTATGCAAATGATGGCACGCGCTGCGACTGATTTGGCTCCGGCCGCGATGATTGCCGGCGCGACCCCGCTCATCGATGTCGCCGGTCATCTCGCCGGCGACGCCGAATCCAGCCGAAAGGCTGCGGCGCAACTCCGTTGGGCATTCGAAAATGTCGGCTTCTATTACATGTCGGGTCACGGCGTACCGCAATCGCTGATCGACCGCACCTACGAGACGGCGGCGAGGTTTCACGCCCAGCCGATGGCCAAGAAACTCGCGCTGAAAGTGAACGAGCACAATATCGGCTACCTGCCGATCTCCGATGCCGCATCTTCCCAGGCTGCCGCGCAGGGCCGTAAACCGAGCCGGAACGAGGCCTATTTCCTGCGGCGCGAGCGCGCCCCCGACGACCCGGCGGTCATCGCAAACCGACGGTTTCACGGCCTCAATCAATGTCCCGAGGATCTGCCGGGCTTTCGCGCGACGACGCTCGAATACATGCGGCGGCTGGAGGCGCTATGCCGTCGGCTGGTGCCGCTCTACGCCTTGGCGCTCGATCTGCCGGCCGATTTCTTCGACGCATGCTTCGCGGTGCCGCACATGATCCTGCGCATGTCACGCTACCCGGTCATCTATGGCGAGGATGAGACGGTCGCGAGCCTGGTGCCGCACACGGATTCCGGTTTCATGACCTTGCTGCCACCGAACCGGGTGCCGGGATTGTCGATCCTGCTGCCGAGCGGCCGCTGGATCGAGGCACCCGGCGTCGACGGCGCCTATGTCCTCAACGGTGGCGACATCCTGCATCGCTGGAGCAACGAGCGGTTTCTGTCGACGCCGCATCGAGTGCGCAACGTTTCGGGCGGGGTGCGCTATGCAATCCCGTTCTTTTGCGACCCCGATCACGACACGATGATCGAATGCCTGCCGAGCTGCTGCTCGGCGGATGAACCGGCGAAATACCCGCCGATCCGCTTCGGCGATTACGCATTGTGGTTTGCCCGCAAGAGCTATGCGCACATGGCGCATGAGCCTGCGCTGCCGGATGCGGTCGTCGCACCCGGTGCCCGTGCCACTGCGCGATGGTGACGCTGACGCTTTGGCCTGCAAAGATCGCACGTGGAGCACCCTCACCACTGCGAGGATCTTTCACGCCGACTTCGGCCTGAAGAACCTTCATGAAGACCATCGAGCATGGCTACATCATGGACGACGAGTGCATCGCGCTCCTCGTCGAGCACCAAACCTGGTACGTGCCGACTCTCGCGATCAGCCATTCGACCGCGAGCCAAGCGACCAATTTCATCGAAGCCGCCTGGGTTGCCCAACTCGGTCTCTCGCCTGCGCTGTGCGCGGCATTTGTCATGCCGCCGCTGTCATAAGCGACGGCCGTCACCGTCGGGGCGAGTCCAAGCGCACTCAGCGCGTTGTCCCAGTAGGCAGTCTTGGCGAAGCCGGTATCGGCGGCCTTTTGGCGGCGGCGTCCCATTCGTCGAGCGGCACACGTACCGCGCCGGGCGCATGAGCGGGATCAAACGCCACTTGATCCCGCACCTCAAGATACCGCAGCGGCCCGAGCGAAGTCAGGTCGCCAGCACCGACAAAGGGATCGTTTGGCATCTCAGGCTTCTCTTCCTCAGGTTGGCGTCCGCACTCGTTGCGGAAACCCGGCGACAACGGCATCGGCTTCGAGATCCCAGGACAACGGCAACGAAGGTGCATGCTCGATCATGTATCCAACTCATGGCCGAATGGGTTATTCCGCGGCGGCGGGACGGGTAAACAGCCTGCCGGCTTCGGCGGCGGTGTAATAGCCGCGGGCAATGTCGCATTGCACCATCGCGGGGTCACGCTCCACAGCGGGCCCGTAACCGCCGCCGCCCGGCGTCTTGACCGCGATCCAATCGCCAGGAGTCAGCACGTAACCTTCGCCCTTCGAGAGATGCGGGGGAGACACGACGGCGCCACCCTGCCCGACGGTAATCTCGTTGACGGCACCGGGGCTGCCGCCAAGCAGGCCCGGCGGCCCGACGCGCCCGTGATCCATCAGGAACGAGGCTTTCGCCTCGCCGCGCAACAGGCGGACCTGGTAGTCGATCCCGAAGCCGCCGCGATGCCGTCCAGCGCCCCCTGAGCCTTCGCGCAACGCAAAACGGTCGAACAGGATCGGGTAATGCTGTTCGAGAATCTCGACCGGCTGGGTCTTCGAGATCCCGACGCTCGAGCAGCCGTTGGTGAGCCCGTCGGTCTGCCACCACCCGCCGTACCCGCCGCCGCTGAACAAATACATGATGTAATGCCGGTTCTCTTCGGGGTCATAGCCGCCGAGGCCGAAATTGCCGCTGGTACCGGCCGGCGCCGCGAAGAGACGCTCCGGGATCGCTTGGCCCATCGCCCCGAACACCGCCTCCATGATGCGCTGCGCCACCTCGGCAGCGCAGCCGGCAACCGGACGCGGATAGCGGGCGTAAAGAAAGGTGCCGTCGGGCGGGGCGATGTGGATCGGCGCGAAACAGCCGGCATTGATCGGCACATCGGGGAAAATGTGCTTCATCGCGACATAGACGGCCGATTGCGTCGTCGCCCAGACCGAGTTCATCGGGCCGCGGCACGGCGGGCTTGACCGCGACAGGTCGAAATGGATGTCGGAGCCGGAAACCGTCATGTCCAGCACCACTTCGAGCGGCCGATCGACAATGCCGTCGCTGTCGACGATCGCGGTCGCGGAATAGGTCCCGTCCGGGATGCTCTCGATATGCGCGCGCATCAGCCGCTCGGAACCTGCCTTGAGCTCCGCGATTGCGGCATCGACGGTCTCGACGCCGTACCGGTCGAGCAATTGGGTCAGCCTTCTCTCGCCGACGCTGAGGGCGCCGAGCTGCGCGCGGATGTCGCCGATGCGCTCTTCGGCGACGCGGATGTTGTTCAGCACGATGTCGACGATGTCCTGGCAAAGCTCGCCACGCCGTACCAGCTTTACCGGTGGCAGGCGCAGCCCCTCCTGCACAATCTCGGTCGCCGTCGCGGAGAAGCCGCCCGGCACCATGCCCCCGGTGTCCGGCCAATGGCCGGTATTCGACAGGTAGCACCACAGCCGGCCGCTGTAATAGAACGGACGCACCATCTTGACGTCCATCAGGTGGGTGCCGCCGAGATACGGGTCGTTGACGAGGATCACGTCACCCGGTTCGAGGTCGCGACGGCGCTCTATGACGGCCTGGGTGGTGAACTGCATCACCCCGACAAAGATCGGCAGGCCGAGTTCGCCCTGGGCGACGACTTCGCCGGTGGTGCGGTCGTAGATCCCGTTGGAGCGGTCAAATCCCTCGGAGATGACCGGCGAGAACGAGGTTTTCTCGTGGACGAGATCCATTTCGCTGGCCACCTGCCGCAGGCCGTTCTGGATCACCGTCAGCGTCACCGGATCGAGGGTCATCTCTTACCTACCGAAATCACCAGATTGCCCAAGCCGTCGACGGCGGCGGTTGCACCGGGGTCGATGACGACCGTCGTATCGGGCTGCTCGACGATGGCCGGACCGGCGAGCCTCACCCCTCTGTCGAGTAAGGCCCGGTCGTAGATCGGGGTATCGAACCAGCCGCCGCCGAAGCGCACCTGCCGCATGCCGCTCCGCTGCGTTGCCGCCGATCGTTCGGCCGGGGCAAAGATCGCCAGATCGACCGGCGCGCGCCGCCCGATCACGGTGGTGCGGAGGTTAGCCAGCATCGCCGTCATCTCCGGCAGCTCGATGTCGAACCGCGCCTTGTAGCTCGCCATAAAATCGGCCAGAACCGCGTTGCGGTCAAAACCCGGCGCCGTCACCGGCACCCGGAACACGTGGCTTTGACCGCGGAACAGCAGATCAACCTCGTGCTGAACCACGATTTCGGCGAGCGGCACTCCTTCTCTATCGAGAAGCTGCCGGCCAGAAGCGGCCTGATCCGCGAAGCGGCCGTCGATTTCGCTCGTTTCCGCATTGGCGAGCGGCTGACCGATGCTCTGGACAAAATCGTGGCGCACCGGTGCCAGGACGCAGCCGAGACCCGAGGTAATGCCGGGAAAGCGCGGCACCAGCACGGTCGGGATCCCCAGCTCGCGAGCGATTTCGACGGCGTGCAACGGACCGGCGCCGCCAAAGGCGAAGAGAGCGAAGTCACGCGGATCGTACCCCTTCTCGACCGACACCAGCCGGATCGCATGCGCCAGTTGATTGGTGGTGACGGCCAGGACCGCGACGGCGGCGGCGATCGCGTCCAGGCCCAGTGGCGCGCCGATCTGCTCTTCGATCGCGGCTGCGATCCTCTCCATCGGCGCACCTCCGACGACGCCGGTCAGACGATCGGGATTGAGACGGCCGAGCACCAGATTGGCATCGGTGACGGTGACGTCGGTGCCGCCCCTTCCATAGGCGATCGGCCCGGGACGGGCGCCGGCGCTTTCGGGCCCGACCTGCAACAGGCCGGCCCGGGTGATCCGCGCGATGCTGCCGCCGCCGGCCCCGATGGTGTGTATGTCGACCAGCGGCACGCGTAATGGCATGCCATAGGCGATGTCTTTCTCCGCGCTCAGCGCCGGATCGCCCGCGGCGATCAACGAGACGTCGAAACTGGTCCCGCCCATGTCGCAGGCGACGAGGTTGGGATATCCCGCCTGTGCGCCGATCCTCGCCGCAGCAATGGCTCCGGCGGCCGGACCGGACAAGACGGTGTGCACGGCGAGATCGACAGCCGTGCTCGCCGCCATCATGCCGCCATTCCCCTGCATCACGAGAAGCTCGTTGTTCAGCCCCGCGCCGCGCAGGTTCTGTGAGAGGCGGCCGAGATAGCGCGACACGATTGGCTGCACGTAGCCGTTGAGAGCTGCCGTGCTGCCGCGTTCGAATTCACGCACTTCGCGCAGGATGTCGCTGCCCAGGGTCACGAACCGGTTGGCCCAGAGCTCGCGCGCAATTTCCGCGCAGCGCTGCTCATGCGACGGGTTGGTGTAGGAATGGATGAAATGAATGACCAATGCTTCTGCGCCGCGCTCGCGCAAGCGATGCACTTCCCGCCGCACCGCCGCCTCGTCGAGCGGCGTCAGGACCCGGCCGGCGGCATCGATACGCTCGGACACCTCGGCCCGCAGATCGCGCGGAATCAACGCCTCGAAGCTCCCGGTCATACCGTACGGATTGGGGCGGGTGCGGCGGCCAAGCTCGAGAACGTCGCGAAACCCGGCCGTAGTGATCAGCCCGCAGCGCGCTCCCTTGCGTTCGAGCACGGCATTTGTGGCGACCGTGGTGCCGTGCACCAGTGCTGCTACCGCGGCGAGATCGGTTTCGAGCATGGAGAGACCGGCAATGAAGCCGACCGACTGGTCCTCGGGAGTCGATGGCACTTTGGCGACGCGAAAGACGCCACGTTCCGGATCGAGCGCCAGCAAGTCGGTGAACGTGCCGCCGACATCGACCCCGATCTGCCACCCCATCGGCTGTTCCCCGCCGCCTTGCAGCACTTCTCGGTCACGCACCCGCATCAATGCTCCAGGTCCTGCTGCCTCACCGGCGGCGCGCCTTTGAGGTTCATGCGGCCGTCATAGATCGGCCCTGCCCCGGTCGTCGGACCCGGATATTGCACGAAGAAGATCGTCCCGCCGGTCACCGTGTGCATTTCATGCTGGAAATGCGGGTCGGGCATATAGGCGATCGTGCCAGGACCATAGAGCTTTCCGGCAAATGTGAACTCGCCTTCGATGATGTACCAAACCTGCGCGAAATCATGCCGGTGCAGCGGCAAGGACGCGCCCGGCACGTACTTGAGAAACCCCGCATTGGGTTCCGTCGGACGTTCCGGCCGCGGATGAAACAGGAATTTGCTGACATTGCCAAATCGCCCCATTTCCCATTCCATCTCGGCAGCGTCCTTGAACTCGGGCGGGAGATGGGTACCGCTCTCACTCATATCGAGCTCTCCTGTTTTTGCAGCCGACCGGTCCTGAGATTTCATCCAATCATCTCGCCGCGGGCAATGCCGGTCACGCGAAACGCGTTCTGGCCCAGCCGGTCTCGAACGGTACGCTCATCGACGGCTCCGACCGCTTGTGGCGGAACATCCAGGTTCCATCTACCCGCGCGTACGTCGTGATCGATACCGGCGCGCCACCTCGCCCGGTTACCGGCGGCGAGCGTGCACGGCATGAACAGATACCAACGCGCTCGCGCGGCATCGCCGTCGACCTGAATATGGCCGTTCAGGCTGTAATGGATCGCAAACGAGAAGATACCCGACGCTCCCCGGAAGAAACCCCCGGATCGCCTCGCGCCCTTCGAACCGGCCCAAGCCGGGGCTTTCCCAAACCGCATTTTCGGTGAACAAGCTCGCGATCCCATCGGCGTCGTACTGGTCATCGCACAACGCGGCATAGCACGCAGGCGTTCGGAGCCCATCGAAGGATCGCGATCGGCTTTCGTCGGTTGGCGATTTCTTCGCAAAAATTGAGGAAGCAACTCACCGGCACGCAGCCGGCCAGCCGCACAGTCCTGAGGAAGATGCGCGTGGTGCTCAATTACACGAGCAACTGCAGCAGCGCGGAAAATGGCCCGCAAAGGAAAGCGTGTCGACCTGGTTTGGGCAATCGCACACACCCTGGCAGGACCGAAACGGAAATTATCGCAAGGGTGTGCTTCGACCCCACGACGCCGAGTTGCTGACGCGGCATGAGGTCCAAGCGAGCCCGCCTGATCTTCTCATTACCAACTACTCGATGCTCGAATACATGATGATGCGGCCGATTGAGCGGCCGATCTTCGATAGGACAAGAGCCTGGCTTGAAGCGTACCCTGAGAGCGGATGCTGGTTGTCTTGGATGAGGCCCACCTCTATCGGGGCGCGCAAGGGGCGGAAGTAGGACTGCTTTTGCGCCGGCTAAGGGAGCGTTTGGGACTTTCCCCCGAGCGGTTCCAGGTGATCTGTGCGACGGCGACCTTTAGTGAGGAGGGACGCCGGGGTGCCCGAGATTTCGGTGGGCAACTCACAGGGGTTTCTCCGGGATCTTTCGTACCCATCGTGGGTGGATTGGCCGCCCGAGAGCCGGAAGGCTTCGGCACCGAAGCTGACACTTCCGCTTTATGCCAAGTCGATCTGGCGGGGCTTTATTCGGCCGATCCGGTCGACCAGGAACGGGCAGTCGAGCCGTTTCTCGCGTATCGAGGTCAAGAGCGCCCTGCCGAAGTCGGAGCGGCCATATACGAGGCACTCGTCACCTATGCCCCGTTCAATAAGCTCGTGAATGAGACGATGAAGGCCGCGATCCCCGTTGCTGAACTTGGGACGCGGCTGTTCCCTGGCATCGAGCCAGCGCGCGCAAATGCCGCCGTCGGAGCGCTGCTTGCCTTGGGAAGCCGCGCACGGCGTGGCGTGGATGAGGCGAGCCTCCTGCCATGCCGTATCCACTCATTCTTTCGGGGTTTGCCGGGTCTTTGGATGCATGGACCCCAACTGCACCGAATTGGCAGAAGCGGATCGACGTGGACCAAGCGGAAAATTGTATGCCCAATCGCACGAACGGTGCGGGTGCGGTGCTCCGGTCCTCGAATATTTCACCTGCAGGCATTGCGGCACCTCGTACGCACGTGCCTATACCGATGATGTCTTGAATCCGCGGTTTACCTGGGCGAACGCCGGCGAGCGACGCAGACGGACGATGGTTTTTTCGAGGCACAGCATCCACTCGATCTGATGCTTGAGGTGCCTCCGACGCCCAGTCGGGGTTTACCTGCGAACTACGACCTGAGAACCGGGTTGTTGAACCCGGCATCCCTCAACGAAAGACGCCGCGTCGTCTATCTGAGTCCCCCGGATCAAAGGGCGGTGGGCACCGATGATCAGCATCGGGGGCGCATCCTGGAGAGTTCTTTCCGTGTGGATGTTGCGGCGAGGGTTTCCGGTACGGCCAATCCAGTGTGCAGGATCATCAAACGAAGGGGGATCAGCCATTCCAGGCGCTGCTCTCGACCCAGATTCGTGTGCAGCCCCCGGGGCCCCAACCTTCGACGGAGTTTGCACCGCTGCGCGGGCGCAAGGTCCTGGTGTTTTCAGATTCGAGGCAAATGGCTGCCCGCTTGGCGCCCACGCTCCAATCGTACTCCCTTCGCGATTCAATTCGTGCCCTGTTGCCAGCTGGTTTTCGAATGCTCGCCGCCGATCCCAGTTCGGCTCGTCACTTGTGCTCGACAACGCTTTTTTGGCGGTGATCGTCGCAGCTCATCGTTTCGGCGTACGGGTGCGACCCGAGTTGAACCTTGGCGAAATGATGCCGGTCATCGAAAGCGTGCCGACCGGTCAGGTGCCTTCGGGGCAGGAACTTACCTATCTTGCAAACTCGCGGTGCCCGGCGAACCTGCTGCGCGCGATCGTCGGGGTCCTTAAAGATTACAGCCTGGGGCTAGAGCCGCTGGCAATCGCATCGATCCGGGAAAGCGAGCGCATCGCTGCCAGGCTGACGCTTCCGGACATTCCCGGCCTCGCCGGAGACGACGCCTCGAAGATCGCCGTCGCGAGGGCTTGGCTGCGGTGTTGGTCTCAATCGGCGGGCATCTGGTTCAGGGATACCCCTCCGGAGTGGTGGACCAACGAGGTCCGCTCGCATCGTGGCGAGTTCGAGCACATGAATCACGTGCTTGTCAGCCGAGAGGCCAAGCGCGTGTTCAGGAGGGATTGGTTATCACGGCTTCTCGCGGCATTTACCCAACGTTCAAATGATGGCGGCACCCGGTTACTGGCGCTGAACCTGTCTCTGGAGATTGGCGGCGTCCGGCGGCGTTGTCCGCTATGCAAGTCGGTGCACCGGCCAATCGAGCACTTGGCCACGTGTATCGACTGCGAGCAGCCCGGTGTCGGGAATTTTGATCCCGGTACCGACGCGGTGTTTCTCGCGCGCCGCGGCTATTACCGCGCTCCCGTGGTCGAAGCGCTCTCACAAAGCGCGCCGACATTCATTTCGCTGATTGCCGCCGAACACACGGCGCAGCTCAATGCCGCGCAGGTGGAGGACGTGTTCTCTCAGGCCGAGAATCACGAAATCCGTTTCCAGGACATCGATCTCGCTTGGCGGGATACCGATATCCGCGACGTTCTTTCGAGCACGACGACAATGGAGGTCGGCATCGACATCGGCGAGTTGTCCGGCGTTGCACTGCGCAATATGCCGCCCGGGCGTGCGAATTATCAGCAGCGGGCGGGACGCGCTGGTCGACGCGGCACTGCTGTCGCCACAGTCATAGCGTTCGGAAGCGCCGACAGCCACGACGACCATTACTTCGTGCGCCCCGACGAAATGATCCGAGGGCCGGTCGTGGACCCGCGGCTGACCTTGGAGAACGCGGACATCGCTCGGCGACATCTGCGGGCGTACCGGTCGCGTCCGTCAAGTTGGTGTAAATCGGGGTGGAGTTTGAGGTGGCCATGGTTAGGCTGCCATTGGTGGAAGTTTTGCAGGATCGGCGTCGATCAGCGGCGGTGTAAGTTCAGCCATCCCTTCGATCTGCATGTAGCGG
>DATJLK010000047.1:0-45461 GCA_035509615.1 Allostellaceae bacterium | reverse complement strand
CTCTGCGGCGCGCCGATTGTGCTGAATATGCTGATCCACGCACCTGACGCGGTGAAGCGCCGCTTTGACCACCGCGTTGAGGCGGCAACCGGCGGGGCGGCGCCGCCCTCGGCGGTGATCGAGGCGATGGAGCGGATGGGGTTTCGCGTGACCCACCTCTATGGGCTGACCGAAAGCTACGGCCCGTCGACGGTTTGCGCCTGGCAGGAGGCGTGGGCCGCCCTGCCGCTTGCCGAGCGCGCCGGCCGCATGGCGCGCCAGGGTGTCGCGAGCCTGACGCTGGGCGGTCAGCGGGTCGTCGATGCGGCGATGGCCGATGTGCCTGCCGACGGGGTCACGCTCGGCGAACTGGTGCTGCGCAGCAACACATTGATGAAGGGATATCTGGACAACCCGGCAGCGACCGCCGAGGCCTTTGAGGGAGGCTGGTTCCACACCGGCGACCTCGCGGTCATGCACCCCGACGGCTATGTCGAGATCAAGGACCGGGCCAAGGACATCATCATCTCGGGCGGCGAAAACATCTCGTCGCTGGAGATCGAGGAGACGCTCTACCGCCATCCGCATGTCATGGAAGCCGCGGTCGTCGCCCGCCCCGATCCGGTCTGGGGCGAGAGCCCGTGCGCGTTTGTGACCCTGACAGCCGATGCGCCGGCGCTGACCGCCGACCACATCATCGCCTGGTGCCGCGCCAACCTCGCGCACTACAAGACGCCGCGGACCGTCGTCTTTGGCGCGCTGCCCAAGACCTCGACCGGCAAGGTGCAGAAATACGAACTGCGCGAGCGCGCCAGGGCGATCGGAACGTGATCTTCCATCGTGGGCCAATGGCCAGGATCCACCCGGCACGGCCCCACGCCCTGCCGCGGCGCGGGTCCCCTGCTGCCGCCGCATGCGGCGAGCAGGCCGGGGCAGGGGGCGCCGGCCGCGCCGACGCCGGAACCCCGCTCAGATGACCCCGCTGCCAAGCTTTGATCTGAGCGGACAGGTGGCGTTGGTCACCGGTGCGTCGGGCGGGATCGGCCGGCATTTGGCGCTGCTGCTCGCCGCCGCCGGTGCCAAGGTGGCGCTCGCCGCCCGCCGTGCCGATCGTCTCGCCGAAGCCGCGCGAGAGATCGCGGTCGATGGCGGTGTCGCGGTTCCGATCACACTCGACGTCACCCGCTCGGACAGCGTTACCGCCGCCGTCGCCGCGGCCGAACAAGCGCTCGGGCCATTGACCCTGCTCGTCAACAATGCCGGCGTTACCGTCGCCAAACCGGTGCTCGACCACACCGAGGCCGATTGGGACCGCGTCCTCGACACCAATCTCAAAGGTGCCTGGTTGACAGCCCGCGAATTCGCTGCGCGTCTTGTCTCAGCCGGCCGCCCGGGGCGGATCGTTAACATCGCCTCGATCCTTGGCGAGCGGGTGATCCCGCAGGGGCCGAGCTATTCCGCCGCCAAGGCCGGGCTGATCCATTTGACTCATGTCCTGGCGATGGAGCTTGCGCGCTATAAAATCCTCGTCAACGCGCTGGCGCCCGGCTTTATCGAAACCGATCTCACCAGCAGGTTCCTGAATAGCGAAGCCGGCAAAAGACTTGTCGGGCGCATCCCATTGCGCCGCCTCGGCCAGCCGGGCGACCTCGACGGCGCGATGCTGCTGTTGGCCTCGCCGGCCGGAGCCTACATTACCGGCTCGGTCATCATCGTCGATGGCGGACACAGCGTCGCGCCAATCTGAGCGGGCGGCCGTCGCGGCGACGCGCCGCGCGGTGCTGGCCCGCTTTCTGGCGGAGGCAAGCGGCGCCAAGTCTTGCGAAATCATCGCCTTGGCGCCGCTCACGGGTGGTGCCATCCAGGAGAATTGGGGCCTCGACGTACGGTTTTCGGGCGGCAGGCTCGACGGTACGCAGCGCCTCGTATTGCGCGCGGCGGGTGAAACCGGGGTGCCGTCGAGCCTCGATCGGCTGCAGGAATTCGCAGTGCTGAAGGCAGCTTTTGCCGCCGGCGTCACGGTACCCGAGCCGCTCTTTGCCAGCGCCGACGCGGCGATCTTCGGCAAGCCGTTTTTGATCATGCGGCGGGCCGAGGGCATGGCGGCGGCGCATCGCATCACCCGCGATCCGGCGCTCGACCCGGTCCGACACGCTATCGCCGAGCGACTCGGCCGGGAACTGGCGCGCATCCATACGATCCGGCCGCCGCGAGCCGATCTCGCCTTTCTGACGCCGTCCGAACAAGCTGGCCCGGCAAATCAAATCGCCGGCTTTCGCCGCTATCTCGATAGCCATCCGATACCCCGCCCGGTGCTCGAATGGGCAATTCGCTGGCTCGAAACCCACATCCCCCCACCGGCACCGCCGGTTTTGTGCCATCACGATTTCCGCACCGGCAACTACCTGCTCGACGGTGGCGAACTGACCGGCATTCTCGATTGGGAATTTGCCGGGTGGGGCGACCCGCATGAAGATATCGGCTGGTTTTGCAGCAAGGGCTGGCGGTTCGCCCGGCTCGATCGCGAGGCTGGCGGCATCGCCGACCGCGCGCCGTTTTATCATGGTTACGAGAGCGCAAGCGGCCGTTCGGTCGACCCCGAGCGCGTCCATTTCTGGGAAGTGCTGGCGAGCGTGCGCTGGGCGGTGATCGCTCTGCAGCAGAGCGACCGGCATCGGCTCGGCGGCGAACGCAGCCTCGATCTGGCCTTGACCGGGAGGCGTGCGGGCGAATGCGAACTCGCGATCTTGATCTTGCTCGACCCGGGCGGCGCGGCGCCAGCTAACCCCTTGGCGGTGAATTCGTCCGTCGAGCGTCCTTCGCCGCCGCAATCGGCGCCGCCCGAAAGTGACTTACCGCCCGCATCGGCCTTGCTGGCTCTCGCCCGCGACGTGCTGGTCAACGATCTGCTGCCGCTGTTGCCGCCCGAACGCCAGCTTGACGCCCGTCTCGTCGCCAATTGCATGGCGATCGCCGAGCGCGAAGCCGGGGTCGACGCGCAAGCCCAGGGGGCAATCGATCGCCAACTCGAAACCCTGTACCGCAGCGCGGCGGGTGAACCTGCGCCTCGACGGTGGCATCGCTTCGCCCGCGACCTGCGCATTGGCGGCTTCGAGAATTCGCCGGAGCGCGCGGCGCACGCCCGCGCTATTCTGTGGCGGTTGACGATCGCCAGAGTGCGCCTCGCCAATCCGAGATTTCTGGCTGCTAACGGTTTCTGCTAACCGCGCGCCGCCCGCGAGAGGACGAAATTGCCGCAATCCAGTGTCCGCGCCGCGATCGATGCTTTTGCCGCCGGCGAGATCATCGTCGTCACCGATGATAATGATCGTGAAAACGAGGGCGACCTGATTGTCGCCGCGGTGCATGCGACCCCGGATAAGCTGGCCTTCATCATTCGTCATACCTGCGGCATCGTCTGTGCGCCGCTGACCGGCAGCACGGCTCAGCGGCTCAATCTGGCGCCGATGGTCGCCGAAAACGACGCGATCCACGGCACCGCCTTCACCGTTTCGGTCGACTACCGTCACGGCACAACAACCGGGATCTCGGCCGAAGACCGCACTGCAACGATCCGCAACCTCGCCAACAACAATGCCGGGCGCGCCGATTTTGTCCGGCCGGGCCATATCTTTCCGCTGATCGCCAAAGAGGGCGGGGTGCTGATGCGCTCCGGCCATACCGAGGCGGCGGTCGATTTCTGCCGGCTCGCCGGTCTTGAGCCGGTCGCGGCGATCTGCGAACTCATCAATGACGATGGCACCGTGATGCGCGGTCCGCAGGTCGCGAGCTTTGCCAAAAAACACAATCTGCACCGGATTTCGGTCGCCGATCTGATTGCCTACCGACAGGCCCGTGAAAAGCTCGTAACCCGGGTCGCCGAATTCAAAGTCGCAAGCGAGATCGGCGAACTCGCCGGTTACGCGTTTGTGACGCCGTTCGACAAGGTGCATCACTATGCCTTTGTCTACGGCAATATCGGCGAGGGGACCAATGTTCCGACAAGGCTGCACCGCGCCCACGTGCTCGAAGACGTGTTTGGCGGCGCCAAGCCGATCCACGCCGCGCTTGAGCGGTTCAAATCGGTCGGCCGCGGCGTGCTGGTCTATCTGCGCGACGGCACCTCGGGCGTTCCGACATCGACGGTCGGCGAGATCGACGACGAGGCGACGGCGTCCGAGCGCGAACGCAACACCCAATGGCGCGAGGTCGGGTTGGGCGCGCAGATCCTACGCGATCTGCGGATTTCGTCGATTCAATTGCTGGCGACCCGCTCGCGCCACTATGTCGGCCTCGCCGGGTTTGGCATCGAGATCGTTGAGACCGAGCCGCTCGAAGGCGAATAGCCGTAGAGATGGCGCAAAGGACAACCAGAAAGCTCATAGGTACAACTGATGCGGCCGGCTGCGAGACTGCACTACGCCTGGATCGTCGCTGCGGTCACCTTTGTGGTCGGGTTGTTGACTGCCGGGGTGCGCGCCGCGCCGGGCGTGCTGATCGTACCGCTCCAACAGGAATTCGATTGGTCGCGCGCGACGATCTCGTTTGCCATCGGCATCAACATTTTCATGTACGGTCTGGTCGGCCCGTTCGCCGCGGCATTGATGGACCGTTTTGGCGTACGCCGCACGATGACTTTGGCACTGGCGCTGACCGCCGGTGCGGTCGCGTTGTCGCCGATGATGGGTCACGCATGGCAGCTGGTACTGCTGTGGGGGTTGCTGGTCGGCGCCGGCACCGGGGTGATCGGCGCCTATCTGGCGGCCTATATCGCGACGCGCTGGTTCCGGCGGCGGCAAGGTCTGGTGGTCGGCCTGTTGACCGCCTCCAATGCCGCGGGCCAACTGATCTTCCTGCCAAACCTCGCCGAGATCGTCACCCATTTCGGCTGGCGTGCGATGTCGCTGGTGCTGGCGATTTGCGTCCTTGTCTTTGTGCCGCTCGTCGCCGCGTTAATGCGCAATCGGCCCGGTGATCTGGGCCTTGCCCCCTATGGTGCGGTCGACCCCGCAGAGGTTGAACCGCCGCCCCGCGCAAACCCGCTTGTCGCCGCCTTCAGCGCCCTCGGCACCGGTGTGCGCAAGCGCGATTTCTGGCTGATCGCAGGCGGCTATTTTGTCTGTGGTGCGACGACGAACGGGCTGATCGGAACCCATCTGATCCCGGCCTGCGTCGATCATGGGCTGAGCGAAGTCGCCGGCGCCGGGTTGCTGGCGGTGACCGGGGTCTTCAGCTTTGTCGGCGGCACGTTGTCGGGTTGGCTCAGCGACCGCTGGGACAACCGGGTGCTGCTCGCATGGTATTACGGGCTGCGCGGGCTGGCGCTGATGTACCTGCCCTTTGCCTTTGGCGTGTCGGTTTACGGCTTGCCGTTGTTTGCCGTGTTTTACGGTCTTGACTGGATCGCCAGCGTGCCGCCGACCGTGCGACTGCTGAACCGTGTCGTCGGCGCCGAAAAGACCGGGATCATGGTCGCCTGGATCACCGTGATCCACCAGATCGGCGGGGCGTTGGCCGCCTATCTCGGCGGTGTCACGCGGGGGATCTTTGGCACCTATCTCGAAGCCTTCATGTTTGCCGGACTATTGCTGATCGGTGCTGCATTCATGGTGCTGTTCATCGGCGCTGGCGGGCGAGAGCCCGAGCCGGCGGACGCCGCGCTCGCCGCCGAGTAATGCCGAAGCGGTCTTGGGCTGGCTTGCATCGTAGGCGGAGCGGGTAATGGCGGCGGTTTCAAAGATGTTGTTGCCCTGGTTGCCGGCGCTGTTGATCGCCGCACTGGGTGCGGTGGCGCTCGCCGCCGCAGCCCTTCCGGCGCCGGCGCGGAGAGCAAGACAGCAGCGGCTGGCGGCGATCGCCATCCTCGGCGTCCTGGCGCTAGGCACGATGGTGTGGCAGGGCTGGGCCGCCGGTCAGGAGATTGCACGCCTTAAACGCAACGATCACTCGACAGAGCTGGCGATCGAGGTCAAGTCGCTGAAAGACGAACTCGCCAAGCTCAGGCTAGCAACGCAGGCCCGCTCGCTCGACGGGCAAACCACGGCCAGGCTCATCGATCTTCTGCGGGCTGCCGGCAGCCACAAGGTCGTGGTCTCGTGTCCCCCGAACGACATTGAAGCCTATGAATATGCAACGGACATCGCCGACGCGCTGAAATCGGCTAACTGGGACGCTCGCGGGCCGGAAACGACGATGATTTTCGGCAACATCCGGGCGATGGGCGTCAATGTTTTCGACCACGCCGCCCCGGGATCGGACACTGCGAAAATTCTGGTCGAGGCGTTCGAGAAAACCGGCATCCCCTACCAAACCCGCGTCCCGCCGAGCACCGGAATGGACGTCGGCACCGTCGAGTTGTTCATTGGCGCCAAACCCCGGCTAGCCGCCCCGACCACGGCCGAAACCGGCATTGACACCGACGGCCGCCACCCAGACTGACGGACTGAACATTACAGGAACTTGCGCGCGAGTTCAGGCCGTCATTATCTCACGAATCGCTCAGGGTGGTTTATCCGCTCCACCGCTGGTGCTGTCGGCGCAGTTTATGAAGCTTTGTTCCGAGCGAAACCCGGTGTGAGATCCGTCATAGGCGGCCGCGAAAGGCCCGCGTAATTAACCCTCCGTATGCCCGGAATGGGCGGCGAGAGAGGGTGACGGGACATGACCATCCAACCGAAATCGATCATCGGTCCAACCCGCATTGAAACCGGGAGCGACGCCGCGATCGCCGAATTTATCCGCACCCGGGGTGTTACCCGATGCCCGACCGCGTGCGTCCTGCCGACCCAGGGTTCCGTGACCGAATGCGACCGCGCCGCACTTGATGAATATGCGTCATCTCGCGACCGGCGGCGTCAGGCGCGTGCCGCCCGACGGAACGGATTTATGCCGCCGTTTCTGCCCTATCCCGCCGCGCGGTAGTGCCGCTATCCGAGAAGCGACAGCGGCCCCGGCCTGCGCCCGGAACGATTTAGGGCGCCGGGACGATATTGACGGCGCGATAAAAATTGACCCTGCATCCCCTTTGCGCCGATGGGGGTGGGTCAGGCTGGGTCGGGCCAGGTCATCGGGCCATCGCCAGATCATAGACCAGCCGTGCGGCGGCGATATCCTCGACGGCGAGGCCGACCGATTTGAAGACGGTCGTCATCCCGGCAGGCACAGATGCCGTGCCGGCAAAGATTTCGCCGAGTTCGGCGCTGATCTTTGCTTTCGACAGAATGACGTCGCCCGACTCCTGCATGACGGCAGCCCGTGAATCGACGACCAGCGCATTCGCCATCGCCGCGTCGTCGAGTTCGCGCCAACCGGGCCGCGGCGAACCGACCGCGTTGACATGCACCCCCGACTTTAGCCAGGCACCCCTGAGGATCGGCTCGACCGCACTCGTCGCGGTCACGACGACATCGGCGTTGCGCGCCGCATCCTCGGCCGCCATCGCCGCGATCCCGTGCCGTTCGGCAAAGCGGCGGGCGTGCGCGGCGGTTCGGCTCCATACCCGGATCTCGGCAAAGTCGCGCACCCGCCGTAATGCGTGCAGGTGCGCCTCGGCCTGCACACCGCTGCCAAACAGCGCGAGGACCCGAGCGTCGGGCCGGGCGAGATGTCTCGTCGCCGCGGCCGAGACCGCGGCGGTTCGCCTCTCGGTGATCAGCCCGCCATCCATGACCGCGAGCGGTTCGCCGCTATCGGTGCGAAACAGCAGGATCATCGCATGATGGCTCGCTACTCCACTTCCGGCATTGCCGGGATAGAAGCTGACGAGCTTCGCGCCCATCGCATTTTCGGTGACCGCGGGCATCACCCCGAGATAGCGGCGGCCCTCCTCGATGGTCAGCATGTCGCGTACCGGCTGGATCACCCGCCCGGCTGAAAACGCTGCTAACGCGTCCTCCATCGCCGCGATCAGCGGGTCCCAGCCGAGCAGGCGGCGGATTTCGTCATCACCCAGATAGAGGACCATTGCAGCGCGTCTTTCCCGCCCGATCCAACCTAATGGTTTGGGTTTTTTGTTGACCACGATCAAGGCGGCAGGGCAGCTTCTCGGGTCAGGATCATGCCGCTGTCAAACATCCTGCAGGGCCCCCGCTATGTCGACGCCAATCAGAGTCATCGCCTTGTGCGCCGCCCTCGTCACCTCGTTGCCGGCTCAGGCGCAACTTTTGGGGCTGGGGCTCGAGACCAATATCGAGCTGACCAAACAGGATCTTGCCATCATCCGCAACACCGTCAACACGGAGGTGCACGGCAAGCCGCTCGGTACCAGCGCGATGTGGCGCGATCCAAGCTCCGCGAATTACGGCACGATAAGGCTGGCAAGAAAATTTGTCCGCAACGGCCAACAATGCGAAACGCTGGTCTATACGCTGAGAACAAAACGCGGGTCGTACGCACCAGAGCATTACCGGCTCAGCAGCTGTCTGCAGCCTGATGGGCAATGGCTGCTGATTTGAGGGCAGCGCAAACCGAGGAAGCCGATTTGGCAGAGTGGTTCGAGACTTTTCGTGGCACGGTGGCGCCGTGGGAATGCGACATCACCGAGCACTTTACAATCGCCTGTTATGCCGACCGGGTCGATCAGGCTTCGACCACGCTTGCCGATCTGATCGGGCTCTTTGAGCGGGCTCGCACCGGCGGTTTTGCGCGGCATTTCACCTGGCACTTTGTCCGCGAACTGCGCGCCGGCGCCAGCTTTCACATCCTGAGCGCGCCGATCGGGCTCGACCCGGAATTGCGGCTTGGGCATCGGTTTGTCGATTCCGCCAATGGCGAGACCGTGACCTGGGTCGAGGAGTCATGGGAGGTCGCGCGACTGCCCGATGCCGAGCGCCAAAGCGTCGGCGAGGCGGTGGCGGTTTGGGAAGGCCCGGAGACCAAAGATCGGCCCGATCCCGTCTCGATGGCGGCGTCGATCGCGACCGCCCGCGGCCGGGTTCGGCCGGGCGATCTCGACGAGTTCGGCCACTTTTCGCTGGCCGCCTTTGTCCACCGGTTCACCGACGCCACTCTCCAGGCCGCCGCCGCGATCGGCATGACCAGCGCGTATATGAAGGCCGAGCGGCGCGGCTATTCGACCTTTGAACTGGCGCTTCGGATCAGCGCCTTGCCCCGCCTCGGCGATCGCTATCTGATCGAGACCGGCATCGCCCATCTCGGCAACACGTCGATCCGGCTGCTGCACCGCCTGATCGATCCGCGCAGCGGACACGAATTTGCCCGCCTCGGACAGTTCGGTGTGCAGCTCGATCTCGACGCGCGCCGGCCGGCGCCGCTGCCGCCGGCGATCCGCACCGCCGCCACTCGCCTGGTCCTCCCCGATTGACCACACCCGCCGCGCGCGGGTTTCACCCGCTATAGCACGACGTGGCTTGAGGACCGCGTTGCGCCGGCCCGGACGCAGCGCAGCGCCCGCCAGGGCAGGCTGATCGACCAAAGCAGGCCGATGGACCGAAAAGGACGGTCGATTTAAGTTCATCGCATGCGGTCGACAGCAGGACGGAGGAGTTCCTCATGCACATCGGGACCCAGGTAACGCCGCGCGACGATGCCGATTATCGGGTCTGGGCCCAGCTCGGGGTCAATCATGTTTGCGTCGATCCGCCGGGCAACCCGCATCACTGGAGCCTCGACGACCTGCGACGCCATCGCGACCATGTCGCGTCGTTCGGCCTGTCGCTCGACATGGTGCAATTGCCGATGTCGTCGCGGCCGATCGAGGAGCAGCAGAGCCCGCATATTCTGATGGCCCAGGAGCCCGAGCGTCAGCGCGAGCTCGACAGCATCTGCGGCCTGATCGAGCGCCTCGCTAAGGCCGGCATCCCGGCCGCCAAATACAATCTGACCCTGATCGGTATCCCGCGCACCGCCCGCGAGGCCGGGCGCGGCGGCTCGCGCAATGCCGCCTTTCGCTGGCACCGCGCCGATCAGGCGGCGCCGCCGACCATAGCCGGTGTCGTCTCTGAAGATGAGTACTGGGAGCGGATCGATCATTTCCTCGCGGCCGTGGTCCCGGTCGCCACATCGGCCAAGGTGCGGCTGGCCTGTCATCCGCAGGATCCCTACACCCCGCCCGGTTATCGCGGGGTGACCAGCGTGCTCGGCACGGTTGACGGTCTGAAGCGCTTTGTCTCGCTGCATGAGAGCCCCTATCACGGGCTCAATTTCTGCCAGGGGACCGTATGCGAGATGCTCGACGACCCGGCGCGCGAAATCTTTGACGTGATCCGCTGGTTTGGCGAGCGCGGCAAGCTGTTCAACGTCCACTTCCGCAACATCAAAGGCCGCCGGCTCGATTTTATGGAAGCCTTTCCCGACGAAGGCGACATCGACATGGCGCGGGCGATCACGGCTTATCGCGATGTCGGCTACTCATACATGCTGATGCCGGACCACGTGCCGCATATCGACGGCCGCGATCCTTCCGGCGTCGCGTTTGCCTATTGCTATGGCTATATCCAGGCCCTGCTCGATGCGCTGACCTGACGCGATACGAAGTGATCATCGCAGTCCTCGGCTGTCGGCCAGCGACACCCGGAGCAACGCGTCCTGTGCCGCGGTCGCCGCAATGCCGCATATGCCGGTGATGGGCGGCAAAGGCGGGGGATTTTCACGGGAGGCCGGGCGGACTAGGTTAAGGGCTACCAAACATAAATGCGGCAGCCCGCCATGCTCGACCTTTCCCCCGATTTAGCACCACCGCAGCCGGTCCGGCTCGCCGATTACCGGCCACCTGCCTTTGTCGTCGACACCGTCGATCTGACCTTTGATCTTGGCGAGACCGAAACCCGGGTCAAATCACGGCTGGCGATCCGTCGCAATCCGCAGACCGCCGATCCGCGGGCGCCGCTCGAACTCGATGGCGACGCCCTCGAACTGGTGTCGGTGGCGCTCGACGGCGAGACGTTCGGGGCGAACCGATATCGTCTGACCGCCGCAGGCGGGCTCGTCATCGACGATGTACCGGATGCGTTCACGCTCGATGTCGAAACCCGAATCGACCCGCAAGGCAATACCGCCCTCTCCGGTCTTTATGTGTCGGGCGGCAACTTTTGCACGCAATGCGAGCCCGAGGGCTTTCGCCGCATCACCTATTTTATCGACCGGCCGGACGTAATGGCGCGCTACACGACGACGATCATCGCCGACAAGGCGCGCTGCCCGGTGCTGTTGTCGAATGGCAACCCGGCGGGCGCGGGTGACATGGACCGTGGCCGGCACTGGGCGAAGTGGGTCGATCCGCACCCCAAGCCGTCCTACCTGTTTGCGCTCGTCGCCGGCGATCTCGTTGCGGTGCGCGACCGGTTTACGACCCGTTCGGGCCGTGAGGTTGCGCTTGGGATATGGGTGCGGCGGGGTGACGAGGACAAATGCGGCCATGCGATGACGTCGCTGAAAAAAGCGATGCGCTGGGACGAAGAGACGTTCGGCCTCGAATACGACCTCGACGTCTTCAACATCGTCGCAGTCAGTGACTTCAACATGGGGGCGATGGAGAATAAAGGCCTCAACATCTTTAACACGCGCTACGTATTGGCCAAGCCGGAGACCGCGACCGATACCGATTACCAGAATATCGAATCGGTCATTGCGCACGAATACTTCCACAACTGGACCGGCAACCGGGTTACCTGCCGCGACTGGTTCCAATTGTCGCTGAAAGAAGGACTGACCGTGTTTCGCGATCAGGAATTTTCCGCCGATCAGGGGAGCCCGGCGGTCAGGCGCATTGGCGAGGTGCGCACCTTGCGCGCGATCCAGTTTCCCGAGGATGACGGGCCGCTGGCCCATCCGGTGCGCCCCGACAGCTATATCCGGATCGACAATTTCTACACGCCGACCGTCTACAACAAGGGAGCCGAACTGGTGCGAATGATCCGCACCTTGATCGGCAAGGACGGGTTTCGCCGTGGCATGGACCTTTATATCCAGCGCCACGACAACCATGCGGCGACGATCGAGGATTTTGTCGGCGCGATGCAGGATGCGGGCGGTGTCGATCTCACCCGGTTCAAGCTGTGGTACGCGCAGGCCGGCACGCCTGAGATCACGGTCGAAGAGCGCTGGGATGCGGCGAGCCACAGCTACGACCTCGAAGTCGCGCAAAAGCTGCCGCCAACCCCGGGACAGCCGGAAAAATCGCCGATGCTGATCCCGCTTGCAATCGGGCTTCTCGGCGGGGACGGCAGCGAATTGCCGATCCGCCTCGCCGGCGAAACGGCGGGTGCTGCCGCAAGCGATGCGGGCACGCGGGTGCTGGCGCTCGCCGGCGAGCACGAGCGCTTTCGCTTTGTCGACCTGCCGAACGCGCCCGTACCTTCGCTGCTGCGCGGGTTTTCAGCTCCGGTCAAATTGCGCGGCGTGCCGCTCGACCGGCTGAAGTTCCTGGCGGTGCGCGATCCCGAACCGTTCGCCCGGTGGGAGGCGGGGCAGGAAGTCGCGACCCGCGCGCTGCTCGATCGGATCGAGGCGCTGCGCAGCGGCGCTGCGCCAAAGCCGCTTGATCCCGATCTCGTCGCGGCGATGCGGCAGACCCTGGCCGATGCCGAACGTGACCCGGCCTTTGCCGCCGAGGCGCTTGTCCTGCCCAGCGAATCGTTTCTCGCCGACCAGATGGCGGTTGTCGCGGTCGACGCCGTCCATGACGCGCGCGAGACCGCCCGCGCCGAAATCGGCCGCGCACTCGCTAGCGAATTTGCCGCCACCTATGAGGCGCTGACCGATCCGGGCCCGTATCGCATCGATGGCGCCTCGATCGGCCGCCGCGCGTTGCGCAACGCGAGCCTCGGCTATATCGCCGCGGCCGATCCCGATAAGGGTGCCGCTCTTGCCAAGGCGCAGTTCGACGCCGCCGCCAATATGACCGACGTGCTGGCGGCACTGACCGTGCTCGCCGACCTCGATCGGCCGGAGCGGGTTGCGGCATTGGCGCATTTTTTTGCGGTGTGGTCGGCTGACCCGCTGGTGATCGACAAATGGTTCAGTCTGCAGGCGCGCTCGTCACTGCCCGACACCCCGGCCCGGATCCGCGCCCTGCTTGCCCATCCCGCCTACGAGCGCAAGAACCCAAACCGGGTGCGCGCGCTGATCGGGGCTTTTGCTCAAGGCAATCAGGTGCGGTTTCACGATGCGAGCGGCGCCGGCTATGCGTTGCTGGCCGACGAGGTCATCGCCATCGACCCGAACAACCCGACGACGGCGGCACGGCTGGTGCAGCCGCTCTGCGCCTGGCGGCGGCACGACCCGGTACGACAGGCGCTGATGCAGCGCGAACTCGAACGGGTGCTGGCAATCCCGACCCTCAGCAAAAACACCTACGAAATGGTCTCGAAGAGCCTTGCCTGAGTTCCCTCCACCCGCTGGAGCCCGGGAGGTGGTCGGTGTTGCGGGTCGTTGTTACTGGATTGCCGCGTCGTTCCGCGGCTCGCAATCACGGCAAGTGGCGGTGCCATTTTGCGAGCGTGACAAAGCCATCCCGATACCCTGCGGCCTTTTGTGACCAGCCGATCTCGTACTGGTGTTTGCAGAGGCCGGGGGCGAGTAATCCTGCCGGATACGCGGCTGACCCGGACGGAAGCTTGCGCCCTGGTGCGCGCTCAAGCTCCAAGGCGTGCTGCAAGACCGAGCAACGCGTGCTCAGAAAAAGCGGACGCCACCAGCGAAATCCCAAAAGGCAGGCCATTGCTGCGAAATCCGGCCGGGATCGCGACCACCGCAAGATCAAGCAAATTCGCGAAATTGGTATAAAGACCGAGATTGCTGTTGAGCCGTACCGGTTCAGCCACAACCGCGGCGATCTCGTAGATCGTGCCGGTGGTTGGCAATGCCAGGCACTCGACCCGCGCCAGTTCGCGGTCCGCCGCGGCGCGCAGTGCCGCCAACTCGTAGTGAGCACGAAACGCGTCGAGCGCGCTATAGGAGCGGCCGCGCTCGATAATGGCCCGAGTAACCGACAATAGCGCCTCGGGGTCTTTGTCCAGCAGCTGCTCGGTGGCATGCAAGCGCTCGGCGACCCACGGCCCGTCATAGAGCAGCTTTCCGGCCTCGCGAAACGGCGCAAAACGGATCTCGACAGCTTCGCCGCCGGCTCGTTCGAGCCGCTCGATCGCGGCCGCGAACAATGCTTCGGCCTCATTGTCGCCAAAGAATTCGAGATCGCCGCTACCCGGAATGCCAAAAGAAAAACCGGTGGCAGAACGCTTTCCCATCCCAATTGGCCCCATCCCAATTGGCGGCGCGCGGCTCAGCGGATCCGCCGGGTCGGCGCCGGCGGCGACGCCAAGAACTGCGGCCGCGTCCGCCGCGGTCAGCGCAAAGATCGATGCACAATCGAGCGAGCGGCAGGCCGGGACGATGCCGCGGGTGCTGATCAGGCCGCGGCTGGGTTTGAGCCCGACGAGGTTGTTGAAGGCGGCAGGGACGCGGCCCGACCCCGCAGTGTCGGTGCCGAGCGCAAAGCTGACCACACCCGCCGCCACCGCGACCGCCGAGCCGGAACTCGAGCCGCCCGGGATGTAGCGCGCGTCATAGGGATTGCGGGGCGCGCCGTAAGGCGAGCGGGTGCCGACCAGACCGGTCGCAAACTGGTCGAGATTGGTTTTGCCGATCAGCACCGCACCGGCTGCCACCAGCCGCTCGACGACGACAGCCGAATGCGCGGGCGTGTAGGCAAAGGCCGGGCAGGCGGCGGTGGTCGGCATCCCCGCGATATCGATATTGTCCTTCACGGCAAACGGAATACCAAACAGCGGCAAACGTTCGATAAGGCCCCGATCGCGTGTTGCCGCGGCATCGAGAGCTTGCGCGCGGGCCCTGAGACCGTTCTCATCGCAGCGCGTGATCCACAACGCCGGATCGTCCCAGCGACCGGCTTGCTCCAGCACCCGGTCGAGGAGCGCCGTCGCCGACAGCGAACCATCGAGGAAGGCTCGGCGCAGCGTGGCAATTTCGAGGCCTGCCGCGGCGGGAGCGGTCAAAGAGGGCATGTCAGGGTCCAGTCCGGGCGAATCCGTGTCCAGTTTGGCACGTTTTTTGATGATGGTGTTACGGGGCCAGACCGCTGTGGCGGCTCCGATAACCGCAAGGGAGGTGCTGCCGGTGAACCAGAGTTTTGTCGCGGCCGATCCATACCCCTGGCCTTACAACGGCGATCTGCGGCCGGCCAACACGGCGCTGGTCGTCATCGACATGCAGACCGATTTCTGCGGCCGCGGCGGCTATATCGATCGCATGGGCTACGATCTGTCGCTGACGCGTGCGCCGATCGCCCCGATCAGCGCGGTGCTGGCGGCGATGCGCGCGCATCGCTTCTCGATTTTTCACACCCGCGAAGGTCATCGGCCCGATCTTTCCGACCTGCCGGCGAACAAGCTCTGGCGCTCGCGGCGGGTCGGCGCCGGCATCGGCGATCCGGGCCCTTGCGGCCGCATTCTGGTCCGCGGCGAGCCGGGCTGGGAAATCATCCCCGAGCTGGCGCCGATTGAAGGCGAGGCGATTGTCGACAAGCCGGGAAAAGGCAGCTTTTGCGCCACCGATTTCGAATTGCTGCTGCGGCTGCGCGGGATCGCCAACCTGGTGGTTACCGGGATTACGACCGATGTCTGTGTCCATACGACAATTCGCGAGGCCAATGACCGCGGTTTTGAATGCCTGCTGCTCGAAGATTGCTGCGGCGCCACCGACCGCTCCAACCACGAGCACGCGATCAAGATGATGCAGATGCAAGGCGGGCTGTTTGGCGCTGTCGCCAACTCGGCCGCGCTGCTCGCCGTATTGCGATGATGCAACGGCTCTGATCGCCGGTACCGTATGGCTATACCGGGAGTGCTTTGTGCAATTCGTCCGCGGGCGACGCGCGAGGCTGCCCCTGCGGTGCCGTGGCGGCTGACGCGTTTTTCGTTCACCGGCGCCGAGGTACTCCTGTCAGGTCGGAGCCGCACCACACGGTGAACTCGTGCGCCACGCAGCGGCTGACCGTCGCAAATCCGATCGACTGGTATGGTGGCGGATGTCAAATTCGTAGAAGGAGCGGGCGAAACCCTGAACTGGCTCGACACAATCGGCACGCGTGTCAAAATCGCGGCATTTGGGAGGCTCACGCATGATGGCGTCAGGCGACATCAATCCTTACGAGATCGGGCTCGACAAGAACGCGGCCAATTTTGTGCCGCTGACCCCGCTCGGCTTTTTGCAGCGCAGTGCGGCGGTGTTCCCGGATCGGCCAGCCGTCGTTTATGGCGACCGCCGATACAGCTGGAGCGAGGCCTACAAACGGTGCCGGCGGCTCGCCGGGGCATTGGCGGCCCGTGGAGTTGGCCGCGGCGACACTGTCGCGGTCATGGCGCCCAACATCCCCGAAGCGTTCGAGGCGCATTTCGGCGTGCCGATGGCGGGGGCGGTATTGAACGCGCTCAACATTCGGCTCGACCCCGAAACCATCGCCTTTATCCTCGGTCACGGCGAGGCCAAGCTGTTGCTGACCGACAGCGAATTTGCCCCGGTGATCAAGGCGGCATTGACCCGGCTCGAGCACAAGCCGATCGTCGTCGACATCTGCGATATCGCGGGACCGGGCGGCGAGCCGCTCGGCGAGACCGATTACGAGACGTTTCTCGCCGAGGCCGACGCGGAATTTACGCCGATCATGCCCGTGGATGAGTGGGATGCGATTGCGCTCAACTATACGTCGGGCACAACCGGCAATCCCAAGGGGGTCGTCTATCATCATCGCGGCGCTTATCTGAATGCGATCGGCAACATCCTCGTCTGGGGAATGCGGCAGCATCCCAATTACCTGTGGACATTGCCGATGTTCCATTGCAACGGCTGGTGTTTCCCGTGGACGATCACCGCGCTCGCCGGGACCCATATCTGTTTGCGCCGGGTCGAAGCCGCCACGATCTATGACACGATCAGGCAGCGGGATGTGACCCATCTCTGCGGCGCCCCGGTGGTGATGAACATGCTGCTCAATCCCGGCGCCGGCGTCGATCGCAGGTTCGACCGGCCGGTGGCGATGATGACCGCGGGAGCGCCGCCGCCGGCCGCCGTCATCGAAGGCATGGAAGGGCTCGGCTTCCAGATCACCCATGTCTATGGGCTGACCGAAGTGTACGGGCCGGCGACGGTGTGCGCCTGGCACGACGAATGGGATGGATTACCGACCGCGGAGCGGGCGCGGCTAAAGGCGCGACAGGGCGTCAACTATCCGGTGCTCGACGGGCTGATGGTCGGCGACCCGCAGACTCTGGCGCCGGTGCCGGTAGATGGCGCTGCAATGGGTGAGATCTTTATGCGCGGCAACATCGTCATGAAGGGGTATCTGAAAAATCCGCATGCCACCGAGGAAGCCTTTGCCGGCGGCTGGTTCCACACCGGCGATCTCGGCGTTGCTCATCCCGACGGCTATATCGAGCTCAAGGACCGCTCGAAGGACATCATCATTTCGGGCGGCGAGAACATCTCGACGGTCGAGGTCGAAGATGTGCTGTACCGCCACCCCGCGGTGCTGGAGGCTGCAGTCGTCGCCCGGCCGGACCCGATGTGGGGCGAGACGCCGTGTGCGTTCGTCACGTTAAAGGACGACGCCAGCGCCACCGCGGACGACATCATCGGCTTTTGCCGCGACCATCTCGCCCGCTTCAAAGTGCCGCGCACCGTGGTCTTCGCGCCGCTGCCCAAGACCTCGACCGGCAAGATCCAGAAATTCATCCTACGCGAACACGCCAAAGCATTGGGCTGAGCAAGGCTTTCGGCTGCTGCCATCGCCAATGCCGCCAGCCGGAGGTGGTGGCTGAGGGCACAAAAAAAGCCGGGAGAACGATGTTGCCCCCCGGCTTTAGAGACAAAAGTCGAGAAGGCGGTCAGAGCCGCTCCAGCTGGTGGATTTCGTCCTTGATGCGGAGCTTCTGACGCTTCAGATCCGAGATCACATCGTCATTTGGCGCGGGACGGCGGTTTTCTTCATCGATTGCGCGTTCGAGTGCCGCATGCCTCTCCTTCAGCGCCTCGATACGATCCTTTTGCAACATGCATTTTCTCCTCAAGGACCACGACAATCGGCCGAAAGGGCGTAGGTTCGAGCGGCGGACCGGCCAGCCGCGCCGCTCGGATGACGAAAATATGTCAAGCCATCGGAGTTTCACAGGGTCGCAATGACGGAAATATCGGCAAAGCCGCGGATCATTGTCGGCGTCAGCGGCGCCTCTGGCACGATCTATGGCGCAAGGCTGCTCGAGTTGCTGCAGCCCTTGCCGGTCGAGACCCACCTCGTCATCAGCCGTACGGCCGAACTGACCCTGGCGCTCGAAACCGATGTGAAACCGGCAGCGCTCCGCGCTCGCGCCGATGTCGTGCACCGAATCAGCGACATGGCCGCTCCGATTGCCTCCGGGTCGTTCCGGACGATCGGCATGGTGGTGGCGCCGTGCTCGATCCGCAGCATGTCCGAAATCGCGAGCGGGGTGACCACGACCCTGTTGACCCGTGCGGCGGACGTGGCGCTGAAGGAACGCCGCCGGCTCGTGCTGCTGGTGCGCGAGACGCCGCTCCATCTCGGACATCTGCGGACGATGACAGCACTGTCGGAGATGGGCGCGGTGATCGCCCCGCCGGTACCGGCGTTTTATGCGAAGCCGGTGTCGATCGCCGAGATGATCGACCAGACACTGGGCCGTGTGCTCGACCTGTTCGGAATTGAAACCGGGACCGTCAAACGCTGGGGGGAGACGGCCGGCAACCTCTGAGGGCGGCTATCGGTTGGCAGCCAGATGCCGAAGCTGCCGGCGGATGATCGCAACCGGCGGCGACGCCGCCCGTTCGCGGTCCAGATAGTCGAGGAGGTTGGCCTCGGCGTCGGCAAGGCAGTCGTCCGGATCCGTCTTTGAAACCGCCGCGGCGATGGTGCCGAGCCGGGTTAGCGCGACCTTTTCGGCGGCGATCTCGACGAGTTTGAGCCGCTCGCGCAGGGCTTGGATCTCGGGATCGGGCACGGTTTTGAGCCGGCGGCGGAGTGCCCGCAGCGGCTCGATCAGTTCAGACTGGACCGAGCGAACCGCTCGCTCGGCCTGATCTAACTGCTGCGCACCGAGCCGGCCACGTCCCGACAACCCGAGCCAGATCGCGAACAGGACCAGGTCGACATTCAGTCCCGCCTCGTCCTGCAGCGCCATCAACGCATCAGCCGCACCGGGCTGGTCGTAAAAACCAAGCGAAAACGACCACAACCCGCTGCCATCCGCGCCGGGATCGGGGGCGGATTTCATTTTTTGTTGCGGAATGCGCGCAATGTTGTCCATTTAACCCGATATGGGCATGACGGAACCGACTTCCATCAGTTATGGATATCCACACTGAAGCGCTGAGGGCGAAGCTCGCTGCATTGAAATCCGAACACCGCGATCTTGACGACGTCATCGCGCGGCTGTCGGAACGCGCGCCACAGGATCAGCTGCAACTGCAGCGTCTCAAAAAACGAAAGCTGTTGCTGAGGGACCGAATCGCAAAGCTGGAAAGCGAACTGGTCCCCGACATCATCGCTTGACCATGATCGCGGCTGCCTCGGCTGAGCCGTCTTGCCGGGTTTAAGGCCCACGGAGCAGGCCCCCAACGTGATCTTTGGCGATGTACGGATGGTGGTAAGCAGCCGATTTCCTCGACCTGGCAGCCTTTGGCCAAGCCCGGGCAGGTCTGGGCCCAATCCCAAACCGAGGCAGTCCGCGTTTGCCGCAGCGGCTTGTTCGCGCCGGGTCGCCCCCTATAATGACAAGCAGCAATCGCGTTGCCTGGGAGAAGGAGGCGGATGAGCGAGGCAGGTCCGGCGGTCGGCATTATCATGGGGAGCCAATCCGATTGGCAAACGATGCAGCACGCCGCTGCGACCCTCGATCGGCTCGGGATCAAGCATGAGGCGCGGGTCGTCTCGGCGCATCGCACACCCGATCGGCTTTATGACTATGCCCGCGGCGCCCGGCAACGCGGTCTGCGGGTGATCATCGCCGGGGCCGGCGGCGCCGCCCATTTACCCGGAATGGCCGCGGCACTGACATCGCTGCCGGTGCTGGGCGTGCCGATCGAGAGCAGGGTGCTTAAAGGGGTCGACAGCCTGTTGTCGATCGTCCAGATGCCGGCCGGCATCCCGGTAGCGACCTTTGCGATCGGCGAGGCGGGAGCGGTCAATGCAGCGCTGTTCGCAGCCGCGATGCTGGCACTCTCCGATCCTGCCGCTGCCATCGGTGTCGAGAACTGGCGGCAGGCGCAGACCGAGCGGGTCGCTGAAACTCCGGGCGCCGCCTGATGCCAGCGACAACTTTGTCGCCGGGTGCGACCATCGGCATTTTGGGCGGCGGTCAGCTCGGGCGAATGATGGCACTCGCCGCGGCGCGCCTCGGTTTTCGCTGCCATGTGTTTGCCACCGAACCCGACAGCCCGACCGAGCAGATCTGCGGTGCGGCGACAATAGCCGATTATTCCGACTGCGAAGCGCTCGACCGGTTCGCCGCCGCGGTCGACATCGCCACTTTCGAATTCGAGAATATCCCGGCCGCGGCGGTGCGCCGGGTGGCGGTCTCCAAACCCGTGTTGCCGCGCCCGGAAATTCTCGAAATCACCCAGGATCGGCTGCGCGAAAAGGATTTTCTGCGCTCGATCGATATCCCCACCACTGCCTATCGCGAAATATCCGACGCGACGGCGCTGACGCGGGCGATGCACGATTTCGGGTACCCGGCGGTGCTCAAAAGTGTACGGATGGGTTACGACGGCAAAGGCCAGGTGACGCTGACGCCGGAGACCAAACCGGACGAGGCGTGGCGCCAGATGGGCGGCGAGATCGGGATCCTCGAAGCCTTTGTCGATTTCGCCTGCGAGATTTCTGTCATTGTCGCGCGCGGCCGTAACGGCGCCTGGGCAACCTATCCTCCGGTCGAAAACCAGCACAGTCATCACATCCTCGATACGACCATCGCACCCGCCCGTATCGCAGTCGAGATCGCGATGCGAGCCGAGGCGATCGCCCGCCATGTCGCCGAAAAGCTCGATCTCGTCGGCGTGCTGGCGGTCGAGATGTTTGTGACCACCGCGGGAGAGGTGCTGGTCAACGAGTTGGCGCCCCGGCCGCACAATTCCGGGCACTGGACCATCGATGCCTGCGTCACCAGCCAGTTTGAACAGCTGGTGCGGGCGTTATGCGGCCTGCCGCTCGGCTCGGTTGCGCATCATTCGGATGCGGTAATGAAAAACCTGCTCGGCCATGACGTCGAAAAGTGGCGTGAGGCATTGGCTGAGCCATTCGCCAAATTACATCTCTACGGCAAGCATGACATTCAGCCGGGTCGCAAGATGGGTCACGTCACCCGCCTGTTCCCACACCGCTAGACATGATCTTATCGGATCGAAGCGCCCGGCGCTCCGATCCGATAAGATCATGTCTCATTCTTGGAATGGAGAGCAGGATTCACGCATGAAATGGAAGCTCTGTTTCCATTTCATGCGATCCTGCTCTAGCCGGAACGGTCGGGGCCCAATGGTTCCGAAGTTTTTTCGGTTGTGCGCTTCCCAACGGCGGCGGGTCCGACCATACGCCCGTGACGGCCGGCGAGCGGCGGACGGGGCGCCCCTTTGGCGCAAGCCGGTGGCTCACTCGGCCTCGCCGACAGCGAGCACCGGCGCTTCCGCGGCGGCGCCGAGATCGGGCTCGGGATCGGCGGCGAGGACCGCGTTGAGACGGCCGGTATCAAGTTCGCCCATCCATTTCGCGATCACGACTGTCGCGAAGATGTTGCTGAAGAGGTTGGTGACGGCGCGGATCTCCGACATGAAGCGCTCGACGCCAAGCAGCAAGGCAAGGCCGCCGATCGGCAGGATGCCGAGTGTCGGCATTGTCGCGGCGAGCGCCACAAACCCGGCCCCCGCGACGCCGGCGGCACCCTTGGAGGTGAACAGCATGACGAACAGCATCGTCAGCTGCTGGCCGAGGCTCAAATGGATGTCGGTCGCCTGGGCGATGAACAGTACCGCCATGGTCATGTAGATCGCGGTACCATCGGTGTTGAACGAAAAACCGGTCGGCAGAACCAGCCCGACCACCTCCTGCGAGCAGCCCAGCCGTTCAAGCTTGGCCATTGCGCGTGGGATCATCGCCTCGCCCGAGGTGGCGGCAAAGGCGATCAAGAGCTCGTCCTTGAAATAGCGCAGGATCTTGAGCACGCGCAGATCAAAGAGCCGGGCGATCAAGCCAAATCCGACCAGGACAAACAGGGCCGAGGTCAGATAGACGCCGAGCAGCAGCCAGCCGAGGCTGGTCAGCGCGTGAAACCCGAACTTGCCGACGGTAAAGGCCATCGCTCCAAAGGCGGCGAGCGGCGCCACATACATGACGATGCGCACGATGCCAAAGAGCGCCTGGGTGAAGTCGTCGATCAGCGACACCAGCCGCTCGGCCCGCGGCCCCATATGGATCAGCGCAAAGCCGAATAGCACTCCGACGACCAGCACCGGCAGGATCTCGCCCT
Source organism: Allostellaceae bacterium (assembly GCA_035509615.1). Classification (GTDB taxonomy): domain Bacteria; phylum Pseudomonadota; class Alphaproteobacteria; order ATCC43930; family CGMCC-115725; genus AP-15. Next base: position 22,977 of record DATJLK010000047.1, on the reverse strand, counting down.
CGGCCACCGCACCAACGAGATTGTGCGGGATCATCTTCATCAGCAGTTCGACGACCGTCAGCGATTTGGCGCTGGCGACGTAGCCCGCGATCGGATGGTTGTCGAGCGCGGCGGGATTGATGTGGAGACCCGCACCGGGACGAAGCAGGTTCGCGACGATCAGACCGATGAACAGCGCCAGGGTCGAGACGATCTCGAAGTAGACGATCGCGCGCACCCCGACAACGCCGACCCGGCGCATGTCGCCGATCTTGGCGATGCCGACCGCGACCGTGGCAAAGATGATCAATGGCACCACAGCGCGGATCAGCAAGATAAAGCCGTCGCTGAACGGCTTCATCTTGACCGCGATGCCGGGTGCGAAATGCCCAAGAAGAATGCCGACGACGATGGCGATCAGGACCTGGACATAGAGCCGGCGCATCGGTGAACGACTCGGCCCCGATCCAGCTGCGCCAGACCCCTCCGCCGTGGACAAACTCCGCAACGCTGTCGTCGACATCGCCATGTCCTCCCTTGTCTCGAGCCGATCGAAGCGCCGTTACTTCCGCCGATCACTTCTCAAGCCACACATCGGTCAGATCCTGCCCGATAAAATGACTTGGCGTGATGGTCCAGCCCCTCAGCTTTGACGAGGTTACGACGATCCGGTTCCACCACAGCAGCGGCACCGTATAGGCCTCAGTCAGCGCCCGCTGCTCAAAGGCGCGAACGATCCGGGCCCGCTGCTGCGGGTCGCTGGTGACCGCCTGTCCGATATAGAGCGCATCGAGAAACCGGTCGGTCGACCCGGAATTGTTGCCCGGCGACAGATCGTGGCTGACGTATTTTGTCAGCTGGATCGTCGGGTCGTCATAAAAATCACCGGAAAAGTCGAGGGCCACGTCGAAATCGCCGGCGCCGACCTGTTTTTGCCAATCGAATATGCCAAGTTTCCGTTCGCTCGCGGCAACGCCGATCTGCCGCCAGCTGTCGACCAGCAGATCCGCGCCGGCGTAATGCGGCATCGGGATGTCGCGGATCAACAGGGTCAGCTTCAGATCGTGCACCCCGGCTGCGGCGAGCAGGCGCCGGGCCTCGGCGCGCGAGGCGGCAATGTCGCGGCCAAACCCCGGCAATTCCACCAGCGCCGATTCCGGCGTCGCCATGCTCGATCCGGGGCGCATCACGCCACCGACATATTTCAGGAACGTGGTCTGCTGCAGCTTTTCGGCCGCACCCCAGCGGTCGATGGCAAGCGATAGCGCACGGCGCACCCGGGCATCGTTAAACGGTGGCCGCTTGACGTTGAAGACCACCGACAGGTTTGACAGCCACGGGCTCTCGCTGACCGTCACGCGATCGCCAAGGGCCGCGACCAATTCGTCGCGCTGCGGCGGCGTCACGCCGCGAAACTCGGCGGCGATCTTGCCGGATTTATAGGCGGCCATCACTGCCGCCGCGGGCATGAAATCCGCCTGGAACCCGTCGAGATAGGGCTTGCCGGGTTGGAAATATTTGTCCCAGCGTTTGCCTCGCCAATACTGGCCTTTGACGTGATCGACAAAGACAAAAGCGCCGGTACCCAGTATGTGCGTTTTTGGGAATTGCGGGTCGGCGGCCAATCTGGCGGCGCTGTAAATGCAATTCCACGGCGAAGCAAAATTTGCCAACATCGCCGCATCCGGCCATTGCAGATGAAAGACAACGGTCAGCGCGTCGGGGGTGTCGATCCGGGAGATCGCGCCATAATCGACCCGGCGGACCGACACGACGCCCGGCGGGGGATGGATCAGCCGCTCATAGCTTGCCTTGACGTCGGCCGAGGTCAAGAGCGAGCCATCGTGGAACAAGACGTCTGGCCGAAGCTTGAAAGTGTAGGTCATTCGATCGCCGGATACGGTCCACGATTGGGCCAGGTCGCCGATGATCTGCGGGTAGGTGGCCAGGTCGAACTTTAGCAAGGTCGAATAATGTGGTGCTATCGGGTGCAAAAAAGCAAATGAGCTATTCGAATAGCAATCGTAATCTTTGGGCTCGACGGTCACGGCAAATTCGAGAATCCCGCCGCGCCGAGGTCCGGATTGGGCGGGAGTGCCGCTCGCCGACGAACTCAGACAGATCAGGGCGACCGCGATCAGGGTAGGCAGCCGCGGGCGGGCGCGAACCTGGCTTTGCGGTCGAACGCTATCACGCCAAGACATCGCAGTGCCTGACCAAAGGCTAAGAAAGCTAGACCAGGGCAAAACCGGCACTCACCGGTCCGGTTCCGACGGATGGTACCCATGCGCCATTATCGTGATGACTGCGACGGTGGGCCCCCGGAGCAGGCTCTGGGCCCCCGCCGTCGCGGGGACGGCGGCAAAGCCGGGATCGGTACCATATGTCTCGATCATACCGCTAGTGGACCTGACTTTTCTGCCACTCTTCGAACTGGTTGAACAGGTCGACTTTTTGCTGCGGGCTCAGCGGGGCACCGCCTGCCGCTTGCTGCCGCTCGTCGATAAAACGTGCGAAAATCGCCTTTAACGCCTGTTCTCCAGGCTCGCCGCCGGACGGAGCATTGCGCTGCAGCCAATCCGCAGCCGGCGGGAACCGTCGCCAGCCGGGCAATTCGGCGGCGATATTGACTTCGTGCCATTTCGGATTGTGTCCGGGCATCAACAGCGACTGGAAGTTGGTAAAAAACGCATCGACAAAGTTGACAACGTTGCGGTAGCGGTCGGACTGAGGCTGCAGGTTGGCAACAACCAGAACCGCGCCGACCGCGACAGTGTCGACCGGATGGTTGTATGGGATCAGTGCCGGGTAATCCTCGGCTGTCAGCCGCGCCGGCATGTAAGCCGCCGTCACCGCGGGGTTGAGCGGTATTGCCAGGAAATGCAGATGGTTTTCGCCGATCAGACCCTGAAAGATCGGCGCCGGCCGGCCGGTGACGATGGCGAGTGCCGCGATCTCGCCGCGGCGCAGTTTATCGAGGGCCACTCCAGAGTCGTCATTGGTTGTGACGATCGGAATGTTGAGCAGACCGAACAGTCGGCTTGCAGTGATCCCGGTACCGCCGCCGCGCAGGTCGACATTGACTTTCCGGTTTGCCAGATCGGCGATGGTCTTGATGTCGTCGCGGGCGAGCAGGTGAAACTCCTCGTTATAAAGCTTGGCAATATAGGTCATCCGATATTCGATGCCGGGAAACAGGTTTTGCTGGCGGGCGTAATTCATCACGTCATCCTGCAAGATCGCGAGATCGATCCCGTGCAGGAGTTCGAGGTCGGTGATGTTGCCGAGGCCGCCCTTGCCGACCACCGGCAAGACCCGCCGCGTGGCACCGTCGTCGAGAACATTTGCCAGGTCTTCGGCGACGCCCACCGAGATGCCGCTGCCGCGCCCGGTTTCGAGTTCGACGACGCCACGGTTAGCCGCGGTTTGCGGCGCTGACGCCGTGCCGAATTGGGCCGCTTCCGCAGTGACGATAAAGGCGCTGAGCGCGGCAAACACCGCGAGCACCGTGACGGCGTGCAGGGCTTTTCCGGGCAACCCGACGGTTCTCGGGGTACGGCAGCAACCATTGCCATCCACCCAATCGCGGCGGCAGCGGATGCGAAACGGCGCCTTAAGCGCAATTTTTCGAGGAGCCGGCCCAATTTGGGGCGAAGCGCCGAGCGTGACGTGATCGGATGAACTCCCACTCCTGAGCTCGTCACCGAGCCGAACCGCATCACACCGGAGATGACGGCAATCAGCCGGCAATGGCGCCCGCTTTCTTGCCAAACAATCGCGTGGGCCTGGCTCGCACAACTGCAATTTTGTTCTCCACCCGGACCAAAGATTTGCGCGACTTGTGACAAAGGCCGTCAGACAAGTCGGAACCCCGGATAGAAACGCATCCAGAGGGCGTCTCTTTTTCCGTCATCGACGCCGGCCGGTCAAGGATCAGAGTCTTTCCCGTTATTGACTCGAGGCCTATGGTTAATCTGGCGGAGACGTGGCCGCACGGCGAAGCTGCGATGGTTCGCCAACTGTTATCATGACGCAATGACCGAGATCATTGTTGTCGAGAAACCCGGAGTTCGCGGGTTCTTGTACGGGCGACGAGCTTTGCCAGAGTCGGGCTTTTGTGTATTGCGCTGCCCGGAAATCGTTGTGATTGCGAGGATCGGCAAGACAATCCCGCGGCTAAGAGCGACAGCAAGAACTATCCGTCAGGTCCTGACGATTATCGGTCGATCAGGGCTGACCCGATCAGGCGGCAAAAGCGGCAAAAATTTCGTCCAACGCCCTCAGCTGATTGCCATTGACCGAACTCGGGACCAGCACGGGCGTGTTGACGCCGGCGTTGAACCATTCGGCGAGGCGGTCGCGGACCTTGATCGCTGATCCATACAGCGTGTTGTCGGCGATCCAGCGGTCGGTCAGATAACGCGGGATGTCGTCACGTCGGTTTTCGGCGAGCGCTTGTTCGACCGCGATCATCTCCTCGCGATAGCCGGCTTCCTTCCAATAATTGCGATAGTTCGGCAATAGCACATAACGCTCCAGATGCCGACGGTGCAGCGCCCGCGCCGCGCTCTCGTCATCGGTAATGCATACTGGCAGCATGTTGCCGATCAGGAATTCCGGATCGTTGCGCCGCGCCGCAGGGACAACCGACAGCGAGTCGGCCATATGCGACAGGCTGGCGTTAGCGAACAACACGCCCTCGGCGATCTCGGCGGCGAGCGCCACCATGCGCTGGCGCAACGCCGCGAGTACCACCGGCGGCAGCGCGCCGATCCCGTCAAACGATCTGAGCTTGTCGACAAAGGTACGGGTGTCGGCCAATGGCTTGCCGACCGTGATCCCGAGCCGCTGATGCGTCGGTCCGTGCGCGACCCCGACGCCAAAGCGAAACCGCCCGCCCGAGACCTCGTGGATATAGGCGGCACTCGTCGCGAATTCTTCCACGGTCTGTAGGTAGATCGGCGCGATCGCGGTGCCAAAGCGGATGCTCCCGGTGGCCAGCGCCAGCCCGGTGCATTGCGCGATGTTGCCGTAACGGCTCGGCATATAGATGCCGGAAAACCCACGCCGCTCAATATCGCGGGCGATGTCGAGCGTCTGCCGCCGTCTTCCGGGCACGGCAACAAGACTGATCGCAGGAAGCGGTTCGGGCATCAGGGGCATCCTAGCGCCGCACAATTTGCAGCGGAAATTCAGGGAGAGTGCGAAAAGATCGGGTATTTAGCATAGGGTAGCCCGGAGGCGTCTAGCTTCAACCCAAAGACGACAACGGGCGTTCTTGATCTGCGAATCAGGGGTTTCGACCTTAACATAAAGTTGGCAGTCGGAAACGGGGATCCTCAGGACGTTTCCGTCGTACACGGCGGCCAGCGGCCCGGCGATCAAAATGCCATGATCATCCGCGCAAATCGCAGCCTCACTCCCGACGAGACCTGACATCCCCAATCGCTACGAAAGACTTGACGCGATACCCCAGCGCAACTGCTGCGAGGGTACGAAGCCTATTCCGCGGCCTGGGCGCGGGTGACCTGCACCGAGTTGGGGCCGTAGCGGTCGCGATAAGGCTGGGTGTCGATCTCTTCCAATTCGATTTCACGGTTCAGCACACGCTCTTTCCAGACCTGGTGCTCGGGTTCGTGGTCGTGGAACTCGGGCATCACCTCACGGGCGAAGAGTTCGAGGCTCTCGCAGATGTGCTCATGCGTGTTCTTGCCGGCCTGGTTCAGAAAGATCACCTGGTCGATATGCGAGGTCTCGAACCGGCGGAGCTTGCGCCGGATCGTCTCGGGCGAGCCGATCAGCCCGCCCGAGAGCGCCCGCGCCAGGTTCTCCGGGTTCGCCCGCTTCCACTTCTCGTACTCGTCCCACAGATTGACCTCGCCCGGCTTGGGCCGTTCGCGGGTCGGGCTCAGGCCATAAAAGCGCAACGCGAACTGGAAGAACGGGATGCCGTCGGCACGGCGCCGCGCCTCCTCGTCGGTCGGCGCGCACATGAAATAGCTGGTCAATGCCAAATTCGGGTTCGTCACATAATCGGCGAGCTTTTCCTGGCGCTTCGTAAAGGCGTTGTAATAGGCGTGGACCCAGGCATGCGCCGCCTCGGCCGACAGAAACTGGAAGGCGAGCGCGCCCAACCCGCGCCGCCCCGCCATCTCGATCGTCTCCAGTTGCGAGCAGGCGCACCACAAGGGTGGATGCGGCTTTTGCAAGGGCTTGGGCACAACGTTGCGCAGCGGAAAATCGAAATAGGGCCCGTGATATTCGCAGCCGCCGTCCCGGAACATCGGGATGATCGCGCGCACCGCATCCTCCCAGACTGCCCGTTTTTCGGCAAAGTCGCGGCCAAAGGGCTCGAGTTCGGTGCTGCTGGCGCTCTCGCCCATGCCCAATTCGACCCGGCCGCGGCTGACCAGATCGAGCGCCGCGATGCGCTCGGCGACCCGGGCCGGCGGGCTTGTCGTCAGTTGCATGATGCCGTGCGCCAGACGGATATTTTTGGTGCGCTGGCTGGCGGCGCCGAGAAACACCTCGGGCGCCGGTGAATGCGAATATTCTTCGAGAAAGTGGTGCTCGACCTCCCACGCGAAATCATAGCCGAGGCGATCGGCCAGTTCGACCTGGTCAAGCGCGTTCTGATAAAGACGCAATTCGCCATCCGGCTGCCATGGGCGCGGCAATTGCAACTCATAAAATATGCCGAACTTCATCGCTTCCTCTCCTCTATCCCGCTAGCGGGCGGCGGCCTTTGCGGATCATGAACACCTGATCGGAGCCACGAAAGACGATACCACTCAATCGAGATTGCTGGCGCGATTGCTGCCGAGAGTGCGGCGCCGCGGGACCCGAGACTCGATCCATCCGTCCGGTTCAGGCCACTCTCATTTCCGCCTTTCGACGCGGGCGGAACATCGAGCGACCATTGGACGCCGGCACCAGCCTTTGGCCCGAGATCCACGAGGAATCGGCAAACAGAACCGTGCAGCGACCGAGCAGGCGGTCGGCGACTGGAACCTCGCTCCGCCCGGCTGGGCGGGTACGCCGTCATGCATCGCTGCCGGCGGGGTCGACCGGGCGGCCATGGATATGGACATGACGCCCGCCGGCCTCTTCGAGGATGCGAAGCGCGATGACTTCGCGGTCGGGGCCGCTACAGCGCGCCCACAACAACGCCGCCCCAGCCTTCAACGCCGCCTGGAAATCCTCACTGTGAGCCGGGGCGGTGAAATCGTCGAACAATTCCTTCAGCGCCGCGCCGCCAAGCCCGGCGCCGACCAGAGCCGCCAAAGCGACGGCAATCGGCCCGCCGGACAAGACAATAAAGCCGGCAAGCGTCAGCGGCGCGATGAAGTTGATCTCGTCGCTGAGCCCGGCCGGCAATAGCGATGGTTTTCCGGTCGCCGGCTCGCCTGCCACGGCCAGCGAATCATGCGAGGCCAGCACCGACAGATCGGTCGGTGCAAAACCGGCGGCGAGCAGGTTCACGACCGCAAGGTGAAAATGCGCGCGGTCCGGAAACGAGGCCACCGCCTCGCGGACTACCGGCAATGGTGCGGGATCCTGGCTCATCCCGATCCTCTCTTTCGTATCCGCCCGCTCGAACGCATCCGCCCGCTTGAATGGACCAATGCTACCCGGAAACCCTCGCCGCCGCCGAGGTCGATTAATTCCGTCGACGGTCGACACCCGCTCATTGCAGCAAAGCTTTGCGCGTCCTTAATCGGATCCGAGCAAATTTTCCAGCCTCGCGACCCTGACGCCCGGTATCACCCTGACGCCCGGTATCGGGTTGCCCGCCCCGCCCAACCGCTTCGTGCCTGATCAGCGGTTTCGCCTGTGAGCCAAAGTCGTGGTATTGTTGGCCGATTGCCTGCTCTGTTCGCCCGCCGCTGATGACCGCAACCCTCCGCGCCGATCCCGCCGCCGCGGCCTCGCCGGTCATGGCGCAGTATTTCGAGATCAAGACGGCCAACCCCGGCTGTCTGCTGTTTTTCCGGATGGGCGACTTTTTCGAGTTGTTTTTTGACGATGCAGTTGCCGCCTCGCAGGCGCTCGACATCGCGCTGACCAAGCGCGGGCGGCACGACGGCGCCGATATTCCGATGTGTGGCGTCCCGGTGCATACCGCCGAGAACTATCTCGCTCGGCTGATCCGCGCCGGGTTCAGGGTCGCGATCTGCGATCAGATCGAGGACCCGGCCGCAGCCAGAAAGCGCGGCGCCAAAGGCCCGGTGCGCCGCGCCGTCGTCCGTGTCGTGACCGCCGGGACGCTGACCGAAGAGGGGCTGCTCGACGCCCGCCGTCACAACTACCTAGCCGGCCTCGCCGAAGCCGGCGGCGAGTTGGGCCTTGCCTGGCTCGACCTGTCGACCGGGGCGTTTGCGCTGGCGCCGACCAGTATGCCGGCGTTACCCGGCGATCTCGCCCGCATCGCTCCGGGCGAGATTTTGCTGTCCGAGCGCATGCTTGCCCGCGCGGCGCTCGGTGAAACCCTGGGTGATTGGCGGCCGGCGCTGACCCCGTTGCCCAACCTCCGCTTTGAAAGCGACGCTGCCCGGCGACGGCTCGAAAGCTTTTACGGGGTCGGCGCGCTTGACGGATTTGGCAGCTTCAGCCGAGCCGAAATCGCTGCGGCGGGGGCCTTGGTCGATTACGTCGGCCTGACCCAGCAGCGCAATACGCTGCTGCTCGATCCGCCGCGCCGGGTGATGCCCGACAAGGTCATGCAGATCGACGCCGCCACCCGGCGCAATCTCGAACTGGTGACAGCCGCTTCGGGAGAGCGCCGCGGCAGTCTGCTGGCAACGGTCGACCGCAGCTTGACCGCCGCCGGCGCGCGGCTCCTGGCCGATCATCTCGCCGGCCCGCTGACCGATGCCGCAGCCATCGCCGCTCGTCTCGACGCGGTCGGCTTTTTTGTCGACCGCCCGGACCTACGCGCGGCGGTCCGCGAGCGGTTGCGTCATTGTCCCGATATCGAACGCGCCTTGACAAGGCTCGGTCTCGGCCGTGGCGGCCCGCGCGATCTCGCCGCACTGCGCCAGGCGCTGGGCGAGACCGCCGCCTTGCGCGACACCTTGGCCGAACCCGGCCTGGTGCCGCTACCCGAGCTTCTGGCTGAGGCGCGGCGCGGTCTCGGCGAGCATGGCGCCGTTGTCGATCGGCTGCGCCAGGCGCTCGCCGACGAATTGCCGCTTTTCGCCCGCGACGGCGCATTCATCGCCGGCGGTTATTCCGACGAACTCGACGAATGGCGGCGATTGCGCGACGAGAGCCGCCGGATGATCGCGGCGCTTCAGGCGCAATATGCCGCCCTGACCGGGGTGGCCGCGCTGAAGATCCGCCACAACAACGTGATCGGCTATTATGTCGAGGTTTCGGCCAGCCATGCCGGCAAGCTCGGGCCGGAATTTATCCACCGGCAGACAATGGCCGGGGCCCAGCGCTATACGACGGCCGAACTTGCCCAGCTCGAGACCAAGATTGCCAGCGCCGCCGAGCGGGCGCTGACCTTGGAACTGCAACTCTACGACGAGCTCGTCGCCGAGATCATCGGGCGCCGCGCCGCGATTGCCGAGGCGGCCGCCGCGTTGGCGAGCCTTGACGTGGTAAGTGCATTGGCCGAGCGCGCGGCAGAGGGCGCTTGGGTGCGGGCGGTCGTCGAGGCCGGCAGCGCTTTCGAGATCGCCGGCGGCCGTCATCCAACCGTCGAGGCAGGTCTCGCCAATTCCGGCGGCGACGGTTTTGTCGCCAATGATTGCGTCCTGGACGAGGCGCGGATCTGGCTCGTGACCGGCCCCAACATGGCCGGCAAAAGCACGTTTTTGCGCCAGAACGCGCTGATCGCGATCCTGGCTCAAATGGGGTCGTATGTGCCGGCGCGGGCTGCCCGCATCGGCGTCGTCGATCGCCTGTTCAGCCGCGTCGGGGCGGCCGACGATCTGGCGCGCGGCCGCTCGACCTTCATGGTCGAGATGGTCGAGACCGCGGCGATCCTCAACCAGGCCGGACCGTCCTCCTTTGTGATACTCGACGAGATCGGCCGCGGCACGGCTACTTTTGACGGGCTGTCGATCGCCTGGGCAACGCTCGAGCATCTGCACGGCGTCAACCGCTGCCGTACCTTGTTTGCGACCCATTATCATGAGTTGACCGCACTCGCCGCGAAACTGCCGGCCCTCGCCTGTCATACGATGCGGGTCAAGGAGTGGAAGGGCGAGGTCGTCTTTTTGCACGAGGTCGGTCCCGGCACCGCCGATCGCAGCTACGGCATCCATGTCGCCAGGCTCGCCGGCCTGCCCAAATCGGTCACCGCCCGCGCCGAAGAAGTGCTCGAGATCCTGGAAAAGGGCGAACAAGGCGGCGCCCTCGCTCGCCTCGCCGACGATCTGCCGCTGTTCAGCGCCGCCCGCCGGGTTCATAGCCCTGTCCCGGCCGCCGCTGAATCCGCCGCCGAGGCGCTGTTGCGCGACATCCGCCCGGACGAACTCACCCCCCGCGAGGCGCTCGACCTCCTCTACCGCCTCAGGGCGTTGGCGGCGAACTAGGCGCCCAGACACCGCCGCCGGGCTTGCCGACAGCGGCGCACAAGCGGCCGCCGGGGTGCCCGACGATCGGCGGGTTGCCGTATCTAGCTCCTTGACCCGACCTGGCACAGCCGCTCGAGTGTCAGCGGATCAAAACCGTCGCGAAAATATTTCGTGATCGCGGCGGTGAAGATTTCGTTGTCGCGGGTCGCGTGGGCAAAGAGCGTCATCGACGAGCGGAATTTGATATCGTCCGGACGGCCAAAGATCTCTTCGATCGTGCGGCCGGCGACCGCCGTCACCAAACCGGTGCATTCGCGCAACCGTGGACCGAGGATCGGATGATCTAGATAAGCCTCGGCCTCTGCCAGCGACGAGATCGCATAGCGCCGCGCCATCGGACTGATGCCGAGACCGCTGATCTGCGGAAACACGAACCACATCCAGTGACTGCGTTTGCGGCCGGCGCCAAGCTCACCGCGCACGGAATCGTAAACCGGGTTTTGCGCATCGACAAAGCGTTGCAAATCGTAGGCGTCGGACATGCGCTGTCTCTCTGATCCGCGGGATGGCTATGTGGCAAATGGGACCGCTCAGCGCGTTTTGGACCGGTCACGATCGATAAGGCTTGCTGGGCAAAAAGGCGCAGCAACTCGCGAACCGGTTCAGCTCCGACTGCCGCAACCTGTTCTCCGGCGGCCGATTGGCCGGCCGGCCTCGCGCCGATGCGGGCACCCCGGCGCTTCCCGATTGTTTGCCCGGCAGGCAGCCACGGCTGTCACAACCCCAATGAGGGACGGGACGATGGTGGATAAAGCTTTGAATGGATTAAAGGTCGCGATCCTTGTCACCGATGGTTTCGAACAGGTCGAGCTGACCGAGCCGCGCAAGGTCCTTGACGAGGCCGGAGCCGAGACCAGGATCGTATCGCCGAAGGACCAGGAGGTGAAGAGCTGGGAGTTTACCAATTGGGGCCGCAGCTTGCCGGTCGATCTCAAGCTCGAGCAGGCGCAGCCCGGGAATTTCCACGCGCTATTGCTGCCGGGCGGGGTGATGAACCCCGACAAGCTTCGGCTGGAGCCGCAGGCGGCGGCGTTTGTCAGAGCCTTTTTCGACGCCGGCAAACCGGTAGCGGCGATCTGTCATGGACCGTGGTCGATCATCGAAGCCGGGGCGGCGCGCGGCCGCAGGATGACGTCGTGGCCGTCGCTCAAGACCGACCTTGAGAACGCCGGCGCCGAATGGGTCGATCGCGAAACGGTCATCGATGGTAATCTTTTGACCAGCCGCAAGCCGGACGACATCCCGGCTTTCAACCGCGAAATGCTGAGGCTGTTTGCGCAGGCAAAAATCGGCGCTAATGCGGCATAGCGCCCTGCAGCGTCACGGAGGTGAGCAATGCATCGGCGATGGTTCGGCCCGACCGGCCGCGAGGTGGCGGCAATCGGTTTTGGCACCTGGTATCTCGAACAGGCTCGCCACGATGACGCTGTCGCGGCGCTGCGGCGTGGTCTCGACCTCGGCATGACCCATATCGACACCGCCGAGCTTTATGGATCGGGTGTCGCCGAAGAGCTGGTCGGCGAGGCGATTGCCGGGCGCCGAGACGCGGTTTTTCTCGTCTCCAAGGTGATGCCGCAGAACGCCTCGCGTTCGGGGACGCGGCAGGCATGCGAGCGTTCGCTGGCGCGGCTGCGCACCGACCGGCTCGACTGCTATCTGCTGCACTGGCGCGGTCCGCACCCGCTGATCGAGACGATCGAGGCGTTTGAAGAGCTGCACCGCGCCGGCAAGATCCGCAGTTGGGGCGTCAGCAATTTCGATGTCCGCGACCTCGACGAGGCGCTCGGTCTCGCCGGTGAAGGCAAGATTGCCTGCAACCAGGTCCTCTATCATCTTGCCCAGCGCAATATCGAGCATCGGGTGCTGCCGTGGTGCGAGCAGCACGGCGTCGCGCTCGTCGGCTACAGCCCGTTTGGTCACAACCGTTTTCCGGCGCCGAACACACCTGGCGGCCGGGTGCTGGCCGAGATCGCCGGCGAGCAGAAGGCGACGCCGCGCCAGGTGGCGCTGGCGTTTCTGACCCGGCGGCCGTCGCTGTTCACGATCCCGAAGGCGTCAACCGTGGGACACACCCAAGAAAATGCCGGGGCCGGGGATTTGGTACTCTCAGCCGCGGAGATTGCGCGCATTGACAGCGCATTCCCGCTTGCACCCCGCCGGAACGGGCTGCCGATGCTTTAGGAGGTGGCCATGGCGGAGGTAGCCAAGACGGGCGAGGTGGACAGCGGGGCTGGGTCGTCGCGAGCGCAGCGGCGCAATCACGCGGCGTCCATGGGCAATGACCCGGCCCCTCCGGTGCCGCTCATTCGAATTCGAGGATGACCTCGTCAACTGCCAGGCTATCGCCGGGTTTGGCGCGAACCGCAGCGATGCGGCCGTCGCGCTCGGCGCGGAGGACGTTTTCCATCTTCATCGCCTCGACGATGGCGAGCGCCTCGCCGGCCTTGACCTCCTGTCCCGGCGCCACCGCGATCGACGACAGCAAGCCCGGCATCGGCGACAGCAGCAGCCGCGAGGTGTCGGGCGGCTTTTTCTGCGGCATCAGCGCCAGGAGCTCGGCGGCGCGTGGCGAGAGTACCTGGGCCCGACGCACGACGCCGCCATGGGTCAGGCGGAATTCGACCGCCGAGAGCCGTTCGATCTGCACGGTCGCGGCGCTGGGACCGACAACCAGGCGCAGCAGCGGCTGACCTGGCCGCCAATCGGTCGCCGCGACCGCACTCTCGACCGCATCCTCGGCGCCGATTTCGATCCGGTATGCCGATCCCTCGCAGCGCACCGTGACGGTATGTGCCATGCCGTCGAGCAGGATCGCCCAGTCCTCCGCGATCGGCCCGAGGCCGTCCACGAGTTGACCCGCGATCGCCGCCTCGCCTTCGCGAACCCGCTGGCCGGCGAGTGCTGCAGCCAAAAGGATGATCCGATCGGCCGCGACAAACCCCGCCGGCGGCGCAAATCCGGCAGCAAATTCCTGCGCGATGAAATCGGTCGACAACTCGCCGCGGCGAAACCGGTCATTGCCGGCAACCGCCGCCAGAAACGCGACATTATGCTGCAGCCCGGCAATATAAAAGCCGTCCAGCGCCTGGCTCATTCGTTCGACCGCGGCGTCGCGATCGGCTCCGTGAACCGCAAGCTTGGCGATCATCGGGTCGTAGTAGAGGCTGATCTCGGCCCCTTCATAGACGCCGTCATCGACCCGCACACCATCGCCCGCGGGCGGCAGATAGCGCACGAGCCGCCCGGTCGACGGCAGAAAACCGCGTGTCGGGTCCTCGGCATACACGCGGGCTTCGATCGCCCAGCCGTCGAGCCGCACATCCTTTTGGGAAAAGGGCAGCTTTTCACCGGCGGCGATCCGCAACATCATTTCGACGAGATCAAGCCCGGTGACAAGTTCGGTCACCGGATGCTCGACCTGCAACCGCGTATTCATTTCGAGAAAGTAGAAATTGCGGTGCCGATCGACGATGAACTCGACCGTGCCGGCCGAGGCATAATCGACCGCGCGCGCCAGCGCCACCGCCTGGCGACCCATTGCGGCGCGGGTATTGCCGTCGAGAAACGGGCTCGGCGCCTCTTCGATCACCTTTTGATGACGCCGCTGGATCGAGCATTCGCGCTCGCCGAGATAAACGATGTTGCCGTGGCAATCGCCCAGCACCTGGATTTCGATGTGCCGCGGCTCTTCGATGTATTTCTCGATGAAGATGCGATCGTCGGCAAAACTCGATCTGGCTTCGCTGGTGGCGCCGCGGAACCCGTCGCGGACCTCGTCGTCGCTGGCGGCGATCCGCATGCCCTTGCCGCCGCCGCCTGCCGACGCCTTGATCATGACCGGATAGCCGATGTCGCGCGCGATCCGAACCGCGGTTTCGGGATCGGGTACGATGTCGAGATGGCCGGGCACGGTCGACACTCCAGCGGTGCTGGCGAGCTTTTTTGACTCGATCTTGTCGCCCATTGCCGCAATCGCGTGCGGACCCGGCCCGACAAACACGACACCGGCCGCGGCCAATGCCGAGGCGAAATCCGCCCGCTCCGACAGGAAACCGTAGCCCGGATGCACCGCTTCGGCGCCGCTGGTGCGGCAGGCTTCGACGATCCGGTCGATCCTCAGATAGCTCTCGCCCGAGGGCGGCGGGCCGATCGGGATTGCTTCATCCGCGGCGCGCACATGCGCTGCCTGCTCGTCTGCCTCGGAATAGACCGCCACTGTCGTGATCCCCATCCGCCGTGCGGTGCGGATCACGCGGCAGGCAATCTCGCCGCGATTGGCAATCAGGATCTTGCGAAACATGCGCTGGGGAGCGGCAGGTATCTGTTGTGGCCGGGCTTGTCCCGGACGTCGAGGCGAGCGTTGCCCGGCTGTCGGCGATCGTCCGGCATTGGCCGACGGACGAAACCTCGGTCGACATGATCCTCCATCAGCCTGACGGCGCTTGCTGGCACAGCGTCACCCGCAATCTGCCGGACCCCCGGGCGAGGGCATCGTCGGGACCTCAGGTGCGGTTTCGTCCAGCGAGATGGGCCGAGGCGACGTGCGTATGGCGAGTACATCCCGCCATCCTAACGGCAATCCAGCGCAAGAAGAACATCAAGCCGGTCCGTCGATGCAAAAGACCGAACGACGATCGAGACGGGGCGGCGGCCCGGCGGATTGCCGGCGCGGGGCCGGTCGCGGAGGTTCCGGCATTGCCACGTTTTTGTGCATCGCACCTTTATTCACCATACTGCAATTACGGGTTAAAATATCTTTTCTATTGCAGTGCGGTATAAGTCCGGGAATTATTCCGAATGACGGATTCGGGAGGCATTTGATGACCGACACGTTGTTCACCCACCAAAAGGCGAATACGCCGGAGGCGTGCTATACCGAGGACGGGCTGCGCGCGTTCTTCGCCTACCGCGATATGGGGATCATCGCCGCCACTCACGGGAAACTGCGCGTGCAACTGGTCCGCGCCGCCCGCAAAGCATCGGAGGCCGAAGGGGGCACCGGGTTTCACATCCACACCGCCGATGTCCACGTCGTCTATATGGTCCGCGGTTGGGCGAGATTTGATTATGACGGGGTCGATACCCTGGTCGAAGCCGGCGACTGCGTCCATCAGCGGCCGGGAATTGTCCACAATCTTTATGACTGGTCGGACGATATGGAATTCATGGAGATCATCGCACCAGCCGATTTCGCGACCACCGAAATCACCTCGCCGGCGGTTCCAGCCCCACGATAGGCATCACCCCGCGTAGCTGCCGGCCGGCAACCATGCATCCGCCGGGTTCGCCGGCTGGATGCGGTATCGGTTGCGGCCGGCTCAATCGCTCGAATAAACGACATTGCGCAGCATCGGATAGATAAAGCGGCCCCAGCGCTGGCCGTTGAAGACGCCGTAATGGCCGACGCCGGTCTGCACGTGGTGGCGTTTCAGATAGGGCCGCAGCCCGCTGCACAATTCCTGAGCGGCAAGGGTCTGACCGACGGCGCAGATGTCGTCGCGCTCGCCTTCGACGGTGAACAATGCGGTGCGGCGAATAGCGCCGGGATTGATCCGCCGCCCGTTCCATTTGAGCCGCCCCTGCGGCAATTCATGCTCTTGAAACACGGCGCGCACCGTTTCCAGATAGAATTCGGCGGGCAGGTCCATGACCGCCAGATATTCATCGTAGAAACTGCGGATCGCCGCCGCTTTCTCGGCCTCGCCATTGGCAAGATGGCAGAACAGATCGAGCTGCGCCTTGATGTGCCGGGCGAGGTTCATGCTGATGAAGGCGGCAAGCTGGGTGAACCCGGGATAGACGCGGCGCCAGGCGCCGTTGTAGCGCGGCGGCACGACATCGATCAGGTTGCGCTCGAACCAGCTGAGCGGCCGGCTCGTCGCGAGATGATTGACCGCGGTCGGGTTGATGCGGGTATCGATCGGCCCCGCCATCAATGTCATGCTGCGCGGCGTCGCCGGGTGGTCGTCTTCGGCCATGATGGCGGTCGCGGCCAACACCGCAACGCAGGGCTGACATACCGCGACGACATGCCCGCCCGGCCCGATCACCTCGAGAAACGTTATGACGTGCTCGATGAAATCGTCAAACCCGAAACCGCCATGCTTCAGCGCAACATCACGGGCATTGTGCCAGTCGGTGATGTAGACGTCATGCTCGGCGAGCAGGGTCCGCGCCGTACTGCGCAACAAGGTCGCGAAATGCCCCGACATCGGCGCCACCAGCAATACCCGCGGCTGGGCGATGTCGAGATCCTTTTTGAAATGGAGCAGACCGCCAAACGGCGTCGCATGGATCTCGACCTCGCGCACCGCCACCGATCGGTTGCCGACAGCGATCTGGTCGATGCCGAACGACGGCCGACGATGGCTCAGCCCGGCGCGCGCGATCAGTTCGCAAAGTGCTGCAAAACCGCGTTGCGCGGCGCTTGCCGAAATCCCCGGCACCGGGTTGGCGAGCGCCGCAGCGGCCATGTTGGCGACGCTGCGCAGCGGCAGGACGGTATCGGCGTAAGTCTGAAAATTCTGGTAGATCATCCTGCGCCGCCCGATTTCCTGCGATGCGGTTGAGTGCCGATTGGCTTCCCGCTTGGCCCGCCGCTTGCGAGATCGACGTCAATCTCGCGCGTGTGGGACACTCGGCCGCCGACCTCACGTGTTTGCCATCAAGGGATCCTGGTGATGACTGAGGCCATTTTGACGATCAGTAGCAAGAACTATTCCTCTTGGTCACTGCGCGGTTGGTTATTGTGCCGCATGGCGGGGTTGGATTTTGCCGAAGAGGTGGTGCCGGTCGAGGATCCGGCGAACCGCGCCGAACTCCTGCTGCTGTCGCCGTCGATCCTGGTACCGTGCCTGATCCATCACGGCACCCGCATCTGGGATACCCTGGCGATCGCCGAATACCTCAACGAGATCAAGCCCGAGGCGGGATTGTTGCCGAGCGGACGCGCGGCCCGTGCGCGCTGCCGCTCGATCTGCGGCGAAATGCATTCCGGCTTTACCAATCTGCGCTCGGCGTTGCCGATGAACCTCAAAGCCCACCATCCGGGTTTCAAGGTATGGTCGGGCGCGCAGGCCGATATCGACCGGATCACGACGATCTGGCGCGATTGCTTTGCCGAGCATCACGGCCCGTATCTGTTCGGCCAGCTGACGATGGCCGATGCAATGTATGCGCCGGTCGCGACCCGGTTCATGACCTACGATGTGACGCTCGACCGTGACTGTGCCGGTTATTGCGACCGGATCATGAGCCTGCCCGACATGATTGCATGGCGCGAGGCGGCATTGGCCGAGCCCGACGAACTCGAAGAACTCGACATGGAATTCTGAGCTGGCGGCGCGCCGCCTTGCCGGCGCCGAGATCGCATGCGGCGTTCTTAGCGGTTGTGTTTGAAAGGGCGAGGCGAGGCGCTGTCTTGCCGGCGCCGAGATCGCAGGGCGATTGCGGTGAACGCTTGCGGATCGCATGCTGACCAGAAATTGGCCAGCCGCCGGTAGCGTTCTGCCCCGATAATGATCATTCGCTCGGTTTGGCAGTGTCGGCTTGGTGGCTGCTGATCCGGCCGCTGCGTGCTAGAACCGCGCGAAGCCGCCGTCACAGGAGTTTCGATGTCGAGCACCACCCCGCTCTCCGGGCTTGTCGTGATCGAAATCGGTCACAGCATCGCCGCACCCTATGCCGGAATGATTCTCGGCGAACTCGGCGCCGAGGTGATCAAGGTCGAAAATCCGCGCGCCGGTGACGCTGCCCGCGGTTGGGGACCGCCATTCGCCAATGATGCCGCGACCTGTTTTCAGGCTGTCAATCGCGCCAAGAAAGGCATCACGATCGATCTCGCCGATCGCTCCGAGACCGCAAAACTGCGCGAGCTGATCCTCGACCGCGCCGATGTGGTGGTCCACAACCTCAAATTCGGCGCGCTCGATCGTTACGGCCTCTCAGCGGCGGCGCTGCTCGCGGCCAAGCCTGGCCTGATCTATTGCAACCTCGGCGCGTTCGGCGCCGTCGGCCCGATGCGCGAACGGCCGGGCTATGACCCCTTGATGCAGGCCCATGGCGGCTTGATGAGCCTGATGGGGGAGGATGGGCGGCCGCCGGTGCGGGTCGGCGTATCGATCGTCGATCTTGCCACCGGCATGTGGGCGGTCATCGGCATCCTCGCCGCCTTGGCCGAGCGGGGGCGGACCGGCCGCGGCGGGGTCATCGACACATCGCTTTACGAAACGGCGCTTGCCTGGATGACAATCCCGATCGCCGCTTATCTGGTCGATCGCAAGATCCCGGTGCGGCAAGGGTCGGGCGTCGAGATGATCGTCCCGTACCAGGCGTTTGCCGCGGCCGACGGCTATCTGATGGTGGCGGCCGGCAACGACAATCTGTTCCGACGGTTGTGCGATGTCATCGCCCGGCCCGATCTGGCCGAAGATTGGCGTTTTCGCACCAATAAGGATCGGGTCGTCAATCGCGCGGCGCTGATCGCAATCCTCGACGATATTTTTCTCGCGCAGCCGATCGCCGTCTGGCAGCAGCAACTCGATCAAGCCGGTATCCCGAACGGGCCGATGCAGACCGTCGATCAGGTCGTCGCCGACCCGCAGACCCTGGCTCTCGGAATGATCCAGCAATTGGCGGCGACGGATGCGATGCGGACGCCGCTGTCGCTGGTCGGCCTGCCTTTGTCATTTGACGGGGTGCGGCCGCCCTTTGCCAAGGCGGCACCCGCAATCGGTGAAGATACCGCCGCTCTGGCTCCGCGCCGATGAGGAGCGGATGCGGCGCGGTGGCTGTCGCACTGTTCGGCGCTCAATTGGCCGCGTGTACATCGATGCCGCCACCCCCGATCCCGGCCGCTGGTGGGTCCGGCACGGCTTCCGGGGTCGTGGTGCGCGAGGATTTATCGGGCCGGTTTATCGCGCTGATCGGCCCCAAGGTTCAGTTTGACCCGCCGTTTCTCGGCACGTCGGACACCAATTTTTCCTGTCTGCGCAGTTTTCTCGATCGGCAAACCGGCAAAACCGCCCATCAGCTTTATGTCACAGCCAGTTACGACGGCAACCATGATTGGACCGCAGCCCATGACGGCGCCGGTCAAGCGCTCGTATTCATCCCGATGAGCCGCTTTAAAATCGCTTGCGATGCCAAAAACAATTGCTCCTACGCCGAGGAATTCGCAGCAAAGTTCCCCGAGAGCGAATTGAGCAATCATCCCAACGGCTTTGCCGTGACCTTTACCGATGCCGGCGGGAATATGCAGACTCTGCCGGTAACCGCAGGGCAGGTGGCGGCGCAACTCGCCGCCCTTGCCGAAATCCAGAAGCCGCCGCGGCCGACGCCAGCAGCGGCGGCACGCTGACCAGCGGCTCGGTGGCCGGCGGTTGCCGCTCAGTAGCCGTAGGCGCCACCGGCTTCGGCCGCCGCCTCGGCGCGGTCCAACACGTCATCCATGACATGGCAGCTCGCCGGTGCCGCCGGGGTCAGATCACCGGGTCCGCCGCAGCTCGGGTCATGGCGGGGTATCACAGCGCCCACGAGTTGCTGCTGCATCGGCGTCTCATGGCGCGAGGCCAAGGCCTGCACTCCGCCAAACCCCAGCACGACCATAACCGCGAGCGCCCAGGCCGAAGCAACGACCCGCCACCCGCCGAGATAACGCTGGGTGAACCCAGGCTCGCTTTCTTGCTCGAAATATTCCGGCATCCCGTCACCCGTATCGCTCTCTGTTGCAGTGCAAGATATAGGGAAACGCTGCTGACCGAGATAGATGGCCGGCGGCATGGCTGCCGTGCGTGCTACATGTATGTTAATGAGGAATATGCATGTTCTTCATTGTGCCGAGATACGCCCTCCACTGACCGGAGAGGCGGTCTCGCAATCCCTGACCAAGCGGCTCCGGATGATTTGCAATCATGGCCGGTTGTTACGGCCGCCGGAGCCTGTAGATTGGCCGGATGACAGCCCCCAACCCGATTTCACTTGCGATTGTCGTCGGGCTCGCCGGGCTCGCCGCGCTGGCGATCCTCGGCGGGTTGATCGCGCCTGGGGCGGCGCTGATCGCGGCCGCAGTAACGACATTCGCGGCGCTGAAAATGGCGCAGCAGTGGGAGCGGGCAATCATCCTGCGCGCCGGCCGGTTCCGCGCGGTCAAGGGCCCCGGCCTGTTTGTGGTCGTGCCGATCCTCGATGCGGTGACCGCGGTGATCGATATGCGGGTGCGTACGACCCAGTTTGTCGCCGAGCAGACACTGACCAGGGATACGGTTCCGGTGGATGTCGACGCGATCATCTTTTGGCTGGTGGTGGACGGCAGGCGCGCCGCCCTCGAAGTCGTCGACTACGCCGAGGCGATCGGCTGGGCGGCGCAGACCTCGCTGCGCGAGATGATCGGCGCCCACGACCTCGCTATTCTTTTGTCTAACCGCAAGGCGCTGGATGCGCAGCTGCGCGACGCAATACACACCAAAATCGGTCAATGGGGGATCGACGTCCGCTCGGTCGAGATCCGTGACGTCAAAATCCCGGTGGCGCTGCAGGACGCGATGAGCCGGCAGGCCCAGGCCGAGCGCGAGCGTCAGGCACGCGTTATCCTTGGCGCGGCTGAGGCCGAAATCGCCGACCGATTTGCCGAGGCGGCGCGAACTTACGCCGACAATCCGGTGGCCCTGCATCTGCGCGGCATGAACATGCTCTATGAGAGCGTCAAGGAGCGCGGCAGCACGATCATCGTGCCGAGCAGTGCCGTCGAGAGCATGAACCTGGGCGGTGTCGTCGGCATCACCGCGTTGGCCAGGACGCAGAAAAACGCTGCGGGCGAGGACCGCTCCGTGCCGCCGCCCGGGCCGTGGTCGCCGTCACGCCCAACGCGTCCGTGAAGAGGGCTAGGATCACGCGTTCCGATCGCGCTGTTGCCGCGCCGCCGCGCCGGCCTGGCGAAGCGGCGACCAGAGCCTCCGGTGACGCGAACCGGCATCTCCCGCGAATGCGCGGCATCGATCATCGCAACCATGAGTCGAGATTGCGGGGGCCGCGGATGCACCAGTCGGACAGCGTCGAGCGGATACCCGGTACCTGACCTCGCTTCACCGAACCGCACGACCGAGAAAATCGAGGCAGCCCTGCAGGATGTAGGCAGCGGCGACACGGTCGACGATCTCGCCGCGGCGCTTGCGGGTCATGTCGGCAGCGATCATCTCGCGCTCGACCGCCGCGGTCGACAACCGTTCATCCCAGAATGCCGTCGGCAGATCGCGCGCCGCAACGACGTTGCGGGCGAACTGGCGCACCGATTGGGTGCGCGGACCGTCGCCGCCCGCCAAGGTCAGCGGCAGACCGATGACGAGCCCGCCGACCTCATGGCGGTCGATCAGTGCCAAGAGCCGTGCCAGATCTTCGCGAAACCGCCGCCCACGGCGGATGGTTTCGAGCGGGCTGGCGATAACCCGTCGCGTGTCGGAGAGAGCAAGCCCGATGGTCTTGGTCCCGACATCGAGGCCGAGCAGCCGCAGCCCCGCCGGCACCGCCGCATCAAGGGCTGCGGGGTCTGCTAGAATCATCAGGCATCATAGCCTATTTTGCATGTCCTGGCCGCGGGTTGCGGAGCCGGAGGATCATGGCGTTGGAATCATGCCGTTAGATAGGGCGACGGTGGCGCGCATCGCCGCGTTGGCGCGCATCCGGCTCGCCGAGGCTGAACTCGAACCGCTTGCCGCCGAGCTGTCGCAGATCCTCGATTGGGTCGAGCAATTGAACGAAGTCGACACCACCGCGGTCGCACCGATGGCGAGTGTCGCCGCAAGCGTTCTGCCGATGCGCGCGGACCGGGTGACCGACGGCGATTGCCGCGATGCGATCCTCGGCAACGCGCCGCGTACGGCGCGCGGCTTTTTCGCCGTACCCAAGGTGATCGAGTGAAAAATTTGCCCTCGGCGCTGACCGCCCTGAGCCTCGCCGAGGCGCGCGACGCGCTGGCTCGCAAGGAGTTCTCGGCGCGGGAATTGACCGCAAGCTACATCGCCGCGGTCGAAGCGGCGCGGCCGCTCAATGCCTTTATCACCGAGACGCCGGAGCAGGCATTGGCGATGGCCGCGGCGGCCGACCAAAGGCTAGCGCGCGGCGAAACGTTGCCGCTCGACGGCATCCCGATCGCGGTCAAGGATCTGTTTTGCACGAACGGCGTGCTGACCACCGCCGGCTCGCATATCCTCGACGGGTTCCGGCCGCCTTACGAATCGACCGTGACCGAAAAGCTGTGGCAGGCCGGTGCGGTCATGCTCGGCAAGACCAATCTCGACGAGTTCGCAATGGGCTCGTCGAATACGACGAGCTATTACGGACCCGTGGAAAACCCGTGGCGCCGGCGGTCCAACGAGAGGCCGGGCGACAACCGTCCGCTGGTTCCGGGCGGCTCCTC
>DATJLK010000046.1:0-17307 GCA_035509615.1 Allostellaceae bacterium | reverse complement strand
GCACGTTCCCGGCTTGCCGCTGCGATCGCGGAATTGGCTCTGGCTGAGGCCGAGCTTGCCGCGATACATGAGCCGGCGAGCCGGCTTGCCGCGATCATCGCCGAGGCCGCCCATCTCGGCGACCAATTAGCGGCGCAGCGGGTGGCAGAACAGCATGAGCTCGGCGCGTGGCTCGCGGCCGGCGGCCGTGATCCGCGGCCGGAGCCCTTTGCGGCCGCGGTTGCCGCCGAAAAGCGCAGCGCAGCGCTGGCCAGCGACGCCGCCGCTGCGCGAACCGCACTTCCCGCTGCCGAGGAGGCGTTTCAGCGCTGCGCCGCGAAAGTCCGCGACGTACAGCGCCGGCGCGACGAAGCGGTCTGCGCCGCCGCAATCGAGGCCGCGCGCGACTTTGCCGAAGAGTACCGGTCGGCGCTGACAACGGCGCTCGAACATGAGGTCGTGCTGCACGGCCTGCGCGAAGAACTGCTGCGCTGCGGCAATCGCGCCAACGCGCTCCCCGGCGCCCTGGAGGCCGCGGCGCACATCGGTGAAGTGATCGGCGAAACCAAGCGGGCCGCGGCGGTGCGGCACGACCGAGAACCCGCCCGACGACTGCTGGCCGCACTCGTCGTCGATCCCCACGCGCGGCTGAGAAAGGACGGTTGACCCGTGATGCATCATCGGCTGATCGCGCCTGCCGGGCTTGCCCCGACTACGATCGAACTCGCCGACGGGTTCGAGCTCGAAGTGCCGCCGGACGGGATCGTCGAGATCCCGCATGCCCTGACGATGCCGGGCGACACCGGTATCTTTGAACCGACCGATCGCCTCGTCGAAACCGCATGGCTGCGCCAGCTGCTGGGTCTCGGCTTTTGCCAGTTGCCGGGAGGCGGGTCGACCGCTGACCGGCCGGCCGCCGGCCGCTATCCGGGCGAGATGTTCTTTGACGAAACCCTCGGCCGGCCGTTGTGGTGGTCCGCCGGCGCCTGGCGCAACGCCGACGGCGCCGCCGTCTAGCGAGAACTCCCGGTCATCATCGTCTGTGCAATGATCTCGCCCGGCGGCTGTCCGGCGGCGCGCATCGCGCGGATCGTCAGCGCGCGGTCGCGTTTGGCGAGACGGCGGCCGGTCGCATCGGTCAGCAGCGGGTGGTGGCGGTAACGCGGCGTCGGCAGGCCGAGCAAGGCCTGCAAGACGCGGTGGATGTGGGTTGCCGGCTTCAGATCCTCGCCGCGGGTGACGAGGGTTACCCCTTGCAGCGCGTCATCGACGGTGACCGCGAGATGATAGCTCGTGGGCACGTCCTTGCGCGCCAGCACGACATCGCCGAGTGCTGCCGGGTCAGCCGCGATACGGCGCGGCTCGCCGCTGCCCTCCTCGATCCAGGCGAGCGGACCGGTGAGTGCCGTCGCCCGCGCGAGGTCGAGCCGCAGCGCGAAATCGAGCCCGGCGCGCTGTCTTGCCAATCGCTCGACTGAATCGAGGTGACGACAGGTGCCGGGATAGGGCAGCCCGTCCTCGCCCTGCGGCGCACCGCCGGCCCGCGCGATTTCGGCCTGGATTTCGCGTCGCGTACAAAAACAGGGATACAGCATTCCCAGCGCGTCGAGACGGGCGAGAGCCCCGCGGTAGTCGTCAAAATGCTCGGACTGGCGGCGCACCGGCCCGTCCCAACCGATCCCGAGCCAATCAAGATCCTCGATGATCGCCGCCGCGAACTCGTCGCGGCACCGGCTGCGGTCGATGTCTTCGAGCCGCAGCAGAAAACGCCCGCCGCTGTCCCGCGCCACCCGCCAGCCTTCGAGCGCTGAGCGGACATGCCCCAGATGCAGATACCCGGTCGGGCTCGGCGCAAACCGGGTCACGATCTCGCCGCCGGTCATCGCGCGTGCACCCCTTTCGCCGCGGATGACAGCGGGGGCGGCTTTCGGATATGGCTGTCGTCCTGCGACGGCGTTTTGCCCGACTTTGTGCCCGACTTTGTGCCCGACTTTGTGAAAGACCGTACCGATGCTGCCGAAATTGTCCGGACCCTCACGCCTGCCTGCCTCGGGCGAAAAGCCAAAGCAGCTCGTCATCCTGTTGCACGGTCTTGGCGCCGACGGCAACGATCTGATCGGGCTTGCCCCCTATTGGGCGGCGCTGGTACCCGAGGCTGAGTTCGTATCGCCAGACGCGCCCTTCCCCTGCGATATGGCACCGCATGGTTTTCAATGGTTCAGCGCGCAGGATCGCAGCCCGCCGGCGGTGCTGGCCGGGGTGCGCGCCGCCGCCCCGATCCTCGATGGTTTTATCGACGAGGCATTGGCCGAACGCGGGCTCGACGATCGCGATCTGGCGCTGGTGGGGTTTTCACAAGGTACCATGATGTCGCTCTATGTCGGGCTGCGGCGGGCACGGCCGGCGGCCGGCATCATCGGCTTTTCCGGCCGGCTACTCGCCCCCGAATTGTTGGCCGGCGAATTGCGCTCTCGCCCTCCGATCTTGCTGGTTCACGGCACCGAGGATCCGCTCGTCCCCTACGCCTCCCTGGCCGCAGCCGAAAATGCGCTCAAGGATGCCGGCGTCAACGTCGAGACCCTGACCTGTCCCGGCATCGGCCACTCGATCGACGAAAACGGTCTGCGGCGCGGCGGCTATTTTCTCAGGGATGTGCTGGCGGGTCGGCCGTCTTGACAATGCCGTCGCCCGCCAGGAGCGGCTCGATCACTGCCAGCATCTTCGGCGAGTTCCAAGCGGCCTCGCCCTCGACCCGTCCGCGCACCCGCCCGCGGCCGTCGACCAAAAAGCTGGTCGGCAGCCCGCGCACATGGAAGGCTTGTCCGACCCTGCTTTCGGGATCGAGATAAGTCTTGACCGCGCTGAGGCCGAGCTTTGCGATGAAAGGCGCCACGACCTTGCTGCCGCCAGCATCCTCCGACACGGCAAGGACCGTGATTTTGTCGCCAAGACGGGATTGCAGCCGCTCCAAAGAGGGCATTTCGTGCCGGCACGGCGCGCACCATGTCGCCCAAAGATTAAGGAGCACGACCTTGCCGCCAAAATCGGCGAGACTGACAACGTTTCCGGAAGTATCGGTTAAGTTGATCTGCGGCGCCGGTCGCGGCGGCGACTGGGGAACAAACTCGCCGAGCGGCACCTGGTCGGCCGCTTGCTCGACAACGGCCCCGCCTCGGCTGCCGGCGGGCCGCTCGGTCGAGGTAAAGAGAACCGCCCCGCAGACGATCAGCACGATTGCCACAAGCGCCAGGGCCAGAAGAGCGGCGCGGCCCGATCTCATCGTTGACCCCTTTCCCGAAAATAGGCAGACCCGCAAATGACCGATGGCGGCAGACCAACCCGCGCGGCGAACCCGCAATGGGGCGGCCGTTTTGCGGGTGGCCCGGCGGAGATCATGCGGCGCATCAACGCGTCGATCGATTTCGACAGGCGGCTATGGGCGGAGGACATCAGCGGTTCCCAGGCCCATTGCGCGATGTTGGTGGCACAAAACATCGTGTCGCCGCAAGACGGTGCGGCGATTGCCGCCGGCCTTAACCAGATCCGGGCCGAGATTGAAAGTGGACAATTCAGCTTTAGCGAGACGCATGAGGACATCCATATGAATGTCGAGGCGCGTCTGGCCGAGCTGATCGGACCGGTGGCCGGTCGCCTGCACACGGCGCGCTCGCGCAACGACCAGGTCGCGACCGATCTGCGGCTGTGGCTGCGCGCGACGATCGACCGCATCGATAAGGCGATGCGCGACCTGCAGCAGGCGCTGATCGATCGCGCCGAGGCCGAGGCCGACACCGTGATGCCCGGCTTTACGCATCTGCAAATCGCGCAGCCGGTTACCCTGGGTCATCACCTGATGGCCTATGTCGAGATGATCGGGCGCGATCGCGGGCGGTTTGTCGATTGCCGGCGACGATTGAACGAGTCGCCGCTGGGGGCTGCCGCACTCGCCGGCACCTCGTTTCCGATCGACCGCGAGGCAACCGCCGCCGCGCTCGGTTTTGGTCGGCCGATGACGAATTCGCTCGATGCGGTGTCGGACCGCGATTTCGCGGTCGAGTTCCTTGCCGCCGCAGCCCTTGCCGGAACCCATCTGTCGCGCTTTGCCGAAGAGCTCGTGCTGTGGTGCAGCGACGCTTTCGGCTTTATCGCGTTGAGCGACGCGTTTACCACCGGCAGCTCGATCATGCCGCAAAAGCGCAACCCCGATGCCGCCGAACTGGTGCGGGCAAAGACCGGGCGGCTCACCGGCTCGCTGCTGGCGCTCCTGACGGTGATGAAAGGACTGCCGCTTGCCTATGGCAAGGACATGCAGGAAGACAAGATCCCGGTGTTCGAAGCCGCTGACGCCCTCGAACTATGTCTCGCCGCGACCGACGGAATGGTGCGCGACATGCGACCCGATCGCGCGCGTTTGCGGGCCGCGGCGGACCGCGGATATTCGACCGCGACCGATCTCGCCGACTGGCTGGTGCGCGTCGCCGGGCTGCCGTTCCGTCACGCCCACCGCGCCACCGGCGAGATCGTCAAGCGCGCCGAGATGGTGGGTTGCGGTCTCGCCGCACTGCCGCTCGCCGAGTTGCAGGCGATCGAGCCAGCGATCACCGCCGATGTCTACAACGTCCTTGACCCGGCTTCGTCGGTTGCCAGCCGCACGAGCTTTGGCGGCACCGCCCCTTCCCAGGTCCGCGCCGCAATTGCCGCAGCCCGAGAGCGGTTCCTGCGTGATCGGTGAACCCGGCGTGGCAGGCAAGGCGGTGCACTCGCGAATTGGTGCTTCCAGACGGCGTCGGGCCCGTGGCACGTTGGTCTGTTGCGCCTGCCGCGCCGCGTTGGTGCTGGCGCTCGCCTTTAGCCTCGCCGATTGCGGCAAAAAAGGCCCGCCGCAACCCCCTCCCGGTGTACCCAACGTCTATCCCCGGTCTTACCCGCGTGAATGACTTCTTTTCCTATCGAGGCGGCGGCCTCTATGCCGAAGACGTCGCGATCGGGCCGCTCGCCGCGGCGGTGGAGACCCCGTTCTACGTCTATTCGTCGGCTGCCTTTGCCGCGCAGTTCCGGCATTTCGCCGCCGTTTTCGAAGCCGAGCGGCCGCTCATTTGCTACGCGGTCAAAGCAAATTCGAACCTTGCGGTATTGCGCCTGTTCGCCCGTCTCGGTGCCGGCGCCGATGTGGTTTCCGAGGGCGAGTTGCGGCGGGCCCTTGCGGCCGGCATACCGCCCGAGCGAATTGTCTTTTCCGGTGTCGGCAAGACGGCGCCGGAAATGACTGCGGCTCTTTCCGCCGGAATTCATCGGATCAATGTCGAATCGGTCGCCGAATTGCGTCTGCTTAGCACCGTTGCGCTGCGCCTTGGGCGCACGGCACCGGTCGTGTTGCGAGTGAACCCGGATGTCGACGCGTTCACCCACGCCAAGATTGCGACCGGGAAAAAAGAAAACAAATTCGGGATCGAATTCGATCAGGCGGCCGCGGCCTTCGCCCTCGCCAAATCCCTACCGGGGATCGCTCCGGTCGGGTTTGCCGCGCATATCGGCTCGCAGCTTGTCGATCTCGAACCCTATCGGCTGGCCTTCGAGCGGGTTGCCGAACTGGTGCGGGCGGTTCGCCGCACCGGTCTCACGGTCGATGGCGTCGATCTCGGCGGCGGGCTCGGCATCCGCTACCGCAACGAGCAGCCGCCCGAAATTTCCGACTATGCGCGGCTCGTCCGCGCGGTGTTTGGCGGGTTGGATCTGTCCCTCACCTTTGAGCCCGGACGGCTGTTGGCCGCGCCGGCCGGCATCCTCGTCACCCGGGTGCTCTACGTGAAGGAAAGCAGGACCCGACGGTTTGTCATCGTCGATGCCGCGATGAATGATCTGATGCGCCCGGCGCTGTACGATGCCTGGCACGGCATCGTGGCGGTCGAACGCCCCGCGGCCGATCGCGCTCCAACCCCTGCCGATGTCGTCGGCCCGGTCTGCGAGACCGGCGACACCTTTGCGGTCGATCGCGATCTGCCGCCATTATCGGCCGGCGATCTGCTCGCCTTCACCGAAGCAGGTGCTTATGGCGCGGTCATGAGCTCGACCTACAACAGCCGACTTCTGATCCCCGAGGTGTTGGTCTCAGCGGAGCGGTCTGCCATCATCCGAGCGCGCCCGAGCTACGATGCGCTATTGTCGCTCGATACGATCCCGACTTGGCTCGATGATTGCCCCGACGATCAGCCGCCAAAGCGAGGTGCTGGATGACCGACCGCTCGGCCCCTGTGAAGCCGATTGCCATCCGGCTGCGGCTCGCCCGCGGCGCGTTGTTGTGGGAGCGGGTGTGGCCAGCCTGCTGGCCGGGTTTCGCGGTACTTGGCGGGTTTTTGATCCTCGCCCTGTCGGGGCTCTTGCCGCGGCTGCCCGGGCTTGTCCACGGAGCCTTGCTGCTGATTTTTGGCACTGCTTTCCTGCTGGCGCTTGGAACCGCATTTCGCGGTTTTGCCGTGCCCGATCGCGGCGCGGCACGGCGCCGACTCGAGATGGCGAGCGGATTGCGGCATCGCCCGTTGCAGGCGCTCGCCGACCAGCCGAGCACGCCGCTCGACCCGCTGGCGGCCCAATTGTGGGAGGCGCATCAGTCGCGCATGGCGGCCGCGGCGCGCCGGCTGCGGATCGGTCTGCCGGCAGGTGGGTTTGGCCCCCGTGACCCATGGGGCATCAGGGTCGTGCTGGCGATCCTGCTGCTGCTCGCCGCCATCGATGCCGGCGGCGATTGGCGCGAGCGGCTACTGCGCGCGGTCACCCCGAGCCTCGACACCGGCGCGCCGGCGGTTGCCGCCAGCCTCGACATCTGGGTAACACCACCCGATTACACCGGGTTGGCGCCCCGGTTTCTGCGGCCTGAGGACACGCGCACGATGCGTGTTCCGATCGGCAGCAAGCTATTGGCGCAGGTTCATGGCGGCGGCACTACACCGGAACTGGCGATCGACAGCAAAACCGCCAGCTTTGACCCGATCGACAAGGAAGATTTTCGCGCTCAGAGGACATTGACATCGGGGCGGCATATCGAGGTGTCGCAGGCCGGCGTCACCCTGGGCAGCTGGCCGATCGAGATCATCCCGGACAACCCGCCGACCATCGCCTTTGCCAGGCCGCCCGAGCCGACGGTGCATCACGCGCTGCGTCTCGACTATCGCGCCGCCGACGATTACGGCGTCGAGAGCGTCAAAGCGGTGATCTGGCGCCAAGGCGGGAAGTCCGGTGACAAGATCGAGCTCGAATTGCCATTGCCCGGGCTGCACCTCAAAGAGGCGCGGGCCACCAGCTATCATGACCTGACTGCCAATCCCTGGGCCGGGTTGCCGGTCGAGATCCGGCTGACGGCCGCTGATGCGCTGGGGCAAACCGGCGAGAGCCGGCCTGCGGTCATCAAATTGCCGGAACGGGAGTTCCACAACCCGGTCGCGCGGGCCATCATCGAACAGCGCCGGGAATTGGCCAAAGACCCGAATTCGCGCATCGCGGTCGCCGAAATCCTCGGCGATCTGCAATCGCGCCCGGATCGCTACGATAATGACACGGTGGTGTTTCTGGCGCTTCGGGTGGCGCAGGAGCGGCTGCGGCTGCATTCCGACGCCGCTGCGATCAGCGAGGTGGAGCAATTGCTGTGGGATACCGCCCTGCGGATCGAGGATCGCGGCGTCTCGCAAGCAGAGGCCGAGTTGCGCCGGCTGCAGCAGCAGCTGCAAGACGCGCTCGCGAAAAATGCGCCTGACCGCGAGGTCGATCGCTTGATGAGTGAATTGCGCCAGGCGCTCAACCGCTATTTGCAGGCTCTTGCTCAAAACATGGCGCGCAACCCCGGCCAGAACCAGCAGCCGCCCGATCGATCACAGGTCGTCACCGGCCGCGAGCTCGAACGGATGCTCGACCGCGCCCGCGAACTGGCCCGCAGCGGCCAGCGCGGACAGGCCCGCCAGTTGTTGTCTGAACTGCAGAACATGCTCGAAAACCTCCGCATGGCACGGCCCGGCCAGGAATCGCAGCAGGATGCCAGCGAAGCCCAGCAGATGATGCGCGGCATGCGCGATTTGATGCAGCGTCAGCAGCAATTGCTCGATCAAAGCTTTCGCGCCCAGCAGCAATCCGAGCAGGGGCAGATGGGATTGCCCGGCGAGCAGGGAAATCCGGGCGGCCAGCAGCCGGGTGGAAATACCGATATGGGAGACGCCGCGGGGCAGCAGGAAGCCTTGCGCCATGCTTTGGGCGAGATCATGCGGCGGATGGGTGACGGGCTCGGTGACATCCCGGACCCGCTTGGCCGCGCGGAACGGGCAATGAATGACGCCGCCGGGGCATTGCGCCAGGGTCAGCCCGGCGAGGCGATCGGTCCGCAAACCGAAGCTCTCGACCAGCTGCAGCAGGCAGCCCGCGAGTTTGCCCAGCAGATGCAGCGGCGGCTCGGCAATTCCCTCGGCCAGGGCGATGCGCGTGACGGCGAGCCGGGCGCCGGTGAGCGCCCCGACGGGATGAATCGCGACCCGCTCGGCCGGCCGCTGACCAACAGCGGCGCGTATGATCAGGGTGATGTCAAAATTCCCGACAACAACACGATGCAGCGGGTCCGGGATATTCTCGACGAACTGCGCCGCCGCGCCGGCGAGCGTGATCGCCCGCAGCTCGAACTCGATTATATCAACCGCCTGCTGCAGCGGTTTTGACGCGCTGTACCCCGGCGTCAGCTGGGCATCAAATCGCTCAGATAGCGATGCTTTTCTTTAACAGAGCTGATGATAGGCGATAATCGGCTGGGCGACGTGCAATCGGCGAGCGATTGTGCCTATAATCGGTTTAACGATGGATAGACGTCAGGCTCTGCTGATCATCGCCGGGTGCGTCGCCACCCCGATTACGGCGCGCGCCGTGCCGCTCCCGCCGAGACCGCGCCGGCTCAAGCTGGTCAACCCGCATACCGGCGAAACCTTTGACGGCGTCTATCGCGACGCCAACGGTCCGATCCCGCGGGTCGTCGAGGAACTTTGCGTCTTTTTCAGGGACTTCCACTGCGGTGCCGTCACCCGAATGGATGTCGGCGTGTTCGACTTTCTCGCCAATGTTCTCGCGGCGGTCGGCGAGGACAAGGCGACAGTCCTGTCCGCCTATCGAACGCCCGAAACCAATGCCATGCTGGCGCGCACGATGTTTGGCGTCGCCGAAAACAGCCAGCACATGTATGGGCGGGCTCTGGACATCTCGCTCGACGCGAAGCTGGCAGACGCGATGGAAGCCGCGCGCGCCATGCGCTGCGGTGGGGTCGGCTGGTATCCGCACTCGCACTTCATCCATATCGACACCGGTCCGGTGCGCAACTGGACGCTCGACGACAGCGGGCTTGGCAATCTGTTGCTGTTCGACGGCAATGGCTGGGTGCCGTTCAGCGGCGCTCGCCATCCATTGAAGGTTGCCGACCGCCTGGCGCTGGAGCGGCAACTCGCCCGCGCCGAGTTCCTCGCCCGCAGCAAACTGCTGACGATGGGCCGTTAGTCGCGTCGACCTGCTCCGCATCCACCTGGACTGCCCGCTCCGCTCGCAATGAGCTATGAAATCATTGCAACAGATCGGTGGGGCCAGGTGATAATGCGGCCTTCCGGACCCAGGCCCTGGCCTGTCATCCGGCCACCGCCACTCCGATCAGCCGGCCGACGCCAAATGTGACAGCCGCAGCGGCGAGCCCGACCAAGAGCTGCCGCAATCCCGAGAACCACACATTGCGCCCGGTAAACAGCGACGTGCCGGCGCCGATCAGAAACAGCGCGACGCTGCTTGCCGCCAGGCTCGCCGCCATAGCCAGCAATCCGGTGAGTGCGAAATAGGGTAAGACCGGGAAAATCGCCCCGATGGCGAACAGCATGAAAGAAGTCCCGCCGGCGGTCCAAGCCGATCCGCCGAGCCCGTCCGGATCGATCCCCAATTCTTCCCGCACGAGGGTGTCGAGTGCAGTGCTTTTATTGGCGATCAATTGCTTGGCCAAGGTTTTGGCGAGCTCCTCGGGCAGGCCTTTGGCCTGGTAGATCAGCGCCAGCTCTTCCTCTTCTTCTTCGGGGAGCTGTTCCAATTCATCGGCCTCGGTGGCGATCTGGCGTTTTGCCGACTCGCGCGCGGTGTTGACCGACAGCCACTCGCCGAGCGCCATCGAACACGAGCCGGCCAGCAAACCGGCGAGCCCGGTAACGAGGATCGCATGTGCCGCCATATCGGCGCCGGCAACTCCCATGACGAGGCTCAGATTCGAGACGAGGCCGTCATTGGCACCGAGTACTGCGGCACGCAGCGCGTTGCCGCCCATGCCGCGGTGCCGGCCCTCCAGCCGAGCCAAGGTGGCGCCGGTCATCACGGTGGATGAGGGTGCGGCCAGCGCCTCGATGATCCGCGCATGCGAGCGCTCTGCCGCCGGCAAGCCGCCGGCCACTGCCTCGGGTTGTCCTGAGTAGGCCCCACTATCCATCTGTTCGAGGGTGTTGACAGTCGGCAGGACAAAGGCCGGACCAAAACGGCGGGCGAGCCATTCGAGCGCCCGCGTACGAAACCCGGGGCGCAGTTGCGGCACACGCTGACCGAGCGAGAGGAGCTGTTTACTCCAGAATTCGGCGTGCGCCGATTCGACGGCGGCCAGCCGCTTGTAGACCGTCGCCAGCTGCGGGTTTTTCTCCGTCTCGGACAGCGTTTTATAGAGTGCCGCGCTGTCGACTTCACCTTGAAGGTTGGCGGTATAGCGCCGTTGCGAACCCGGCTCGGCCATCTCCTCTCCCCCGCTGCTAAGGGTCGGTCATGACGGGGCGAACGTTACCACGACCCCGGTCGCCGCGGCGGGGGGATGCGCGAACGGCGTCTCGAAATGGACGACTTCGCCGGGTTGCAGCCGTGCCTTTGGCGGGTCGACAGTTTTGAACTGGATCTCTTTCTCGGCGGAATCCTGCAACGCCACGCGCAGGCGCGGCACATCGCGCGGCACATCGCCGGGATTGGCGATTTCACCATCGATTACCAGCCCGTCGGCGGTGCGCGCCGGCGTGATCTTGCGGATCACCAGCCCCGTTCCCGGCGCCGGCAGGGCAGCCGGCCGGGTCGCCGCAGCATTGGTTTGCACCAACGGTGGAGTGTCTGCCACGAGGTGATTGCGGACAACAATGCCGCCGATGACAATAGCGGCCAACAATATGCCAAGTGTCGTGACGCCCGAGGCAAGAGATCGTCGCGCCCGCCGCGGCGGCAGTCTTGGCGGAAGGTCGAACCGCGGGATTGACGGCACCCCAGCCGCTACCGACGGTGCGCCGCCAAAGGCGTCGGAACCGGCGGCCGGAGGTTGGTCCGGGTTATCCGCAGCCAAGGCTTGCGGCGTCGAGCCGGTTTCGTACCAAAGATGGCCGCAATTGCCACAGCGAACGGTCCGGCCGGTTGATCCTTCGAATTCCTGGTCGGCGACGCGATAGCGAGTGGCGCAGGCGGGGCAGGTCAGGATCATCGATGCCGCTTTGTGGGCGCTCTCCGCGGCGGGCAAATCCGGGGCCGGTGATCCCGCGACCGGATTGTCAGGCGGCAAGCGGACCGCCGCCGCGGGCCAGTTCGCGCAGATGGTGGTCGGCGTCGCCAAAAATCGTATCGATCATCGTCATTCGCTTGAAATAGTGGCCGACCTTGTACTCTATCGTCATGCCGATGCCGCCATGCAGCTGGATCGCCTGCTGCCCGACAAACTTGCCCGAGCGCCCGATCTGCACCTTGGCCGCCGCCACCGCCTTGCGGCGCTCCGCCGCGTTTTCTTCGGATGCCATCATTGTCGCGAACATCGCCATGCTGCGCGCCTGCTCCAGCGCCACCAGCATGTCGACGGCGCGGTGCTGCAATACCTGAAAGCTGCCGATCTCGCGGCCGAATTGCCGGCGTGTCTTTAGGTAATCGAGGGTCAACTCGTGCATGACCGCCATCGCTCCGACCGCCTCGGCGCAAAGTGCGGCGATCGCTTCATCGACGACGCGCTCGATGAGCGCCAGACCATCACCCGGCTTTCCGAGGATGGCTTCGGGCCCGACCCGCACGCCGGTGAGCGTGACCTCCGCGGCGCGAAGCCCGTCCTGGGTCGGATAGCCGCGGCGCGACACGCCTGCCGCCTGGGCATCAACCAGAAACACGCCGATCCCTTCGCGGTCGCGCTGCCCGCCATCGATCCGGGCCGTGACGATCAGCTTGTCGGCGGTGTCGCCGTGCACCACCACCCCTTTTTCGCCGTCAATCATCCAGCCGGCGCCGTCGCGAGCGGCGGTGGTCGAGACATCGGCGAGGTTCCAGCGCGAATGGCGCTCGGTCTGGGCAAACGCCAGGGTCAGGCTGCCATCAGCGATCTTTGGCACGAGATCGGCGCGCAGCGCGTCGCTGGCGCCATGGCGCAAACAGCCGCCCCCGAGCACAACGGTCGCCAAATACGGTTCGAGGACCAACGCGCGACCAAACGCCTCCATGACCAGCATGGTCTCGACCGCTCCGCCACCCGAGCCGCCATGGCTCTCGGCAAAGGGGACCCCGAGTAAACCGAGTTCGGCATATTGCCGCCACAGCTCCCGGCTCCAGCCCTCGGCGTCCTGCGCATACGCCTTGCGCTGTTCAAAGGCGTAGCGGTCGCGGACGAGCCGGTCGAGGCTCTCTTTCAACAGCCGCTGCTCGTCACTCAGATCGAAATCCATCTCCGCCCCAGCTCCACCTGTTCCGTCATGGCCGGCTCGTCAGGGCCATCCACATCCGGCCGTCGGGGCGGTTTCTGTGGATGGGCGGCACAGGTCCGGCGATGACGAGTCTAATTGTCACAGCCCAAGGATGGCCTTGGCGACGATATTCTTCTGGATCTCGTTGGTACCGCCGTAAATCGACGTCTTGCGCCAGTTGAAATAGGTCGGTGCGATCGGACCCGCCCACTCGGGACCGATCGGCGGCTCGTTCCAGCGTTCGTCATCCTCGCGCTCGGGCTGGTAGGGCAGCGCGTAAGGTCCAACGACCTGCAGCAACAGCTCGGTTGTCGCCTGTTGGATCTCCGAGCCCTTGATCTTGAGGATCGACGATGCCGGATCGGGTTTGTTGTCGGTGCGGTGACGCTCGGCGGCGACGACGCGCAACTGGGTCATTTCCAGCGCCTTCAGCTCGACCTCGACCGCCGCCAGTTTTTCCCGGAACCGCTCGTCCTCGATCAATGGCCGGTCGCCATCGCGTTCGAGTGCCGCCAACTCTTTGATGCGGCGGATGCGCTCCTTCGACAGACCGACACGGGCGATCCCGGTGCGCTCGCGGCCGAGCAGATATTTGGCATAATCCCAGCCCTTGTTCTCCTCCCCGACCAGGTTGCCGGCCGGAACCTTGACATCGTCAAAAAAAACCTCGTTGACCTCATGCCCGCCCTCGATCGTGATGATCGGACGCACCGTGATGCCCGGAGTCTTCATGTCGATCAGCAGAAACGAGATGCCCTCCTGCTTTTTCGCCTGCGGGTCGGTGCGTACCAGGCAAAAGATCCAGTCGGCGTGCTGCGCCAGCGTCGTCCAGGTCTTTTGGCCATTGATGATGTAATAATCGCCGTCACGCTTGGCAGCGGTCCGCAGCGAGGCGAGGTCGGACCCCGATCCCGGCTCAGAAAAGCCCTGGCACCACCAATCGTCGAGATTGGCGATGCGCGGCAGAAAGCGCTTTTTCTGATCCTCCGAACCGAACGCGATCATGACCGGGCCGACCATCGTCACGCCAAAGCCCAAAGGCTGGGGTGCCGGGGTCAATTGCAGCTCTTCCTGAAAGATGTATTGCTGCACCGGCGACCATCCGGTGCCGCCCCACTCGACCGGCCAGTTGGCGACCGCCCAGCCTTTTCTGTTCAGGATCCGTTGCCAGGTGATGATATCGTCCTTGGCGAGGCGCTTGCCCGCAATCAGCTTGGTGCGGATCGCGTCGGGCAGGTTCTCGTGAAAAAACGTCCGAACCTCGTCGCGGAAGGCCAGTTCCTCAGGCGTGAAGCGCAAATCCATGGCGAACTCCCTCTAACGGCTGGTTTGTCCGGTGTCTGGCACCGGAAGTTCGCAGCCAACCCTAAAATGGCAGTTGAGCGTCGCCTCGAAACCGCCGCCCAACGCCACGCCGTGCAATGCGGCGGCGACCGGTTTCATTGCCCTGAGCTGCGCGATGACCTCGCCGCGACCCTGGTGCTTATAGTCGCGTGCCGGATTCGGTGACGCCGGCGCCGGCGAAAAAGATGCGACCGGCGCAGGCGACGACCACCCCTTCGACCAAGGCATCGTCGCGCCCACCTGGCGCAGAGCATCGGCGAAACCGATGCGAGCTTCGGGCTTTAGCGCGTTGACTGGCGGATTGTCGATGGTGACGTCCGCGATGACACCCCCAGTCCCTGGGCGCGACAGGCTCGCGGCGCAGGTCGATGCTGGTGTTGTGTTGCCCATCGGCGCATTCCACCTCGTCCCCTCGCTTGAGATTAGCCGCAAGCGCGCGTCCGTTGAAGCGTCGAGCGCAACCCGCCCTAACCCGTGCGCCGCGGTGAGACCGAGGCGATCAACTCCGCGACCGTCGCTTGCGGATCGTCGGCGCGCATGACCTCACCCATCACCGCCACTGCCGCAGCACCTGCCGCAAGACAGCGCCCGGCGTTCTCCCAGTCGACGCCGCCCAGCGCCAGCACCGGCCCGTCAACCGCCGCCGCCGCGCGTGCCAGACCGTCGAGGCCGATCGCCGGGCCATAGCCGGGCTTGCTGACAGTCAAAAACACCGGGCTCAGGGTCACGTAATCCGCCCCGGCGCGCAGCCGGGCGGCGGCTTCGGTTATGGAATGCGCCGACGCTCCGATCAATGCTCGCGGCAGCACTCCCCGCGCCGCATGCGGATCGCCGTTGGCCGGCAAATGCACCCCGTCGGCGCCGACCGCGACAACCGCCTCGATATCCTGATGCGCGGTCACGGTGGCTCCGAAGCGATGTCCAAGTTCGACCAGCGCCGCCAGCAGCCTATGCCGTTCGGCCGCAGGCAGGTCCTTTTCGCGCAGGCTGAACCAGCGGCAGCCGCCGGCAAAAGCCGCCTCCGCGATCGCGATCAGCGGCCGGCGTGCCTGACCGCGATCGGAGATCACCAGCAGCGGTGGTTCGGGCAGATCCATTGTCCTCCGACCCCAGCTAAGGATGTTTTGGCGGGCCGAGCAGCAAATCGGCCGAAACCGTGACCCGAACGACGGCTTCTCCGGGCTCGGCGACCGGTGCGGCCATCGCCACCGCGGCAAAGCGCGGGATCGGCTGCCCGTCGGTCTCGGCATTGCCGACGCGCAAGTCGCGGTAGCGCAGCACCGAGAGATGCACCCGTTCGGCGACGGACGAAGCCCGCTGTGCGAGGCCCGCCAATGCCTCGGCCGTCAGATCCTCTTCGGCGCCGCGCACGGTCTCGGGCGAGACCTGATAACTGATCGAGGACATCAGCAAGCCTTCCGATTGCAATACTCCGGCGAGCTTGAGTTCGGCATCGGCGGCCCTGCCCGTCAGGATCAATGACTGGCTTGCGCGCCAGCGCGGAGCGGCATTTTGCGGCAGCTCCTCGTTTACTTCATAGTTCCCGGTCTCGACCTCGACCCCTTGCACTTGGCGGGCCCGGTCGAGTGCGGATGCCATCCGGCGATTGACCGCGGCCTGCAAGGCCAGCGGATCGGCGCCGGTCGCTTCCGCCCGCAATTCGACGCGCAGCAAATCACGGACGACCTTGCGCTCGGCGGTCTGGGTCAGGTGCAGCACCGTCGCCAGCGGCTCGGGCATCTGCGCTGCGGCCGGCACCGCCGCGAGCACGAGGATGCCGTAGAGTAAGAGGCCGCGCGCCCCGGCCGTTTCCGCGAGCGCCGACCGCAAGCCAAAACGGGATATCATCAGGTCTACATCTAATCCGGTTTGGCCTCGACGTCACCTCGACACCAGGGTCTGCGCCGCAGAGCGGGCCCGCGGCACGCGGCAAGCTTGCGGTGGCGGCGGGTTTGGGCGATGAAGACCGATGGCTTCGATCGCGTCAAGGCAGGGTTGGCGCGCGCTCCTCACCCGGCCGCGCGAGGAGGCGGATACGCTCGTCGCGGCACTGGCCGCGCGCCAGATCGGCGCTCTCGTCGAGCCGATGATGGAAGTGCATTTCCGCTCGGCCGTCCTTGATCTCGCCGGGGTGCAGGCGGTGCTGTGCACCAGCGCCAACGGGGTGCGCGCCCTGGCTCGGACGAGCGGCGAGCGCGACTTGCCGCTGCTGGCGGTCGGTGACGCCACCGCCGCCCGCGCCCGCGCGCTGGGTTTCACCAAGGTCGAGAGTGCGGCGGGCAATGCCGCGGATCTGGTGCGGCTGGCCACGGACCGGCTGCGGCCTCGCGACGGCACGCTGCTGCATGTCTGCGGCAAGGACGTCACCGGCGATCTGGTCGGCGCGCTGCGGGCGCGCGGCTTTGCCGTCGAGCGCAGCATTCTTTACGAGGCCCGGCCGATCGCGGCGATGAGTGATGCCGTGCGCGAGGCGTTGCGCCATGGCGAAATCGACTTTGCTTTGTTCTTTTCGCCGCGGACCGCTTTGATCTTCACCCGTCTGGCTGATGCCGCCGGCCTGTCGCACACCTGCGAGACGATCATCGCCCTGTCGATCAGCGCGGCGGCAGACGCCGCCCTCGGTGCAACAGTCTGGCGCGCGCGAAGGATCGCGCAACGGCCCGATCAGGCGGCGCTGCTCAGACTGCTGGATCAGCTTATCGTCGAATGCGGGTGCGGTTGAGCAATCAAGGGAGTTCGATGTCGGACGAACGCAACGAGCGATCGGCGGTGGATCCCGGCATTTCATCCGAACCCGACACGACCGCCACGACATCGCCCTGGGCGCCCGCTCCCGAGGTGTCGGCGTCCCCGCCGGAGCGGCGTCGCGGGCGGTCCTCGGCGCCGCTATGGCTCGGCGGCATGCTGGTCTTGGTCATTGCCGGGGTTCTGGCCTCGCCGTTTTGGGCGCCAGCCCTCCGCCCCTTGCTGCCATGGGGCACGCAATCCGGCGCTGCCAGATACGATGCTCTCGCGCAGCATTTGGCGACACTCGAAACGCGGGTGGCGAGACTCGAACAGCGACCGGTTGCCCCGCCGATCGACGCGGACGCGATCAAATCGGCGCAAGCGGCAGTGGCGCAGCGGGTTACAGCACTCGAGGCCGGCGTCGCGACCCTGCGCCAGGGCCAACAGCGCCAGACCCAGCAGGCTGCGGCAACCACAGCGGCGCTGACGCAGCAATCGCAGCGTCTCGACGCGATCGCAGCGCAGACGG
>DATJLK010000045.1:0-5497 GCA_035509615.1 Allostellaceae bacterium | reverse complement strand
CTGGCTGTTTGTCGGCCACGAGAGCCAGATCCCGAACCCCGGCGATTTTTTTGTCTCGGGCATGGGCGAGGAATCGGTGATCCTGTGCCGCGACCGGGCCGGCAAGATCCATGTTTTCCTCAATTCGTGCCGGCATCGCGGCATGAAGGTGTGCCGCTATGACGAAGGCAACACCGCGGTCTTCACCTGCCCCTATCACGGCTGGAGCTATTCGACCGACGGCCGGCTCGCCGGCGTGCCATATTTTCGCGAGGCCTATCATTCGCGCCTCGACCGGGCGCAGTGGGGGCTGGTCGAGGTGGCACAGCTGTGCAATTACAAGGGGGCGATCTTTGCCACCTGGGACCCGGCCGCCCCGTCCTTTGCCGAATATCTCGGCGACTTCGCCCGCTACCTCGATCTGACCCTGGAAACCTGGGAGGGCGACGACAGCGGCGTCGAAGTCTTGGGCGGGATCCAGAAATGGATCATTCCATGCAACTGGAAATTCCCGGCCGAGAATTTCTGTGGCGACAGCTATCACAACATCAGCCACCGCTCGGTCGACATCGTCGGCATCGGCCCATCAGGCAGTGGCCGACGCGACATGCGCGAGCGTGAGATGGCGCGCCGGCTGCAGGTGGCGTTTTACGAACGCGGCCATCAGACCGGCATCTATCTGTTGCCACAGGGCGTGTCGACCCCGCCGGCTTATGCCCATTCGCCGATTGTCGCCGAGTATTTCGCCAATTGCGAAGAACAGCGTCGCCGTCGCAAAGGCGAATGGGGCCGCGTGATCGGCAGCCCCGGCGAACTGTTCCCGAATACCGCACTCCATCCGCGCCAGCCGCGCACGATCGCGGTGTGGCATCCACGCGGCGCCCACCGGACGGAATGCTGGCGCTGGTATTTTGTCGACAAGGCGGCACCACAAGAGGTCAAGGATTTCCTGCGCGACTATTACATCCGCTATTCCGGTCCGGCCGGCATGACCGAGCAGGATGATATGGAAAACTGGAACTACGCGCATGCCGCAAGCCGCGGCGTCATCGCCCGCCGCTTTCCCTACAGCTATGAACAGGGACAGGGATTCGAGGTCGACAATTACGAATGGGACGGGCTGCGCATTCCCGGCACGGTGATGGACATCACCGAAGCGAAATCGAGCGAACACAATTTGCGCAACCTGTACCGGCGCTGGGCCGAATTCATGCAAGCCGACAGCTGGGACGAACTGGCGACCTGGCGGCGAACTGATCGCGATATCGTCAGGGCCGCTGAGTGAGCGACATCGTCAATACCAGGGCATTGACCCCGGGCACGCAGATCGTGCTGGTCGACGGGGCGGTCGCCGAAATCGTATCAAACCCGCTCGATGGCGTGTGGGTATTCGCGCGCTATCTGTCCTCGCCGGTCGACCCGGCGGTGGTCGGCACCGAAGAGATGATCTTTGCCCAGGACATCGCCGAAATCCGCAGTTCCGCCTGACTGCCCGAGATCAAGCCGACAGCCGCGCATGCCAGGGCTTGCGGCGTGAGCGTTGCCAGCCGGACAAAACGCCGGCACACCAGGGGGCGTCACGGCGCCGGTTCTCAGGCGGCGCCCGGCCTTGTCCCGAACTGCCGCACTGACAGTATGCACGCCGTAGCCGGCAGATGTCGAACGGCCCAAACCCGAATTATTTTGAAAGTGACAAGATGACCCGACGAACAAAGCAACTCGCCTTGGTAATGACGGTTGCGGCCGGAATGCTCGGGTTCGCGCCGCAGGGTGAGGCTGCCGCCTGCGTCAATGGCGTCTATCGAGCGGGATGCGTCGGGCCGAGGGGCGCCGCGGTGGTTCATAAATCCGTACCGGCAACCCGCCCGCGCCCGACAGTGGCATGCGCTAACGGCGTCCACCGGGCGGGGTGTGTCGGACCGCACGGCGCCGCTGTCGTCCACAAACGGTATTAAGGCCGCATCAGGCCGCTGGCACCCGCTGCCGAGACCGGCGGCGGATCGGGTCAGACGCGATCCCAATCAAATCGGGCCTTGGCGCCGCTGCCATAGCGTTTCAGCGCACCGGTCTCGCCGACCGCATTGGGGCGCGAGAACACCCAGTTCTGCCACGCCGAGAGCCGCGCAAAGATCTTGGTCGCCACCGTCTCCGGTCCGGCAAAGCGCAGACTGGCTTCCATGCCGGTCAGCGCGTCGGGTGACAGGCTGGCGCGTTCTTCGAGCGCCAAACGGATCTCGTCCGGCCAATCGAGTGCGTCAGGGGTGAACGTCACCAGGCCCTGCTCCAGCGCGGCAACGGCGTCGCGTCGGCCGGCGGCGATTTCGAGGGTGTCGTGGTTGAACCGTGTCGCCAGCCGGGTGCGGCCATTGGCCATTTCGAGCCCGCCGAAATTGGCGGCGCCGAGCCCCACTTGCGTCCCCTCGGCGAGCATGTAGCTGCGATCGGCGGCGAGAGCCAACTCGAACAAACTGCCGGCAAAGCACGAGCCGTCATCGATGAGCGCAAACAGGCTGCGCGAGGAGACGTCGAGCCGCTGCAAGGTGCGGCGCAAAAATCCGATGGTTTCGCCAACGAACCAGTGATCGCGCGATGCCATGACAGCCGCATCGCTGGCGAGCACGGCGGCGATGTCGCCGCGGGTTCTCAGTACCAGAGTGCCAATTTCGGGCTCGTTCGCGCGCAGCATCAGGATCGCGTCGTCGAGTTCGCGCGCCATCGCCAAGGGCCACCAGCCCGCACCCGCGGCAATGATGCCGTCGAGGTCGCCGGGCACATCCTCCTTGCGGGGGCCGGTCACGGTTACCGTCGCGACACGGTCGCGCCGCGCGATTTCGACCGCAACCCAGCGATAGCGCCAGATCTCGGGCGCGAACCGGCAATCGAGCGGCGGCAACGCAATGCCGGCGGCGTCCTTGGGGCGGTTGCTCGACAAGGCGAGTGCGCGCGCCCGCTCGGCAACGAATTCGGCAAACCGGGCCGGGGTTGCGATATGGTCGACCAGCCCCCACGCCTTGGCGCGATCGGCGCGGACGCCTTCGGCGGTGGTGCAGAAAAAATCGGCCAGATCGCGCCGAACCCGGCGCTTGTCAACCAGCCGGGTCAGCCCGCCGGTGCCGGGCAACACGCCGAGCAACGCCACCTCGGGCAGGCTGACGGTAGTCGACCGGTCGTCGACCATCACGATCTCGTCGCAGGCAAGCGCCAGCTCATAGCCGCCGCCGGCGCAGGCGCCATTAACCGCAGCCAGAAATTTGAGCCCGGAACGGGCGCTCGAATCCTCGATGCCGTTGCGTGTCTCGTTGGTGAACTTGCAGAAATTGACCTTTTGCGCGTGGCCTGCCTGTCCCAGCATGTAGATGTTGGCACCCGAGCAGAACACCCGCTCCTTGGCGCTGGTCAGCACCGCAACGCGCACTTCGGGATGCTCGAAACGGATGCGGTTCAGCGCATCGGCAAGCTCGATATCGACGCCCAGATCGTAGGAATTGAGCTTCAGCCGATAGCCTGGGTCAAGCCCGCCCGCCTCGTCGACATCGAGCGCCAAGCTCGCAACCGGCCCGTCAACGCTCAGGCGCCAATGCCGGTACCGGGTGGGATCGGTCTCAAAGCTGATCATCGCTTTCCTGTGAGCGCATCATAGCCGGAGCGTTCCATAGATGCTTTTATTTCGACTGCGCCGGATAGGTTTCGAGGATGGCAGGAGGTGCGATGCCCAGCCCGCCGACATACAACGCGGCCGCCGATCTGATCGGACGTAATCTCGCGGCCGGGCGCGGTTCGAAGATCGCATTCATCGACGATCATGGCACCTACAGCTATGCCGACATCGCCGATCGCGTCGGCCGCTTTGCCAATGCGGCGCGCTCTCGCCATATCGGCCGCGAACAGCGCATTCTGCTGTGCCTTTACGACAGCATCGATTTTCCGACCGCGTTTCTCGGCGCGATTGCCGCCGGGGTTGTTCCGGTCGCGGTCAATACCCAGCTCGCGAGCGAGGAATTCGCCTTTATGCTCGCCGACAGCCGGGCATGCGCGGTTGTGGTCTCCGCACCGGTTCTGCCGGCGATGCGGCGCGCGGTGGAGGCGCTGCCCGATCCAAAGCCGCAGATCATTGTCTCCGACCCGGCCGAGACCGGCGGCGAGTTCGCGGCGATGCTGGCCGCCGCCCCGGCGACATTCGAGACCGCGGCCACGCATCCTGACGAAGCCTGCTTCTGGCTCTATTCGTCGGGCTCGACCGGGCGGCCAAAGGGCACGATCCATGTCCACACCAGTCTGATCGAGACAGCGACAAGTTACGCCGTCCCGATACTCGACATGACCGAAACCGATATCGTCTTTTCGGCGGCGAAACTGTTTTTTGCCTATGGGCTCGGCAATGCGCTGACATTCCCGATGGCGGTCGGGGCGACCAGCATTCTGACCGCCGAGCGGCCAAGCCCGGCTGTCGTCGCCGGCGTGTTGCGCGGATGGCGGCCGACGATCTTCTACGGCGTGCCGACGCTGTTCAATGCGATGCTCGCCAGTCCGGATCTGCCGCAGCCGGACGAGATTGCGCTGCGCCGCTGCGTTTCCGCCGGCGAGCCATTGCCGGCGGAA
This sequence comes from Allostellaceae bacterium, assembly GCA_035509615.1. Taxonomy (GTDB): domain Bacteria; phylum Pseudomonadota; class Alphaproteobacteria; order ATCC43930; family CGMCC-115725; genus AP-15. The sequence continues at coordinate 919 of DATJLK010000045.1, read as the reverse complement.
ATCGGTCGGCGCTGGGCGGCGCGGATCGGCGTCGACATCCTCGATGGCATCGGCTCGACCGAGATGCTGCACATCTTTCTCAGCAATTGGCCGGATGATGTGCGCTATGGCACGACCGGCAAGCCGATCCCCGGTTATGATCTCAAGATCGTCGGTGAGGACGGGCAGCCGGTGATGCCAGGCGACATTGGCGATTTGCTGGTCAGCGGCCCGACCGCCGCCGCCGGGTACTGGAACAACCGCGAGCGCAGCCGGGCGACATTTCTCGGCCCGTGGACACGCACCGGTGACAAATATTTCGAGGATCAGGACGGTTACTACGTCTATTGCGGCCGCAGCGATGACATGATCAAAGTCAACGGGATGTTCGTCTCGCCGGCCGAGGTCGAGGCGGTGCTGATCGCGCATCAGGACGTGCTCGAAGCCGCTATGATCGGCGCTGCCGACGAGGACGGGCTGGTCAAAGCCAAGGCCTTTGTTGTTGTCCGACCCGGGGTCAGAGCCGGGGATGCGCTCGCCCGGACGCTCGACGAGCATGCCAGACACCATCTGCCGGCGTTCAAACGCCCGCGCTGGATCGCCTTTGTCGAGGATCTGCCAAAGACCGCGACCGGCAAGATCCAGCGCTTCAAACTGCGGGAGAAGACCGCCAGCCAATAGTAAAACTGGCAACGGCCCCGCGCCGTATCAATTGCTCAAGGCCGATTGCACCGGCGGCGTCAGGAATGGCACCGTTGTCACGTTAGCACCGGAGACGGTCGTACAGCCGGATGCGCCGGGGCCGCGTGCGCATCCCCACCAATTCTCGGTCGCGTCGACCGCGCCGGCGCCCAGATTGTCGACACCGATCGAGCGGCGTCCGATCAGGTTGTTTAAATGCGCGAAGACTGCGCCGCCCGCCGCATTGCTGATCACGATA
>DATJLK010000044.1:0-42650 GCA_035509615.1 Allostellaceae bacterium | reverse complement strand
TGACCGATAACGATGCCAAGACCCCTGACGGGCTCGCACCGGCTGACCGCGCGGCACTGGCGCAGGGCCTCGCAGCGGTGCGCCTGTCGACCTTGCTGCCGCCGACCGGCTTTTTGACGTCGTCGTCAACACCCGATGAGGCAAGCGCTGCCACGGTGCCGACGCCAAGTCATTGATCAGCGATTATGCGGCGCGGAGGGCGGCGCGCACTGAGCGTCAACTCGATTACTAGCTTACTCCCAGTTCTAGGTTAATACCAGTTCGAAGGGGCATTCCGGCCGCTCTACCGGTCAGCGGCGGAGGCCGGTGATATGGCGCCAGATGTTGGCTGAAGTGGCGGGGCCGGCGAGTTCGGTGACGTCGAACGGGGCAAGCGCGTCGAGGATCGCGTTGGCGACGGCGGGAAAACCAGCGACCGCGCCGGCTTCGCCGCACCCCTTGACGCCGAGCGGGTTGGTCGTGCACCGGGTGTTGTTAAAGCCGATTTCGTAGCGCGGCAGATCATCGGCGCGCGGCAAGGCGTAATCCATCAGGGAACCCGCTACGAGCTGCCCCGACCCCGGGTCGTAGGCCGCGTGCTCGAGCAACGCCTGTCCGACGCCTTGAGCGATCGCGCCATGCGCCTGGCCGGCGGCGATCATCGGGTTGACCAGGACCCCGTAATCGTCGACCGCAGTATAGCGGGCGAGGGCGACCCGGCCGGTCTCGCGGTCGATGTCGACCTCGGCGACATGGGTCCCATTGGGATAGGTCATCCATTCGCGGGTCCAGGCGTGGTAGGTGTCGAGCGGCGCACCCTTATCGCGGGCGATCGCCGCGAGGTCGAGGAGCCTGATCCTGCGGTCGGTACCGGCGACGACAAAATCGCCGGCTTCAAAGCGGATATCGGCGTCGGCGGCTTCCAGCACTTCGGCGGCGATGCGGATGCCCTTGGCGATGATCTCGTCCGCGGCGCGCCAGATCGCGGTGCCGCCCATATAGGTTGCCCGCGAGCTGCCATGGCCGCCACCCAGAGGGATCAGATCGGTGTCGCCCTGGACGAGGCGAATGCGATGATTGGGTATGCCCAGTCGGTCGGCCAGGATCTGCGCAAAGGTGGTTTCGTGGCCCTGGCCGATCGTCTGGGTGCCGGTGATCAGCGCCACCATGCCGCCTTCCTCGAACCGGATGTCGACATTTTCGCGGGGCGAGCCGCCGGTCGCCTTGATGTGATAGGCAAAGCCGAGCCCGCGCAGTTTTCCGTTCGCTTCGCTCTCGCGCCGGCGCGCGCCGAAACCGGCGACATCGGCATCGGCGAGCGCGCGGTCAAAGGTCTGCGGAAAGGCGCCGCTGTCGACCTTGCTGCCGAAAACATTGATCATCGGCATCGCCGCCGCCGGCACGAGGTTCAAGCGCCTGACTTCGCCGCGGTCAAAACCGCATTGCCGCGCCGCCTTGTCGATCAGCCGCTCGATGATGTTGACCGCTTCCGCGAAACCAGGGCCGCGGGTGACGCCGATCGGTGCGGTGTTGGTCATCACCGCGGCGACGCGCAGCGCGATCGCCGGTATCCGGTAGACCGTGCCGGGCAGATGGACATATTGGAATGTCTGCACCCCGCCGGCGCTGACCAGATAAGCCCCGACATTGGCGATGCTGTCGACCGCGAGCGCCAGAAACCGGCCCTCGCCATCGAGCGCCAACGCCGCTTCGGCAATGTGATCGCGCGCCTGGTGATCGGCCAGAAAAACCTCGCTGCGGCTGGCTATCCATTTGACCGGGCGGCCGACCCGTTTTGCCGCCCACGGGATCAGCACGTGCTCGGGATAGATGAAGTTCTTAGCGCCAAAGCCGCCGCCGACATCGGGAGCGACAAACCGCACCGCGGCCGGTGGAACGCCGAGCGCGCGCGCCGCGTGATCGCGGGTGTTGTGGATGCTTTGCGCTGAGACATGGACGGTGTAGCGGCTTTGCTCGGCGTCCCACCGACCGACAACACCGCGCGGCTCCATCGGGTTGGTGACGATGCGATGATTGTCGAGCCGCAAGCGGACCAGATGCGCCGCGTCGGCAAAGGCCTGGTCGACCGCCGCCCGGTCGCCGGTCTGCCAATCAAAGCAGAGGTTGCCGGCAACCTCGACGAAAATCTCCGGCGCGTCGGGAGCGCGAGCGGCATCGACGGTCGTCACTGCGGGGAGCGGCTGGTAATCGACCGCGACCAGTTCTGCCGCGTCGAGCGCCTGATCGCGCGTCTCGGCGACGATCACCGCGACCGGCTCACCGACATAGCGGACCTTGTCCGCCGCCAGCACCGGCTGCGGCGCAAACGCAAACGGCTCGCCGGTCTGAGGGTTCGCGGTTGCGGTCGGAAGCAGCGGCTGCAGCCCGTCGGACTGCACTTCCGCGGCGGTCAGCACCGCGAGGACGCCGGGGCTGGCGCGTGCGGCGCTGGTCTCGACCGCGGCGATTCGTGCGTGCGCATGTGGCGAGCGCAGTACGACCGCATGGGTCAGATCGTCAAATGCGAGATCGTCGAGATAGGCGCCGCACCCGGTCAGAAAGCGCTGGTCTTCGCGCCGCTTGGGCTGCTCGCCAATGCCGGAAGGCACCTCGCTCATGCTGCTCCCCGTTGCTTGATCCGCGCAGATTCGCAACCTGCGCCCGCCGCCCGGCAATGGTCCAGGCGTTTATCCGGCGCAAACCCGCCGGTCTCGCGCAGATGAGGAAGAGACTGGCCGGAACTCGCGAAACGTGATGCTGTTCCACGACAGCGCCGCCGCGCGAGCCAGCGACCGTGGACGAGATGATACCAGACCGGCGATCGCTTTCCGACAGAGGGTAGAGGGCGGGACATGGGGATCGATCCCGCAGACCGCGCCCCCGGGGTGCTCGACATCGATGTTGCCGGCATCGTCGCCAACTGGCGGTTTCTGGCGCGGCGGGTGGCGCCCGTGGAATGCGCCGCGGTGGTCAAGGCCGACGGTTACGGCCTCGGCGCTTCGGTAGTCGCCAAAGCGCTCGCCGCGGCGGGATGCCGGCAGTTTTTTGTGGCGACCCTCGACGAAGCGCTGACGTTGCGCGCGGCCCTGAGCGAATGCCGCGAGGTCATCGTGCTGAACGGGCCGGTGCCGGGGTCTGGCGGCGAGTTTGCCAGTTCTCGGGTCGTCCCGGTGCTCAACGATCCCGGGCAGATCGCCGAGTGGCAGTCGGTTGCCAGGGGATGCCGGCCATTGCCGGCGATGCTGCATGTCGACACCGGGATGGCGCGCCTCGGCTTGACGATGGGTGAGTTCGCGCGGCTTACGGACGAACTGTGCCGGTGGCGAACGATCCGCTGGCAGGGGCTGCTGAGCCATCTCGCTTGCGCCGACGAACCCGACCATCCGCTGAACCGGGAACAGCGTGCGCGGTTTGCCGCGCTGCGCGGCCGAATGACCGGGGTTCCGGCAAGCCTCGCCGCGTCCTGCGGGATCTTTCTCGGCCGCGATTATCATTTCGACCTGGTGCGCCCGGGGGCGGCACTTTATGGCGTCAACCCGCAGCCGGGGCGGCCCAACCCGATGCGCCAAATTGTCCGGCTCAAGGCGAGAATCCTGCAAATCCGAGACGTTGACGCCGGTCAGCCGGTTGGCTACGGTGCGACCCATGTCATGGCCACAGCAGGGCGGCTGGCGACCGTGGCGGCGGGATATGCCGATGGCTGGATGCGTTCGCTCAGCCGTCGCGGGTCCGGCTTGATCGGCGGCGTCCGGGTTCCGCTTCTCGGCCGGGTGTCGATGGATCTCGCAGTTTTTGACGTGTCCGCCGCCGACCCTTCAATCGCACGCCCCGGGGGGTTTATCGAGCTGCTGGGCAATGATTACGGCGTCGATGCCGCCGCCGCCGATGCGGGGACGATCGGCTATGAGATCTTGACCGCTCTCGGGCGGCGCTATCACCGGATTTACCGCGGCGCTGAGTGTTTATCGCCGACATGTTGAAAGCTCTTGCCTCGCTCGGCGCCGCAACCCTGGCCTTTATGGCCGCGACCGGCCGGATTGTGATCTTTACGCTGACGGCGCTCGCGACCGGCTTGTCGCCACCCTACTATCTGCGCGTGATCCTGCGCTCGATGCTCGATATCGGGTATTTCTCGCTGCCGGTCGTCGGCTTGACCGCGATCTTCACCGGTATGGTGCTGGCCCTGCAATCCTATACCGGGTTCAGCCGCTTTGCCGCGGAAAGCGCCATCGCCACCGTCGTCGTGCTGTCGGTCACCCGCGAACTCGGCCCGGTCATCGCCGGGCTGATGGTGGCTGGCCGGGTCGGCGCCGCCATGGCGGCCGAGATCGGGACGATGCGAGTGACCGACCAGATCGATGCATTGACGACCCTGTCGACCGACCCGTTGCGCTATCTGGTGCTGCCGCGGCTGTTGGCCGGGCTCATCACTCTGCCGCTGCTGGTCGTGGTTGCCGACATCATCGGCGTCTTTGGCGGCTATCTCGTCAGCATCTACAAATTCGGCTTTAATCCTGAGACCTATCTCGACCGGACTTTCCAGTATCTGCACACCAGCGATGTCGTCTCCGGCCTCGTCAAAGCCGCTGTTTTCGGTTTTGTCGTCGCGCTGATGGGCTGTTATCACGGCTATAATTCGCGCGGCGGGGCGCAGGGTGTGGGCCAAGCGACGACTTATGCGGTGGTTTCAGCCTCGATCCTGATCCTGGTGTTCGACTACGGCATCACCCAGGCGCTATTCTCCCAATGACCGGGTCTTCGTCTTGACCCGGACATTGAGCGCCGCCTCGCCAAAGATTGTGGTGCGCGGCTTGCGCAAATCGTTTGGCCGCAACCGGGTGCTCGACGGTATCGACCTCGACGTCATGGCCGGCGAAAGCATCATCGTGATCGGCGGCTCGGGGATCGGCAAATCGGTGCTGGTCAAATGCATTCTCGGCCTGTTGCGGCCGGATGAAGGATCGGTGCGCATCGACGGCGTCGAGACGGTGGGGCTGCGGCGCAAGGCGCGCGAGCGGTTGCTGCAAAAATGCGGCGTGCTGTTTCAGGGGAGCGCGCTGTTCGACTCGCTGCCGGTATGGGAGAATGTCGCCTTCGGGTTGATCCAGGGTCGCGGCATGGAGCGGGCGGCGGCAAAGGAAATCGCGTTCGAAAAGCTCGGAGCGGTCGGGCTCGGGGTCGAGGTCGGCGAATTGCGGCCGGCCGAGCTGTCGGGCGGCATGCAAAAGCGGGTGGCGTTGGCGCGCGCGATCGCCGCCGATCCCGAGATCATCTTTTTCGACGAGCCGACGACCGGGCTCGACCCGATCATGGCCGATGTGATCAACGACCTGGTCCTCAAATGCGTTCATGAATTGGGAGCCACGGCGGTTTCGATCACCCACGACATGGTCAGCGCGCGCAAGATCGCAGACCGCATCGCGATGCTGCACAAGGGGCAGATCATCTGGCAGGGATCGGCTGCCGAAATCGATCGGTCGGGCAACCCGTTTGTCGACCAGTTCATCCATGGTCGCGCCGAGGGGCCGATTCACATGGAGGTCCGCATTCTTTGACGACGCCTTCCGCCAGTCACCAGCCGCGGCAGGATTGAGCCGTGGCGCGCGCCCAGGCCCGCTTTGCCTGCCAGCAATGCGGCGCGGTCCATTCGAAATGGACCGGGCGTTGCGACGCCTGCGGCGCCTGGAACAGCCTGATCGAGGAATTGCCGCGCGACGCTCTGCCGAAAGGCCTGGAAGGCGGCGGCGGACGGGCGCTCGGCTTTGTCGGGCTGAGCGGGCCCAGCATGTTGCCGCCACGGCGGCGGACCGGCATCGCCGAACTCGACCGAGTCTGCGGCGGCGGGTTGGTGCCGGGCTCCGCCATTCTGGTCGGCGGCGATCCGGGGATCGGCAAGTCGACATTGCTGTTGCAAGCCGCGGCCGCGATTGCCGCATCGGCTGAGCGACCGGGAAGTGCCGCCTACATCACCGGCGAGGAGGCAATCGATCAGGTGCGCCTGCGCGCCGGCCGGCTCGGGGTGGCGCAAAGCCCGGTCTTGCTCGCCGCGGCGAGCAATGTGCGCGACATCCTCGCCTCGATCGATCGCAGCGACGCCCCCGATCTGGTCGTCATCGATTCGATCCAGACGATGTATCTCGACACGCTGGACAGCGCGCCCGGAACCGTCAGCCAGGTGCGGGGCGCGGCGCAGGAACTGATCCGGCTGGCCAAGCGGCGCGGGTTTGTGGTCGTGCTGGTCGGGCATGTGACCAAAGAGGGGGTCATCGCCGGTCCGCGCGTACTCGAGCACATGGTCGACACCGTGCTCTATTTCGAGGGCGAGCGGGGTCATCGCTTTCGTATCCTGCGCGCAGTCAAAAACCGGTTTGGTCCGACCGACGAGATCGGCGTGTTCGAGATGAGCGATGGCGGCCTGGTCGAGGTGCCGAACCCGTCGGCGCTGTTCCTCGGCGGTCGGCGAGGAACCGCCGGTACCCTCGACGATGACGAGGATGGATCCGATCCGGGACCGGTCAGCGGCTCGGCCGTATTCGCCGGAATGGAAGGGACGCGGCCGGTTCTGGTCGAGGTGCAGGCATTGGTGGCGCCCGCCGTGCTCGGCACGCCGCGGCGGGCGGTGGTCGGCTGGGACGGCACGCGGCTGGCGATGATCACCGCTGTGCTCGATGCGCGTTGCCGCCTGTCGGTCGGGTCGAACGACATCTATCTCAATGTTGCGGGCGGGTTTCGCATCGCTGAACCGGCGGCCGATCTGGCCGTCGCCGCGGCGTTGCTGTCGGCGCTGAGCGACACGCCGGTTCCCGCCGAGGCTGTGGTGTTCGGTGAAATTGCCTTATCGGGCGAGGTCCGCCCGGTCGGCCATAGCGAGGCTCGCCTCAAGGAAGCCGCGAAACTCGGTTTTGCCGAAGCCTGGACGCCGCGCCGTGGCGGCGGGCGGCGCGATGCCGGCGCCGCGCTGCGGATGGTTGGGATCGCCGACCTCGGCGATCTCGTCGCCCGATTGACCCCAAAGCGCGCGTCTCGGCACCGCGAGCGGATCGGAGTTGCCTCGTGAACCTCGTCGACTTGGCGGTTCTCGCGGTCATCGCATTGTCTGCAATTTTTGCCTTCGCGCGGGGTTTTGTGCGTGAGGCATTATCGATCATCGCCTGGATCGGAGCCGCTCTGATCACGCTTTACGGGTTCGACGCGGTCTATCGCTTCACCACCAAATTTGTCACAACGCCGCTGCTTGCCGATCTGATTGCCGGCGCCGGGCTGTTCCTGGTCTCGCTGATCCTGCTGACGATCGTAACCGGCTATCTCAGCGGCCTTATGCAGTGGAGCGCTTTGACGCCGGTTGACCGTACGCTCGGACTGGTGTTTGGCGTCGCCCGCGGCCTGGTGCTGGTATCGGCCGCCTATCTTCTGGTCGACATCACGCTGCCGCCTAATGATTGGCCGAGTTTGTTGCGCGATGCCAAGAGCCAGCCGATGCTGGCGCAGGGGGCTGACATCATGCGCGGCATCCTGCCCGCATCGCTGCAACTGAAGAGTGCCGCCGCGATGGACGATACCGAGCGCGCGATCGGTCAGTCGAAAACGGCACGCGCCGCCATCGGGGCACTGTCGAGCCCCGCCATCCCGATCCCGCCAAAGCCGCAGGACGCACCGGCGCCGAGCTACAAGCCGACCGACCAGCGCGAGTTGAACCGGCTGATCGATAACGCACATTGAACGGATTGCGGCATCCCGCGGACTCGAATTCGGACGTCCGCATGACCATTTTAAGACAGTCCCCGCCGAGGATCGCCAATGTCCGCAATCGATCCCGTTAATCCCGAATTGAACGGCGCCGATAACCGGGATGCCGACCATCTGCACGAGGAATGCGGTGTCTTTGGCGTCTACGGCCATCACGATAGCGCGGCGCTGGTGGCGCTCGGATTGCACGCGCTGCAGCATCGCGGGCAGGAAGCCGCCGGGATCGTCGCCTATGACGGTGAGCAGTTTAACGCTCACCGCGGCATGGGGCAGGTCAGCGACAATTTCAGCTCGAAAGAGGTGATCGAACGCCTGCGCGGCCATGCCTCGATCGGCCATGTGCGCTATGCGACGACCGGCGAAGTGGCGCTGCGCAACGTCCAGCCGCTATTCGCCGATTTCGAGTTTGGCGGGCTTGCGATCTGTCACAACGGCAATCTGACCAACTCGTATCGGCTGCGGCAGCGGCTGGTGCATCGCGGCAGCCTGTTCCAATCGACCAGCGACACCGAAGTCATCATCCACCTGATCGCGACCAGCCCGAAAGAGACCGTCCTCGACCGGCTGATCGACGCTTTGCGGCAGGTTCATGGCGCCTATTCGCTTGTCGCGCTGTCGCAGGACGGGATCATCGGGGTCCGCGACCCGCTCGGCGTCCGGCCTTTGGTACTCGGCCGGCTCGGTGAGGCGTGGATTCTTGCCTCGGAAACCTGCGCGCTCGACATTATCGGCGCCGATTTCGTCCGCGATGTCGAGGCCGGCGAAATCGTCATGATCGGCGCCGGCGGGGTCAGGAGCCTGTTGCCGTTCGGCCAGCCGGACAGCCGGTTTTGTGTCTTTGAGCACATCTATTTCGCGCGACCGGACAGCGTCGTCGAGGGGATGAGCGTGTATGACGCGCGCAAGCGCATCGGCCGCGAACTCGCCCGCGAAAGTCACGTCGACGCCGATATTGTCGTCCCGGTGCCGGATTCGGGTGTACCGGCCGCACTCGGGTATTCGCAGGAAGCGGGCATCCCGTTTGAGCTTGGCATCATCCGCAACCATTATGTCGGTCGCACTTTTATCGAGCCGACCGATCAGATCCGGCATCTCGGGGTGCGCCTCAAGCACAATGCGAGCCGCGCCAATCTCAGCGGCAAGCGGGTGATCCTGGTCGACGATTCGATCGTGCGCGGCACTACCTCGATCAAGATCGTCGAGATGGTCCGGCGCGCCGGCGCCCGCGAGGTCCATATGCGGATCTCCAGCCCGCCGACCAGCTATCCCTGCTATTACGGGATTGCCACCCCGGAACGCGAGCAATTGCTCGCGGCTCGTTACGATGTGGCTGATATGGCCGAGTATATCGGCGTCGACAGTTTGGCCTTTTTGTCGATCGACGGCCTCTATCGGGCGATGGGAGAGCCATGCCGCGATCCGGCCGCGCCACGGTTTTGCGACGCGTGCTTTACCGGTAATTACCCGATCCCGATTGTCGATGCCGACGACGGCAAGGTCTCGGTGCAGTTGTCATTGCTGGCGGAGCCGGCCTGAGGCCGTTTGTTGCCGGGAGCAGCAGCCACGCCCACCCGACGCCTCGCCGGCAAGATCGCACTGATCACCGGCGCATCGCGTGGGCTCGGCGCGGCGGTTGCCATCCGCTTTGCCGGCGAGGGGGCGCATGTCGTGCTGGCGGCGCGCACCGTCGGCGGGCTCGAAGAAGTCGATGACGCGATCCGCGCCGCGGGCGGCAGCGCCACGCTGGTGCCGCTCGATCTGCGCGATTTTGCCAGGATCGACGAGTTGGCGGCGGCGCTTTCAGCCCGCTACGGCCGGCTCGACATTCTGGTCGGCAATGCCGGTGAGATGGGGATCTTCTCGCCGCTCGGCCATATCCCCCCTGACATCTGGGACGGGGTCATCGATCTGAACCTCAACGCCAATTGGCGCTTGATCCGGACGATGGACCCGCTGTTGCGCGCCGCCCCGGCCGGCCGCGCGATTTTTGTCACGAGTGCAATCGGCCGCGACAGCCTGGCTTATTGGGGTCCCTATGCGGTCAGCAAGATCGGGCTTGAGATGCTGGTCAGGATCTACGCCGCCGAGATCTCAAGGACCCAGGCTTGCGCTAATCTGGTCGATCCCGGCGCCCTGCGCACGAGACTGCGCGCCCGCGCCTTCCCCGGCGAGGACCCGGAATCGCTGCGCCTGCCGGAAAGCGTGACAGGGTGCTTTGTCGATCTCGCCGTATCTGAGTGCGAGCGCAACGGCGAGGTTGTCACGCCCTCGCCGGCCCCATCCTCAGGATGACGCAGAACCGCCCGCCCGGCTTTTAAGAAACGCGAGACCGGCCTCGAGCAAACTGTCGTCCGACCCGACCTCGCCGTTTGGCGTCAGATGATCGACCAATCGCGGCAGATGCTGAGCGACCAGCGGCAGCAATTGTTCCACCGGCAATCCGGTTTTTGCTGCGATCTGCTGCACGATATCGGAGCCCAGGGCATTGTGGACCGCGTCGGGCGATACTGGCTGGTTTTCGCCATTGCCGATCCAGGACGAGACCGTGCCGCCCAACCCGGCGCTCTCGAATTTCTGGATCAAGCCGCCCAGACCGCCCTCCTGATTGCCGAGTGCCGCCACCAGCGCTGCGGGCACGCTCATCGGCTCGCCTTCGCTCTTCTCCAATAACGAGCCGATCGTATCGAACAAGCTCATCGAAGGCTCCTCATTTTGTCATGTCCTTATCATTTGGCGGTTTTTGTTGCCGTTTTTCGAGCGCGCGCCCCGGCGGCGTGAAATCCGCCCTGCTCGGCTTCTTTCTCGCACATATAGGCGCCGTGCTTAGTCTTGCCGTAATAGCGGTCGCTGCTCATGTGGAACGCCTTCGAGCCGCTCGTATTGGCCCAGACGATCGTGTCGCCGGGGCAATGAGCCTTTGCTGCCTGCTCGGTCGAGAACTGGTCAGCGGCGAGAGTTTGGCCCGCCGGAGTCGTGGCATGGGCGGACGCGGCTTTGGCGTGCGACGACGAAGTTTGCGCCCACGCCGGCCCAGTTGCAGCCGCAGCCAAAAGCATCACGCCTACTATGGACATCCTCAGCATCTCGTTGCCTCCCGTGACATACTGCGCGTTCATATCAATACCCGAGGCAACGTGCAGCGCAAATCCGGTTGCCAAATTCGCGCCGACGTCAAGGCTACAGGTCGGCGGGGTTACCCATAGGGGTTTTTGCCTTGGCGTAGCATCAGCCGGATCGGCGTGCCGGGAAGATCAAACGCGTCTCGCAACGCGTTGACCAGATAGCGCCGATAGGAATCGGGAAGCTCGCTCGGCTTTGACGCGAACAGCGCAAAGCTTGGCGGTCGGATATTGGCCTGTGTGATATACCGCAGGCGAAGCCGACGACCCGCCACCAGCGGCGGCGGATTGCGCTCCTGAACCGCAGCCAGCCAACGGTTGAGATCCGGGGTCGGTATCCGCCGGTTCCACACCGCGTCGGCAGCGGCAACCGCCTTCATCATCGTGTCGAGACCATAGCCGGTCAGTCCCGAGACCGGTACCAACGAAATGCCGCGCAACTGCGGCAACGATATCGGCAACCGCTCGCGCATCGCCTTAAGTGCGCCCGAGCGGTCGGGCACCGCATCCCATTTGGTCGCGGCGAGCACCAAGGCGCGGCCTTCGTCGGCGACCAGCCGGGCGATCGTCAGATCCTGTCTCTCCAGCGGCTGCAGCGCATCGAGCACGAGGATAACGGTCTCGGCAAAGCGGATGGTGCGTAACGCATCGGCGACCGAGAGCTGCTCGATCTTGCCCTCGACCCGCGGGCGGCGGCGCATTCCAGCGGTGTCGACAAGGCGGATCGCGCGACCCTGCCAATCCCAATCGACTGCGATCGCATCGCGGGTGATTCCGGCCTCGGGCCCGGTCAAGAGCCGCTCCTCGCCGACGAGGCGATTGATGAGCGTCGATTTGCCGACGTTTGGGCGGCCGACGATGGCCAGATGCAGCGGCCTTTCCGACGCGGTTTCAGCCTCGCCCTGTGGCCCGATATCGCCCTGTGGCCCGATATCGCCCCGTGGCCCGATATCGCCCCGTGGCCCGGCATCGTGAGAAAACGGTACCAATCGCTCGTATAACCCGGCCAGTCCTTCGCCGTGCTCGGCCGAGATCGGCACCGGATCGCCGAGGCCGAGCCGGTAGGCTTCACCGACACCGGCAAGGACCGAGCGACCCTCGGTCTTGTTGGCGACCAGCACCACCGGCTTTCCGGTACGACGCAACCAGTTGGCGAAATGCCGATCGGCCTCGGTGACCCCGTCGCGGGCGTCGATCAGCAACAGGGCCACATCGGCCTCGGCCAGCGCGCGCTCTGTCTGGTCGTGCATGCGGGCGCTGAGCGAACCGGGCGCTGCTTCTTCGAGTCCAGCGGTGTCGATCGCGCGAAAATCAAGATTGGCGATCCGGGCTTCGCCTTCGCGACGATCACGGGTGACCCCCGGCGTATCGTCGACGAGTGCGGCGCGACTACCGACGAGGCGATTGAACAGCGTTGATTTGCCGACATTGGGGCGCCCAAGGATGGCAACGGCAAAGCTCATCGGGCAGCGTCTCCGCGATCATCGTCAAAATCAGCGATAGGCGGCAAGCTCGCCGTTATCGGTCAATATATAGAGCGTGTCATTGGCAATGACCGGATCGACAAAAGCGTCCCCGGCAATTTGCTCGCGGCCGAGCGGGTTGCCGGTATAGGGCGAGACCGACAATGCCCAACCGTCCGAGGACAGCACAATCAGCCGGTCGCCGCCCAGCACCGGCCCGGCCCAGATGATCGGGTCTTCTTTGTTCTTCTCGTCCTCATAGCTCGGCAATTGCCGCAGCCATCGCACCTTGCCGCCGTCCCGGGTCAGGCAAATCAGCTCGTTGTCGTTGGACAGGACATAGACATAATCGCCCGCGACCCAAGGCCCGTGGCTCGATCCGATATCCTGCTCCCATACGCGCTCGCCGTCGCGTATGTCGATTGCCGCCATCCGCCCGGCATGGCTGATGCCATAGACGCGGCCGCGATCGATCACCGGCCGGCCACGAATGTCGGCCAGCGCAGAGACCGCGTCGACCGGGGTCACCGATGCGAGGTTGTCGGACCACAGGAGACGCCCGTTTTCGACGGTCAGCGCGTCGATTTCGCCTGAAGAATAGCCAACCACCACCACCTCGCCTTCCACCGCCGGGCTGGCGCTGCCGACCAGTGTGGCGGTTTCCGGTATGCCGCTATGGCTCCACAACCGTCGTCCATCGTCAGCGGCGAGCGCAATCAGCTCGTTCTCGACCGTGACGACGTAGACGCGGCCGTCGGTTACGGTCGGGCCGCTGCGGACAGGTGCGTCGACATCGGTCTTCCAGATCACCTTGCCGTTCTTGGGGTCGAGTGCGAGAACCCGAGCATAGCCTGATGAAACGTAAAGTCTGCCCTTCCAATAGGCGACACCACCGCCAAACGAACTGCCATGATTGTTCGACGGCGTTACGTCGACTTGCCAGATCTGCTGGCCATTGGCGGCATCGTAGGCGCTGACCTCGGATCCACCGTCCATCGCATAGACGCGACCGGCAACCACAACCGGCTGTGCCAGCACCTGGGTATAGCGCGAAGAGCCTTCGCCGACGCTGGTTTTCCACGCCACGTGCAAGGTGCTGGGCAGTGCCAGGTGCTGCATCGCGTGGTTCGGAAATCCGCCGGGCTGCGGCCAATCGCGGTTGACTACCGGCCGCGGCAGGCTGATCGGGGTGCTGGCCAGCGCCGGGTCGGGTTTGAGCTGGCGATCGAGGCTGAGGACGGATATCCGCTCGCCCGGCAGCGGTTGTTTCTTGCTGGCAAACGGGTTGCAACCGCTCGCCGCAACGCAGACGAGCAAGATCGCGACAACGGCTGATCGACGCATCGAAAGGGCGAGAACCGTGATTGGCGAGAACCGTGATTAAGGAGCGAGTGCGGCGGCCATCTCCGCCGCACGGGCGCGCAAACCCGGCGGGGCGTCGAGGTCGTCGGCCAGGGTCTTGTAGGTAGCCAAAGCCGCCTTGCTATCGCCGCGTTTCAATTCTGCCGCCGCGGTCAGTTCGAGCGCGGTCGGACGCCACGGATCACCGACTGCTGTCAGCGGTTGCAGTCGGACGATCGTCGTTTTTGGATCGGCCTCAGCCGCCCCTTGCATCGCCGCTGACAGGGTCGCCAGCCCGCGAAAGGTTGGGCTGAGGCCGGTGTCCGCGGCAATGCGGTCATAGGCCGCAACGGCTTTTTTGCGATCCCCGGACCTGGCCATCAGGCTCGCTTGCTCAAAGGAAGCGAGCACGGCGTAGCCGCCGCCTTCCCGGGCGATCGACGCAAACACCATCGCCGCGTCGGCCGTCTTGCCGGCCCGGGCCAGCGCCAGCGCGCTGGCGAATCGTGCCGACTGCTCTTGCCTGACGGAGAGTTCGTGAGCGCGCCACGCCGCGATGCCGCCGGCGAGACCGATTGCCAGGATCGCGACCGCGACCACGTAGCGTCCGTATCGCGACCACAGCGCCAACAGGTTGTCGCGTCGAAGCTCCTCGTCGATCTCGCGGAAAATGTCGCTCACGCACTCGTCCCAACCCTCGGCCTGCTGCGGTTAGCATATCCGCTCGGCCGGAGGGAGGCAAACCCGTACCGCCCTTAGCCAAAGCTTAGCTGGAGGCCCGGGCCCGCCTTGACAATGCTCGCCGTTCCGTGCCGTGTAGGCTCAATTACGACTCGGTCCGGACCATCTCTTGCGATGCACGCCTATCGGAGCCATACCTGCGGTGAGTTGCGGCTTGCGGATGCCGGGCGTCCGGCCCGATTGTCGGGCTGGGTCCACCGCAAACGCGATCACGGTCATCTGCTGTTTATCGATCTGCGCGACCATTACGGGATTACGCAATGCGTGATCGATGCGTCCTCGCCGCTGTTTGCTGCAGCCGAGGAGTTGCGTCTCGAAAGTGTGGTGACCGTTACCGGGGGCATTGCCGCTCGCACCGCGGACACGGTCAACCCCAACTTGCCGACCGGCGAAGTCGAACTGGGGATCGCCGAGATCGAGGTGCAATCGGAAGCCGAGCCGCTGCCGTTCCCGGTCAATACCGAGGCCGAATACCCCGAGGATATCAGGCTTGCCTACCGCTTTCTCGATCTGCGGCGCGAGCGGGTGCACGCCAACATCATGCTGCGGGCGCAGCTGATCGCGTCGATTCGTCGACGCATGATCGAACAGGGTTTCACCGAATTCCAGACGCCGATCCTGACCGCGAGCTCGCCCGAAGGAGCGCGGGACTATCTCGTCCCCAGCCGGCTGCATCCCGGCAAGTTCTACGCGCTGCCGCAAGCGCCGCAGCAGTTCAAGCAGCTGCTGATGGTGGCCGGGTTCGACCGGTATTTCCAGATAGCGCCCTGCTTTCGCGACGAGGCCGGCCGCGCCGACCGCTCGCCCGGCGAGTTCTACCAGCTCGATTTCGAGATGTCGTACGTCACCCAGGAGGACGTGTTCGCCGCGATCGAGCCGGTGCTGCACGGAATCTTTGAAGAGTTCGGCGCGGGTCGTCCGGTCACCGCACCCCCGTTTCCGCGGATCGCCTATCGCGACGCGATGCAGCGCTACGGCAGCGACAAGCCCGACCTGCGCAACCCGATCGAGATGCGCGATACGACCGC
This sequence comes from Allostellaceae bacterium, assembly GCA_035509615.1. Taxonomy (GTDB): domain Bacteria; phylum Pseudomonadota; class Alphaproteobacteria; order ATCC43930; family CGMCC-115725; genus AP-15. The sequence goes on along the minus strand of DATJLK010000044.1, from coordinate 27,233 downwards.
ACATTTTCGCGGCTCGGGATTCAAGGTCTTTGCCAACCTGATCGATGCCGATCCCGACATCCGGGTCTGGGCGATTCCGGCACCGACCGGCGGCAGCCGCGCCTTTTGCGACCAGATGAATTCCTGGGCGCAATCCGAGGGCCAGCCGGGGCTTGCCTACATCTTCTTTCGTACCGGCGAGGGTGTCGGACCGGTGGCCCGCAATCTCGGACCCGAAGCGACCGAGGCGGTGCGGCTTGAACTCGGGCTTGGCGACGGCGACGCGGTGTTTTTCGTCTGCGGGCTGCCACGGCAATTCATCCCGTTCGCCGCCGCCGCCCGTCTGCGTCTGGGCCGCGCGCTCGGTTTGACCCGGGACGGCGTCTTCGAATTCTGCTGGATCGTCGATTTTCCGATGTACGAGCTGAACGAGGAAACCGGGCAGGTCGAGTTCAGCCACAACCCGTTCTCGATGCCGCAGGGCGGGCTCGCCGCCCTCGAACAGCAGGACCCGCTCGACATCGTCGCCTACCAGTACGACATCGTGTGCAATGGCGTCGAATTATCGTCAGGGGCGATCCGCAATCACCGCCCCGACATCATGTACAAGGCGTTTGCGATCGCCGGCTATCCCGCCGCCGAGGTCGAAGCCCGCTTTGCCGGCATGCTGACCGCGTTTAAATACGGCGCGCCGCCGCATGGCGGCTCGGCCCCCGGCATCGACCGCATCGCGATGCTGCTGGCCGATACCCCGAACATCCGGGAGGTCGTCGCCTTTCCGATGAACCAGCAGGCGCAGGATCTGCTGATGCAGGCGCCGGCGCCGGTCCCGCTCGAGCGGCTGCGCGAACTGCATTTGCGGGTGGTCCTGCCGTCCGAGCGGGAGCCGAGATCCTGATCTTCCTGGCCCGTGCTGACGCGCGGTCAGGTGTGTCGCGCCTGCCGCTCGTCTGTAGAATTGCATTCTCGGCACCCATGAGGGTTGGAAAATGACCGCAGTTCGGCCGGCGCCCGCTATATTCGGCCGACACCGAAACCGGCCCTCGATCATCGCTCGCCCGCTATTGCTGCTGGCGCTGGCCGTCGGGCTCGCGGTCTTGCTGCACTCACCGCTTGGAGCAGTGGAAATCGCTCCGCATCGGGCGCTTTACACGATGACCTTGGGGTCGACCTCGACCGATTCGGGAATTGTCGGTGCGACCGGCGCCATGGATTACGAATGGGGCGAGACCTGCGACGGATGGACGATCGAACAGCGCTATCGGCTCAGGATGCACTATGCCGAAAGCCGCGACGTCGATGTCATCTCGACCTTTGTCACCTGGGAATCGAAGGACGGGCTGCGCTATCGCTTCAATCAGCGAGAAACCCGCAACGGCGAGCTTGACCAGGAGATTCGCGGCGAAGCCAGGCTCGACGGACCGGGAAAGGGCGGTGTCGCGATCTTTACCAAACCTCAGCCGCAAACCTTCAAATTGGCGCCGGGAGTGTTGTTTCCGAGCGCACACACGATTTTGCTGATCGACAAGGCCGAGGAAGGCCGCAGATTTGTCACCCGTCACGTCTTTGATGGCGCCACCGATGAGAATGCGGTCCAGGTTTCCGCCGTGATCGCCAACAAGGTCACCGCCGATCCGGTTTCGGCAAAGCTCAGCCCGCTGCTCGACAGGCCGGGCTGGCGTATTCGGCTGGCGTTTTTTCCGGTCGACGCCAACGCCGAAGAACCCGATTACGAGCTGGGCATGGATCTGCTCGACGACGGCGTGTCGCGCGACATGGTCATCGATTACGGCGATTATTCGATCCGCGCCAAGCTTGACGATATCGAGGCGCTGGGCAAGCCCAGCTGTTGACCGCGCGCGGGCTTCGTTCGCTGACCGCTAATCCCGGTTGTCCCGCCCGGTGCGCGAAATCGAGGGGGCGGTGCGTACCGCCGCAGCGGCTGGCGCCGCGCCGCGATGCAGCGCATCCGCTCCGAGCCGCGTGCGGATGCCGTCGATCGCCTGTTCGAGCCGCCGCGGTCGACCGAGCTCGTTTTCGAACAAGGTCGGCGGATCGGCGTCGCGTGCGTCGGCGAGCAGGTCGGCGCCGATCCCGATCAGCCGGAATGGGGTGACGCCATCGGCTTCGCCGGCGAGCAGCCTCGCCGCAACGCGAAACAAGGTGTCGGCGAGTTGGGTCGGTTCAAAGAGGCGCCGCGAGCGGGTGCGCAGGCGAAAATCGGCGCTCTTGAGCTTCAACGTCACCGCACCCGCGGCCAGCGACGCCTCCTTCAGATGCGCCGACACCCGCTCGCTCAGCGGCCGCAGGATCTGCAACAGCGCGGCCGCATCGGCTTCGTCGTGCGGGAGGGTGGTTTCCGCCGAAATCGAGCGGGCCGGCGAATGGGCGAGCACCGCACGATCATCGATCCCGCGGGCGAGGCGTCCGAGATGCGCGCCGATCCGACCATAGCGCGCCGCCAGTTCACGCTCGCCAAGCCGCGTCAGCTGGCCGATCAGCGTGATGCCGTCGGCGGCGAGCCGGCGTTGCATCGCCGTCCCCACGCCCCACAGCAGCGACACCGGCTTATCGGCGAAAAAAGCCGCCGCTTCGTTGCGGCAGAGCACGGCAAAGCCCCTCGGCTTGTCGAGATCCGAGGCGATTTTGGCCAGAAACTTGTTGTCGCTGAGACCGATCGACAAAGTGATGCCGAGGCTAGCCTCGACCCGGCAGGCGAGAGCGGCGAGCAATTGTGCCGGGGCGGCATGATGCAGCGCCTCGGTGCCGGACAGGTCGAGAAAGGCCTCGTCGATCGATATCGGCTCGACGAGCGGGGTCAGACGGCGCATTTCGCCGCGCACGGCCCGCCCGACCTCGCGATATTTCGCCATGTTCGGGCGGATCACTTCGGCGTTGGGGCAGGCTGCCAGCGCCTTGAACATCGGCATTGCCGAACGCACCCCGTAAAGCCGGGCGACATAACAGCAGGCGAGGACGACGCCGCGTCTGCCGCCGCCGACAATCACCGGTCGATCGGCAAGGTCAGGTCGCTCGCGCTTTTCGACCGTGGCATAAAACGCGTCACAATCGATATGGGCGATCGCCAGTGCGGCGAGTGCCGGATGGCTGACGAGACGCGGCGAAGCGCATTGCCGGCAGCGGCCGCCGGGCGGCGGTCGGGCATGGAGCGCAGTGCAGTCGCGGCACAGTGTCGTCATGTCGGTGGCGGCTATGGCCACAACCACGCCGCTCCACGCACGCCGCTGGCGTCGCCGTGTCGCGGCGCCAGCAATCGGGTGTCGACCCGGTCGGAGAACACATAGCGGTTCCAATGCGCCGGCGTCTCGCGGTAAAGCGCGCTGATCGCCGACAGGCCACCGCCAAGGACGATCGCGTCGGGGTCGATCAGATTGATGACCATGGCAAGACCGCGCGCCAGCCGGTCGACATAGCGGACCAGCGTTGCGCGGCATTTGTCGTCGCCGGCCGCGGCGAGGGCGGCGATTTCCGCCGGCGGCAAATTCTGACGGGCGTGGCGGGCATGGTCCGCCATCATCCCGGGACCCGATAAAAACGTCTCGATGCAGCCCGCCCGGCCGCAATAGCATGGCGGTCCCGGCAATTCGTCGAGCTGCGGCCAGGGCAGCGGATTGTGGCCCCATTCGCCGGCGATCGCATTGGCGCCGTCGAGAACCCGGCCGCCGATCGCGATGCCGCCGCCGACGCCGGTCCCGAGAATGACTCCGAAGACGGTGCGAGATTCTGCCGCGGCGCCGTCGGTCGCCTCGGACAGGGTAAAGCAGTTCGCATCGTTGGCGAGACGGACCGGCCGACCGAGGGCGGCTTGGACATCCTGCTGCAGCGGACGGCCATTGAGGCAGGTCGAATTGGCATTCTTGACAAGACCGGTGGCGGGCGAGATTGCCCCCGGGGTGCCAATACCGACCGAACCCGAACTGCCGATTTCGCGTTCGATCGTGCCAACGGCGGTAACGATCGCCGCGATCGTGCCGCGATAATCCCCGGCCGGGGTCGGCAGCCGGCAGCGAGCGCATACCACCCCGCGATCGTCGAGGGCCGCGCCCTCGATCTTGGTCCCCCCGAGATCGATGCCGATGCGGAATTTTGCCGTCATGCTTCAACCTTGAGACAATGGGCGCCAAACCGCCACAACCCTCACCAATTCTTAAATCCGCGCCGGTAAAGCGTGCCCGCCGACCGCAGTGGAACTGCCAGCTGAGACGTGCGTCCACCCGCATCGGCAGCTCGAGGTTGTTGTACCCAGGTTTTTGAGGGCGACAGGCATGACCGGGAGTGCTCCACTATCGAAACCAGGGAATGAGCCGCGGCGCCGGAAAGTGTTGATCGTCGAGGACAACGAACTCAATATGAAGTTGTTCAACGATCTGCTGACGGCTCATGGTTACGACACTCTGCAAACCAGCGACGGCAAGGAGGTGCTGGCGCTAGCCCGGCGCCACCATCCGGACCTGATCCTGATGGACATCCAGTTGCCGGAGATTTCCGGTCTCGAGATCACCCGATTGATAAAGGAAGATAAGGAGTTGCAGCTCATTCCCGTCATCGCCATCACCGCGTTCGCCATGAAAGGCGACAAAGAACGAATCCGTGGCGGCGGCTGCGAAGACTACGTTGCTAAACCGATCTCTATCGCGTCCTTTTTGCAGACCGTCCGGCGTTTTGTTAATTGAGCGTTGCCTTCGTCGATTGGCTTTGAAATAGGCCGCAACATGACCGGGCGAATATTGGTAGTCGACGACCTTGACACCAACGTAAAACTGCTTGAAGCGAAGCTTTCCGCCGAATATTTTGACGTGCTGACTGCTGGCAACGGCCGCGCCGCTTTAGAGATCGCGGCGGCGGAATTGCCCGATGTCATTCTGCTCGATGTAATGATGCCGCGGATGGATGGCTTTGAGGTGTGCCGCCGGCTGAAAGCCGACGCACGAACCGCCGATCTTCCCGTGGTCATGGTCACCGCGCTGTCGGATGCCGCCAACCGGCTGCGCGGCCTGGAGGCCGGGGCCGACGATTTTCTGACCAAGCCGGTCGCCGATATTGCCCTGTTTGCCCGGGTGCGCTCGCTCGTCCGACTGAAGCGGATGATGCAGGAATGGCGCCTGCGTGACGAGATCTGCGGTCGCTTTGGCGGCAGCCAGGCGCATTGCGCACTCGACAGCGGGCCGGCGCAGATCCTGATTGTCGAAGCGGATGCACCGGCTGCGGCCAAGATGACAGAAGCGTTGGCAAAGATTCACCGGGTAACGACCGTCAAGGGCTGCATTGAGGCGCAAGCCCGTCTCGATGGCGCCACCGATCTGGTCATCGCCAGTTTGACCGGCGGTGACAGCGATACGCTGCGGTTTGTCTCGCAGTGCCGCGCGAGCGAACTCTTGCGACAATTGCCGATCCTGCTGATCGCTGCCGAGTGCGACCTGCCGCGCCTCGCCAAGGGTCTTGACCTTGGCGCCAACGATTATCTGGTGCGTCCGGTTGATCGCAACGAACTGGTGGCGCGCAGCAATATTCAGATCCGGCGGCGACGGTTGCAGATCCGGCTCGACGATAATTATCGACGCAGCCTGACACTGGCGCTGACCGACGAACTCACCGGTCTCTATAATCGGCGCTACCTGTTGGCTCACCTCGACGAATTGATGGCGCGGGTCAATGGCGACGGCATCGGGGTGGCGGTGCTGATGTTCGACATCGATCACTTCAAGCGGGTCAACGACACTTATGGCCATCCTGGCGGCGACGAAGTGTTGCGGCAGATCGCCCGTCGGGCGCAGGACAGTGTGCGCAGCGATGATCTCGTCGCTCGGCTGGGCGGGGAGGAGTTCGCCGTGGTGATGCCGCAGACGGTTCTGCCGATCGCCGCTGCGGTCGCCAACCGGCTGCGGCTGGAAGTCGCGAACAAGCCGTTTACCTTGCCTGCCGGCGGTCAGCTTGAGGTCACGATCAGCATCGGCGTCACGACCGCGAATGTCGGGTGCGAAGACCGCGATCAGTTGCTCCAGCGCGCCGATGAGGCGCTCTACGAAGCCAAAGCGGCAGGACGAAACCGCATCATTGCCAGGGCCTCGGAGCCCTTGTCGCATCTCAGCCTGGCGCTGCGGCCTGGCGCGCGGCTGCCATTATAGCCGACGCTTGTCAAAAAATAAGCGGTAATTCAGCAGCTTATTTACCAGATTTGATTACGCAAAAGCGGTCGATTCAGGCGGAGACGCTGATGATTTCCCGGATGCTCGTTACGATGGCTGTGTTTCTGCTGGCCTTCGGCGCGTTTTGGGGCAACGCGTTCGGCGCCGGACGGCTACTGAACCCGTTTGGAATTTTGCTGTTGTTTCTTGCTGGTTTTATTTGGTTCCGCTGGGCTGCGATCCGCGATGCCTTCATATCGGCAAAGGACGAATCCGATATCCCGATCATCCGTCTCGGTTCGGCGATCATCGGCGGCATGGAAAGCCTGAAACACCCGGCCCGGCCACGCCGTTCATCGTCAAATTGACCGGCCAATCGACCTGAGTTCACATACAAGTCAGCGGCCGGGCGTCGGGGCTGGTGCCGGGCCCTCTCCCCGAACGGGGAGAGGACGTGACCAAAGATCAGTTGATCAGCCCGTAAAACTTGCCCGCATTCTCGCAAGTAATCTTGTGGACGACATCGGCGGGCAACCCGGCGAACTGCTCCTCGATGTATTTTGAGGATTCCGGCCACACGCCATCCGGATGCGGGTAATCAGAGCCCCACATCAAGGTTTCGACGCCGATATCGTCGACGAGCTTGGCGCCGATCCGATCGTATTGGAAGGTCGCGCGGCATTGCCGGCGCCAGTATTCGCTGGGCTTCAGCTTCATCAGATCGCGAAAGCGGTCGTCATATTCAAAATCCATGCGGTCGAGCGCATAGGGCAGCCAGCCGATGCCGCTCTCGCCAAAGCCGAGGCGCAAATTCGGGTAGCGCTCCAACACTCCGGCGCCGATGACGGCGGCGATGATGTTGATCAGGTTCATCTGAAAGCCGGCGACACTGGTGAACTGCGCCTTGCGTCGCAATTGGCGGTCGAGGCTGGCGCGCGCGCTCGCCGGTGTCGCCGGGAAGGTATGAAAGTGCAACGGCAATTGCACATCACTGACCGCTCGCCACAGCGGTTCCCACATCGGGTGCCACATCGGCTCCATATCCCAGGAGCATGACAGTTCGAGCCCTTTGAGCCCGAGCTTGGCGACGCGACGGACCTCTTTTGCCGCGGCTTCGACATCGCCATAGGGCAGGCAGGCGAGGCCGATCTGCCGGTCGGGATGGTGGCTGCAGAACTCCTTGAGCCAGTTGTTGTAGATCCGCAGCATCTCGTTGGCCGCTTCGGTGTCGCGCACCCGCGAAGCGACCCCAAGAATGCCAAAGATGATCTCGGCATCGACGCCGTCGCGGTCCATGTCGCTGATCCGCTGATCGGGGTCGCCGGGACGGCGGATGCCGCGCTTGCCATCGTCGTAGAGCCCGGTCTCAGCCATCTTGTCGACGCGATAATTCTGACCAGGCACGAACTTGCCGCCAACCGAGCCGACCCCGCCGCAGAGACCCATATCGACCCCGGCACGGGTTGTCCAGTGCGGACCGTCGGGTCCATCCTCGACATAGGGCATGCGCTCTTTGAGTTCGCGACTGGCTTCTGAGACAAACAGTTCGGCCGGCAGCCACGGCATATCGAGGTGGCAATCGGCCGAAATTCTTTTGTATTGCATGTGATGCTCCGGTACGAGAGGGGCCCTCTGCCAGATTGTTGGCGTTTCGTGTGCGATTCTATCCGTGGCCACGGCGCGAGGCTACGGTTGGGCATCCCAGGCCGCCGATTTTGCTTAATGCTTGGTATAGCGGTTGCGTATGCCCGTAAATGCCCGTATTGGTAGCGTACGGCGTAAACGCGGGCGAGTGAAGGGGTCGCTTTCCCGGCTCGCGCTGGGGCAAGAAAATATCTCCGGGTCAATTCCTTAATGTCATCCGATATCAGTGAGCACGACGGGTCAGAGGTCGGGCTGTTGCGGGCAATATCCGATACCCCGCCGAGCGAAGAGGATGTCCGTGAGTTTGCTTCGACGGTGCTGGCAAAGCTGACCTTGGCGGTGGGCAAGCCAGCACCGGCCGCCACCGATCGCGACTGGTTTGTTGCCACCGCGCTGGCCTTGCGCGACCGCGTCATCCACCGCTGGCTCGCCGCCGATCGTGCAAGCCAGGCGAAAGGCCGCAAGCGCGTCTATTATCTCTCGCTCGAATTTCTGATCGGCCGCTTGTTCAGCGATGTTGTCGAAAATCTGCGCTTGACCGAACTGGTCCGCACGGCGCTGGGCGATCTCGGGGTCGATCTCGACCGTTTGCGCGCCGCCGAGCCCGATGCCGCATTGGGCAATGGCGGTCTTGGGCGGTTGGCTGCGTGCTTTATGGACAGCATGACGGCGCTGGGGATCCCGGCTTGCGGCTATGGCATTCGCTACGATCATGGCTTGTTTCGCCAAGTCATCATCGATGGCTGGCAGCAGGAGTTCCCGGAGCAATGGTTGTCGTTTGGCAACCCATGGGAGTTCGAGCGGCCCGAGATCGTTCACGATATCCACTATGGCGGCCGGGTCGAGCGCATCGCGACAAATGGTCGGACGCGCGCGGTGTGGCATCCCGACGAAACCGTTCAGGCCGTCGCCTACGACACGCCGATCGCCGGCTGGCGCGGCCGGCACGTCAACCATTTGCGACTATGGTCGGCGCGCGCTGTCGACCCGTTGCGGCTCGACATTTTTAATGAAGGCGACCACGTCGCGGCACTCGCCCAACAGGCGCGCGCCGAGGCGATCTCCAAGATCTTGTATCCGAGCGACAATACCTCGGCCGGTCAGGAATTACGGTTGCGCCAGGAATACTTTTTTGTCGCGGCCTCGATCCAGGATCTCGTGCAGTGGCATGTCCGCAATCACGGCAACATTTTCACCTTGCCGCAACAGGCCGCGATCCAGCTCAACGATACCCATCCGAGCATCGCGATTGCGGAATTGATTCGCGTGCTGGTCGATCATTACAACCTTCCTTGGGACGGGGCGTGGCGGATCACTCAGGAAACCTGTTCCTACACCAATCACTCGCTGCTGCCCGAGGCGTTGGAGAGTTGGCCGATCCCGCTGTTCGAGCGGTTGTTGCCGCGTCATCTTGAAATCATCGACGCCTTGAACCGTGAACATTTGGCGATGGTTCGGCAACGCGACCCGATCAGTGATCAGGATTTGTCCGCGATCTCCTTGATCGGGGGGGATGAGGTCGGACGCGTGCGGATGGGAAACCTGGCGTTTCTCGGCTCGCATCGGGTCAACGGCGTGTCCGTGTTGCATACCGAGCTGATGCGAACCAGCGTATTCCGCGACTTTCACCGCCTCTATCCGCAGCGGATGGTCGACAAGACCAACGGCATTACCTTCCGTCGCTGGCTGCATCAGGCCAATCCCGCTCTAACGGCGCTGTTGTGCGAGATCTGTGGCCCGGCAATCCTTGACGATCCGATGGCGTTGTGCCGGCTTGCCGAAAGTGCCGGGGATGGCGGTGTGCGACAGCGGCTGGCGGCGGTCAAGCGCGCCAACAAGCGCGCCTTCGTCCGCGTGGTGCGCGACCGGCTCGGTTTGCGCCTCGATCCGGCGGCGCTGTTCGATGTACACATCAAGCGCATCCACGAATACAAGCGGCAACTCCTGAACCTGTTGGACACGATTGCCCGCTATCATGCAATTCTCGCCGATCCCCACGCCGACTGGGTGCCGCGCGTCAAGATTTTCGCCGGAAAGGCGGCACCGAGCTATGCCCAAGCCAAGTTGATCATCAAGCTCGCCAACGACATCGCCCAGATCGTCAATCACGACCCGGTGGTCGGCGACCGGCTGAAGCTGGTTTTTGTGCCGAATTACAATGTCAGCCTTGCCGAAGTGATCATTCCTGCGGCCGATCTGTCAGAGCAGATCTCGACCGCCGGGATGGAAGCGTCGGGCACCGGCAATATGAAACTGGCGCTCAATGGTGCGCTGACCATCGGCACCCTCGACGGCGCCAATATCGAGATCCGCGACCGGGTCGGCGCCGACAATATGATCATCTTCGGGTTGCGCGCCGAGGAAGTGGTCGAACGCGAACGCACCGGGCTCGACGTCGGCGCCGCCATCGCCACCTCACCCGAACTCGCCGCGGTCTTGCAGGCATTGGATAGCGGCGCTTTGTCGCCGGATGATCCCTATCGCTTCAGCGGTCTCGCCAACCGGCTCAGATACGCCGACCGCTTTATGGTCGCGGCGGATTTCGCGGCCTATCGTGCCGCCCAGCACCAGATCGACGAGTTGTGGCAGGATCGCGAGTGCTGGGGCCGGATGGCGCTGATGAATATCGCCGGCATGGGCTGGTTTTCCTCCGACCGCACCATCGCCGGCTATGCCCGCGACATCTGGGACGTCCCGGTCTGACGCAAAGACCGGCTGACGCAAAGACCGGCTGACGCAAAGACCGGCTGACGCAAAGACCGGCTGACGCAAAGACCGGCTGACGCAAAGACCGGCTGACGCAAAGACCGGCTGACGCAAAGACCGGCTGACGTAACGCGGCGTCGGACTTTGAGCGGGGCCAGGTTCAGGCCGCTTGCGCGTCCTCAAGCACCATCGCCGCGCACTTCTCGCCGATCATGATCGAGGGCGCGTTGGTGTTGCCGCCCGGCACCTGCGGCATGATCGAGGCGTCGGCGACGCGCAGGCCGGCAACCCCGTAGACCCGCAACCGTGGATCGACCACCGCATCGACCTCGCGACCCATGCGGCAGGTGCCGACCGGGTGCAGGTTCGAGACGCCGCGCACGCGGATTTCCTCGATCATATCGGCTTCGCTCTCGATCTGCGGACCGGGCAGCACCTCCTCGGCGACAAACGGCCGCAAGGCCGGCTGGGCGGCGATCTTGCGAGAGAGCCGCATGCCGTAGATCAGCGCCTGGAAATCCGCGTCGCTCGCCAGAAAATTGAACCGGATCGCCGGCGGAACCAGCGGGTCCGGGCTCTTGATCCGCACCGTGCCGCGGCCGTCGGGGCGCAGATGAACCGGGCTGAAGGTAAAGGCCGAGAACGGGTGCGGTTTGATCCCGGTGCGCAGCCGTTCGATCGCGCTCCAGCCCGACATGTTGATCTGCAGATCGGGCTGTTCGAGACGCGGGTCGGTGCGCACCAGGGCGCCGGCATAGATCCCGGCATTCGACAGATGGCCGGAACGGCTCGTCGCGTATTGCACCGCCGCCTTCAGCTTTTGCGGGCCGCTCATCGCCAGATCGTTGACGGTGATCTTCTGGGTGCAGCGAAACACCAGGTAGGTGTTGAAATGGTCGTGCAAGTGGCCGCCGACCCCGGGCATGTCGCGCACCACCGGGATGCCGAACTCGGCCAACAGATCGGCGGGACCGAGCCCGGAAAGCTGGAGCAGCTGCGGCGAGCCATAAACGCCGCCGGAAACGACGATTTCGCCACGGGCCCGGGCGGTCTTGCGTCCTGCCGGCGTATGGTACTCGACGCCAACGGCGCGGCCGTTTTCGAACAGGATGCGGGTCGCGTGCGCGTTGGTCACCACCGTCAGGTTGTGCCGGCCGCGCGCCGCGCCGAGATAGGCGCGCGCCGAACTCCAGCGCCGTCGATTGGTGGTCGTCGTCTGGTAGTAGCCGACACCCTCCTGCCGGGCGCCGTTGAAATCGTCGTTTGCCGGGATGCCGGCTTCGATCGCGGCCTTGACCATCGCATCGCCGAGCGGGCAGCGCACTGGGTTGGAAACATGCAACGGGCCGCCCTTGCCGTGAAATTCATCGGCGCCGCGCTCCTGATCTTCGGCCTTTTTGAAAAACGGCAGGACCGAATCCCAGTCCCAGCCCTCGCAACCGCGTTGGCGCCAGCCATCGTAATCGGTCGGGGTGCCGCGCATATACACCATGCCATTGATCGAGCTGGTGCCGCCCAACACCTTGCCGCGCGGCTGATAGAGGGTGCGGCCGTTAAGCTCTTTTTCGGGCTCGGTCTCGAACATCCAGTTCACCTGCGGGTTGGTGAATGTCTTGGTGTAGCCGAGCGGAATGTGGATCCACGGGTTGGTGTCGCGCCCACCCGCCTCGAGCAACAGGACGCGGTACTTTCCGGACTCACTGAGGCGCCCGGCCACAGCACAGCCGGCCGACCCGGCTCCGGTGACGATGAAATCGTAGGTATCTTCCGCCGTCGTCATGACATTTCCCCAAGACCCTGCGCGAGAACGATAGCGAACCTGACGCGACAGGTGAAGCCCGAGGGCTGCGGGGCGGGCTTGCAATGCATTGAAGTTTCGCACCCCCCTCGGCAATAAACATCCAGATCGACGGTTCAACGGTAAAGCCGAGGGCGGCGTAGATCGACCGTCTGGGGCGATGCCAAAAACCACGACATCGCAGCCGCGACCACTGGCCGCGGCGCTTGCCGCCCTGCGCTTGCCATCAGGCGCTGCGCCATCCCATATCGATGTTGCGGCAATGGTGCCCGCAGTCGCGGCGTCCGCTATGCCGGGTGATGGGAGGTTGCGCAGCAATGGTCGAGAGCAGCCGAAGACCGGAATCGGCTGAGCGGGCGTTCTGGTCGTGGATCGGGTTCTGGGTTCAGTTCCTGTTGCTCGGGCTGTGCGTCGTACTCGGTGCGTTTGTCGCGAGCAACGCTGCCGAACCGGGCGATTACGCCGCCGGGCTTGTTCTGGTCGTCAGTGCCTCGGCCTTCGCCTTTCTGCGGCTGAAGCAGAGCTTTGACGATCGCCCCCGCGGGTTCGGAGATTTTCTTTTCGTCGATAGTATGCCGGGCCTGGTGGTGATCGTTCCGCTGTTTGTCGTCCTCGCTGCGGCGGGTCTCATCATCGCTCGCGCCTGGCGTTATGGAAGCCTGCACGACGGTGGAATCGCCTTGTTTGTGTTTAGCGGCTTCGTCCTGTTTCTCGATATCAGACAGGTCTTTGAGCGCATGAGGTCGCGCTGACCCCGAAGATGTGGTCGGATTCGCCGTGCTTGACGGCCCGGCATTTCGCATCGGAAACGACCGACGATCGGCCGAGGAACGCGATAGTTGCTTGACGCCACCGCCGCTCTCCGTCATGCGCTAGCGTCCGTTCTTGTTGCATCCGCCTCGGATGGCGGATGTTTGTCCATCGTGCAGAGATCGGCCATACGGAGATGACCGCGTCAACCTCGGAGCCCCTTGCACGCGTCGCGGGCAGTGTCGAGACGCCATCCGGCAAATGGCGCGATGGCGAGAATTTTCCGGTCGGGTCGCGGCTGATCCGACGCGATCTGCGCGGCCATGTCCATGCCTTCTATCGCTTTGCCCGCAGCGCTGACGACATTGCCGACAATCCGGCGCTGGCTGCGGCAGACAAGATCCGCCGGCTCGACCACATGGCGGCGGTCCTCGACGGCGCGGCGCGGGGCGGCTCGCCGGCGGCCGCAGCAATGCGCCAAAGCCTGCTTCTGACCGGGGTGACCCCGCAGCATTGTCATGACGTGCTGCGCGCTTTCCGGCAGGATGCTGAGCAACGCCGCTATCGCGACTGGGCCGAGTTGATGGATTATTGCCGCTACTCGGCGGCTCCGGTCGGGCGGCAACTGCTCGATCTGCATGGCGAGAGCGGTGCCGCCTGGCCCGCCTCCGACGCGCTCTGCGCCGCCTTGCAGGTGCTCAATCACCTGCAGGACTGTGCCGACGATTACCGCCGGCTCGATCGTGTCTACCTGCCGCTCGCCGATCTTGCCACCGCCGGGATCGGGGTGGAGGCGCTGGCAAGTCCGGCGGCAAGCCCGGAATTGCGCCGGGTGCTGGACATCCTGCTCGATCGCACTGCGCTGCTCGTCGCGACCGCGCGCGGCCTGCCACGCGCCGTCGCCGCCTGGGGGCTGCGTTGCGAATGCGCCGTGATCGTCGAGTTGGGAGCGCGCCTTGCCACGCGCCTGCGCCGCGGCGATCCGCTGGCGCGTCGGGTCGGGCTCGGCAAACGGGATTTTCTGGGCGCGTTTGCAATCGGCATCCTCGCTGGAGCCCGGCGGTGAGTGATACCGCATTCGATGCTGTCGATCCGCAGGCGGATGGGGCTGCGCTGCGGCAAGCGATTCGTCACCGGGTCGAGGCGGCGCGAACCTCGTTCTACTGGGCGATGCGGCTGTTGCCGCAGGACCGTCGCGACGCGATGTACGCGGTCTACGCCTGGTGCCGCGAGGTCGATGACATCGCCGACGGCGATCGACCGGTCGCGTCGAAGCTTGCGGATCTCGCCGGCTGGCGCGACGAGATCGAGGCGCTCTATCGCGGCCATCCGCACCAGTTCATCGCCCGCGCACTGCACCAGCCGGTGCTGCGATACGGGCTGCGTCCGGCGGATTTTCTCGCGGTCATCGACGGCATGGAGATGGACGCGCGCGAGGACATCCGTGCTCCCGATCTCGCGACACTCGATCTTTATTGCGCCCGTGTGGCGAGCGCCGTCGGGCATCTTTCGGTGCATGTCTTCGGCGATACCAGCCCCGCCGCGCACCGTGTTGCCGATGCGCTCGGTCGCGCCTTGCAGCTGACCAACATCTTGCGCGATCTCGCCGAAGACGCCGAGCGCGGACGCCTCTACCTGCCGCGCGAACTTCTCGATCGCCATGGCATCAGCGGCAGCGAGCCGATGGTCGTGCTGCGCCATCCGGCATTGCCCGGGGTCTGCCGTGAACTCGCCGCGATCGCCGAGCGCCATTTCGGCGAGGCTGAACAGGCAATGCGAGAATGCCGGCCTGGGGCAATGCGGCCAGCGGCGGTAATGGCGGCGGTCTATCGTGCCACCTTGCGCGAGCTGTTGCGCAATGAATGGCGCGACCCGGGTCGGCCGGTCGGCCTGTCGCGAACCCTGAAGCTGTGGCTTGCCCTGCGCCATGGTCTCCTATGAAAACCGGATCGACGAACGGGGTGACCCATGTGGTCGGCGCCGGGCTCGCCGGGCTTGCCGCTGCCGCTGTCGTAGCCGGGGCCGGGCGGCGGGTGCGGCTCTATGAAGCGAGCGGTCACGCCGGAGGCCGTTGCCGCTCGTATTTCGATGCCGAACTCGGTTGCCGCATCGATAACGGCAACCATCTGCTGCTCACCGGCAACCGTCGCGCGCTAGACTATCTCGATCGGATCGGCGCGCGCGATACCCTTGAGGGGCCTGGCGGTGCGGTGTTCCCGTTCTTTGACGCGACCACCGGGCGGCGCTGGGTCTTGCGGCCCAACCGCGGGCCGCTGCCATGGTGGGTCTTGCGGCGATCACGGCGGGTGCCGGGGACGCATGCACGCGATTATCTCGAGGCCATGGCGCTGCGCCGGGCCGATCCGGCAGCAGTGGTGGGCGAGGTGCTCGATCGGCAGCGCCAGCTTTTCGCCCGGCTGTGGCAGCCCCTTGCCGTCGCGGCATTGAATACCGGTGTCGGACAGGCATCGGCGCGGCTCTTCTGGCGCATCCTGATCGAGACCTTGGGGCGCGGCGGCGGTGCGTGCCGGCCACTGGTGCCGCACGTGGGTCTGTCCGAAACCTTTGTCGATCCGGCGCTCGGGAAGCTTCGCCGCAACGGTGCTGCGGTGCAATTCGGCGCCCGGCTGCGCGCCCTCGACTTCACCGCCGATCGGGTCTCGATGCTGCGGTTCGAAGGCGAGGCCATCGAACTCGCCGCCGCCGATGCGGTGATCCTGGCAACGCCGGCACCGGTTGCCGCCCGGCTGGTGCCGGGTCTCACGGTACCGGACCGGTATTCGCCGATCGTCAACGCGCATTTCCGCTGCACGGCACCCGCCGGATCGCCATTGTTCATCGGCGTGATCGGCGGTACAGCCGAATGGATCTTTCGCAAGCGGCAAGTGTTGTCGGTCACTGTCAGCGCGGCAGACCGGATTGTCGATCGTCCAGCCGATGAATTATGCGAGATTTTGTGGCAAGAGGTAGCCGCGACCTATGATCTTGGATCGAGCCCGCTGCCGCCTGTGCGAATCGTCAAAGAGCGGCGGGCGACGTTTCTTGCCAGTCCCGGACAGTTACTACGCCGGCCAGCAGCGGCAACACGATGGCGGAATCTGATGCTGGCCGGTGATTATACCGACACTGGCCTGCCGGCAACGATCGAGGGGGCGATCGGGTCCGGGATGACCGCCGCGCATCGCGCCCTGTTCCTCCGGGATCGAGTGGCGCCACCGCCGGGCAGCACTTGGCGTCCGGTCGATGAGGGGCGGAAAAGCCGGATCGAAGGGATGCCCAACCTCCAATGAATGATATCGCAGGAGCAATTGCGGCGGGACGTGCGACGCCGCCCGGCAACAGCCGGCTCAACGACGCGATCGGCCGCGCCAGCCAGACCATGCTGGCGCTGCAGCACGAGGACGGGCATTGGCTGTTCGAGCTCGAAGCCGACGCCACGATCCCTGCCGAATACATCCTGCTGCAACATTATCTCGGCCGCATCGAACCCGGGTTGCAGGCACAGATTGCCGCCTTTCTGCGCGCCGGTCAGGGTTCGGATGGCGGCTGGCCGCTGTTTCACGGCGGCGTTCTCGACATCAGCTGCTCGGTCAAGGCGTATTTCGCGCTGAAGGCGGCGGGCGACGCCATCGACGCGCCGCATATGGTGCGCGCCCGCGCCGCGATTCTTGCTGCTGGCGGTGCGCGGCGGAGCAATGTCTTCACCCGTATGTTGCTAGCCTTGTTCGGCGAGGTCCCGTGGCGTGCGGTGCCGATGATGCCGGTCGAGATCATGCTGCTGCCGCAATGGTCGCCGTTTCATATCACCAAGGTGTCGTATTGGTCGCGCACGGTGCTGGTGCCGCTGCTGGTGTTGATGGCGGTGCGCCCGCGCGCGCGCAATCCCCGCGGCATAACGATTCGCGAGTTGTTTATTGAAAACCCGCAGGAGGTGCACGATTGGATTACTGGGCCGACGCAGTCGGCGCTGGCTACCGGGTTTGGTTTGCTCGATCGTATCTTGCGGGTTTTGGAGCCGGTGTTTCCCAAACGCTCGCGCCAGCGGGCGATCGACGAGGCCGTCGCTTTCGTTACCGCGCGGCTCAATGGCGAAGACGGCCTGGGCGGCATCTTTCCGGCGATGGCCAATGCGCTGATGATGTACGACTGTCTCGGATACTCGTCCGAACACCCGTGCTATCGGGTCGCCGAAGACGCCTTGCGCCGTCTGCTTGTGCTCGACCCGGAGCGGACCTATTGCCAGCCCTGCCTGTCGCCGGTGTGGGACACCGCTCTGATCTGTCATGCGCTAATCGAGACCGGTGATCCGGGTCTGCGCCCATCGATCGAGCGCGGCCTCGAATGGCTTGTCGGCAAGCAGGTGCTGGAGGTTGTCGGCGACTGGGCTGCGGTGCGACCCGGATTGCGCCCGGGCGGCTGGGCGTTTCAATACGAGAACCCGTATTATCCCGATGTCGATGATACCGCGGTAGTGGCGTTGGCACTCGATCGCTACAATCGCGAGCGGTGGCGTCCGGCGGTCGCGCGAGCGGCGGAATGGATTGTCGGCATGCAAAGCAAGAATGGGGGCTGGGGCTCGTTCGACGCCGACAATACCCATTACCACCTGAACCATATCCCGTTTGCCGATCACGGTGCTCTACTCGATCCGCCGACCGCCGATGTCAGCGCCCGTTGCCTGGGCTTTCTCGCCCAGCTCGGCGATCCGGCAAACGACGCCAGCGTTACCGCGGCGCTGGCCTATCTGAACCATCAGCAGGAGGACGATGGTAGCTGGTTCGGCCGCTGGGGAACCAACTACATCTATGGCACCTGGTCGGTGCTGGCGGCTCTCAATGCCGCCGATATCGATCCCGCAACACCCGAGATTCGGCGCGCCGTCGCTTGGCTATGCTCGCGCCAGCGCGATGATGGCGGCTGGGGCGAACGGGAGGAATCCTATTGGCCCGACATGCCGCGTAGTGCAGCACCCTACAGCACGGCGTCGCAAACCGCCTGGGCTTTGCTTGGGCTGATGGCCGCCGGCGAGGTCGAAAATCCGGCGGTCGCCCGTGGCATCGGCTATCTGCTCGACACCCAGAACCCGGACGGCTGCTGGGACGAGCCGTGGTACACCGCGGTCGGTTTCCCGCGCGTGTTTTTTCTCCGGTACCATGGCTATCGCGCGTACTTTCCGCTGTGGGCGCTGGCCCGCTACCGATGGTTGAAAACCGGCAACTCGCGACGCGTGCGGTTCGGGCTGTGATCTACAGCAATCATTAGCCTTTTTTAAGCTGTACGAGGCTTGGCCAAACCATGTAGAAGCGCCGCGTGGCAGGGAAGCGGGCCGCTTGTCTCTGGTCAAGCGCAGCCTGCTAAAGCGAACATTCGTCCCCGCCTACCAATCTACGGGGATTGCGTGACGCTGACATTTCCGAGCAAGCTGCTATGCACGACCGGGCTTCTGGCCGAAGCCAGGATTGCGCGTGCCGCGGGCCTTGCGACCGTCGTCGGGGCCGGCGATCGCGACCGCACCGCGGCTCTGGTACAAGACGCGGTCCAACATGCGAGTTGCCTCGTCAGCTTTGGCATCGCCGGCGGTCTCTCACCCCAACTGCACGCCGGCGACGTCGTGATTTCGGCCGAAGTGCTGTCCAACTGCGAGCAGTGGCGGGCGGAGGCGCCGTTTCGCGCGCGAGTGGCCGAACTAGCCGCCGAAATCGGCGGGATCGAAGGCCCGGTGCTCGGCACCTCGCGGATCATGGCCAGCACCGACGAAAAGCGCCGAACCTGGCTTGAGACCGGTGCTCTTGCTGTCGATCTCGAAAGCGATGTCGTCGCCCGCATAGCCGATTCGGCGGGAATACCGTTTGTCGTCGTCCGCACGATTGCCGATACCGCCTATCGCGCGCTGCCGCCAGCGGCGCTGATCCCGCTCGCCGGGGACGGAACCCCCAAGCTTGCTCACGTGCTCGCTTCGGTACTGCGCCGTCCCCGGCAAGTCGCGGCACTCTTCGGATTGGCGCGCGAGACCCGCGCCGCACTCGCGGCCTTAGTCCTGCCCGCCCGCGCTTTGCACGGGCTCGTCGCGGCGGCCTAGCGCAGGATCGCCTGAAATGGAAACAGCGTTTCCATTTCAGGCGTGAATCCTGCTCTCGACGCCAAGGGTGAGACCATGATCACGGATCGGATCGGAGCGCCAAGCGCTTCGACCCAATCCGATCATGGTCTAGCCGCGCCATCGCCTGGGCGACGTGCTGCGACAGCACGTATTCGGCCGGACGCTGGCGATCGAGCGGGATCTCCGGCGCCATCTCGCCTTCGGTGCGAACCCCGCGCAGCGCCACCCCGAGCGCCCTCAATGGATGCTTGACCGAGTCGACGACTGCGGTCGCCTCGTAGCCGCTGTGGACCATGCAGTCGGCGCATTTCTCGTAATGGCCGGTGCCGTAGGCGCCCCAATCGGTCCCTTCCATCAGCTCTTTGAATGTCTTTGCATACCCTTCGCCCAGCAGATAGCACGGGCGCTGCCAGCCAAAGATGTTGCGCGTCGGATTGCCCCAAGGCGTGCAATGGTAGGTTTGGTTGCCGGCCAGAAAATCGAGGAACAGGCTCGACTGGTTGAACGACCAGCTCCGGTGCGGCTGCCGGAAAATACCGCGAAACAACTCCTTGGTGCGACGGCGGTTCAGGAAATGGTCCTGATCGGGGGCGCGTTCATAGGCGTAGCCCGGCGACACGGTGATGCCGTCGATGCCCATTGCGCTGACCGCATCAAAAAACCGGGCAACGCGCTCCGGCTCGGCGGTCTCGAACAAGGTGGCGTTGATGTTGACGCGAAAGCCGCGGCTTTTCGCGAGCGAGATTGCCGCAACCGCCCGATCGTAAACCCCCTCCTGGCAGACGGTTCGGTCGTGCTCCTCACGGTCGCCATCAAGGTGCACAGTCCAGGCAAAATTGGGATGTGGCCGGATCTGATCGAGTCGCTTTTCCAGCAGCAACGCGTTGGTGCACAGATAGACAAATTTCTTGCGGGCGATGATCCCTTTGACGATCTCGCCGATATCGCGATGCAGCAGCGGTTCGCCGCCGGCCAGGACCACGATCGGAGCGCCGCATTCGTCAACCGCGCCGAGGCATTCGGCGACGCTCAGGCGCTGGTTCAGGATCGGGTCCGGATAGTCGATTTTGCCGCAGCCGGCGCAGGCGAGATTGCAGCGGAACAGCGGCTCGAGCATCAGCACCAGCGGATAGCGCTCGATGCCGCGCAGATGCCGCCCGAGGACATAGGCTCCGACACGGATGGTCTGGCGCAAGGGAATGGCCACGCGATTGCCTCGTTGAACATTGAAAATCAGGACGGTTCAGAGACCCGACCCGAAGACGATCCTGCAGCTCGACGCTTGGCCATCATTCCGGCGAAAGCAGGAAGCCGGAGCCTCCCGGCAATGAACAGGGAGCGAGCGAGGTCGCTTTCGCCCCGGCCCCCGCTGCCGCAGGAACGATGCCGGGATATCAGGATTGTCGTCACTTCGGGTCGGCGGGTTGGTCGGCGGCACTCTCGGCGAGCTGCGCCGGCATGCGAAAACGGACATTCTCGGTCACCCCCGGCAGTTCCTCGACTTCGACTTCGGCAAGCTCACGCAAGCGGTCGATCAGCGCTTCGACCAATTCGGCCGGAGCTGAAGCGCCGGCGGTAATTCCCACCGCGGAAACCCCCGCGAGCCATTGCCGGTCGAGCGCCGCGGCGTCTTCGATCAGATAACTCGGCACGCCGGTTTCGGCCGCGATTTCGCGCAGCCGATTCGAATTCGAGCTGTTAGGTGCGCCGACCACAAGAACGACATCGACGATCCGGGCAAGGTCGCGCGCGGCCCGCTGGCGGTTCTGTGTCGCATAGCAGATGTCCTTGGTATCCGGGCCGATGATCTGTGGATACCGCAGCTTCAACTCGTCGATCACCGCGCGCGTGTCATCGACGCTAAGCGTCGTCTGCGTGATAAAGGCAAGTTTGTTCGGGTCGGAGACCTGCAGGTTCGCGACCTCCTGCGCGGTTGAGATCAAATGCACGCGGCCGCGGATGCGTCCCATCGTGCCGACGATTTCAGGATGGCCAGCATGCCCGATCAGGATGATCTCGCGTCCCTGGTCGGCATATCTTTGCCCTTCGATGTGCACTTTTGAGACCAGCGGACAGGTGGCGTCGATGATCGGCAACCCGCGGTCGCCGGCGCGTCTCTCGATCGTACTGGCGACGCCGTGCGCGCTGAAAATCGTTACGCTGCCAGACGGGATCTCGTCGATCTCATCCACGAAATGCGCTCCTTTGGCGCGTAGACGCTCGACGACGTGTCGGTTATGGACGATCTCGTGACGGACGTAGATCGGCGGCCCATATTTTTCGAGCGCGCGTTCGACGATCTCGATCGCCCGTTCGACCCCGGCGCAAAAGCCTCTAGGTTGAGCTAGCACGACACGCATGATCTCGTCACCCCGCTACAACAGGCCCGGCCTGCCGACGTTCCGGATTATATGTGACCGGTGCCGCGCTATTATCAATTGTATCGGCATACGGCTGGCATCTTCTGACCTCGCCTATACAGGGAACGCGCCATTGCGCCATCCGTTTCCCCGTATCGCTGTGTGATAAGTTGGTTACGAGTTGGCTGAATGAGTCTGATCATTCCGATCACGATCGTGCTCGCCGTCGGCTGGCTGTGCCTCGCCGCCCAGGTGCTGGCGATTCTCTGCTTTGCCCGGCGCGCTTTACCAGGATCGCAACAGCAGCAGCGGCGGCGGCCAATTTCGGTATTGAAGCCCTTGCATGGCGCCGAGCCCCGCCTTTATCAGAACCTTCGCTCTTTCGTTGACCAGGACTATCCCTCCGTCCAGATCGTCTTCGGGGTCAACAATCCTGCAGATGCCGCACTCGATGACGCCCGCGCCCTGATCCGTGACTTCCCGGCGAAAGACATCGCGCTCGTTATCGACCGCCGTCTCCGTGGCAGCAATCAGAAGGTCTCGAACCTCGAGAATATGCTGCCGGCCGCACGTCACGACCTGTTTGTTCTGGCCGACAGCGACATGCGAGTGGACAGCTCCTACCTCGCCGCGGTGACGGCGCCGCTTGATGATTCGCGCATCGGGGCCGTTACCTGCCTCTACAAAGGCTTCTCGACCGGCGGATTTTGGTCGGATCTCGGCGCCTTGCAGATGAATTTCTGGTTTCTGCCAAACGCGCTTTTTGGCAACGCCTTGCGCATCGGCGGCGGATGCTTTGGCGCGACGATCGCCCTCAGCCGGGCAACTCTCGACAGCATCGGCGGCTTTGCATCATTTCGCGACGAGCTTGCCGATGACCGGCGGATCGGCGACGCCGTACGCGCGCAGGGCCTCGCCGTGGTGCTGTCGCGTTACTTGGTCGAAGCTCAGGTGCACGAGCCGTCGCTGGCGGCGCTGTGGCGCCACGAACTGCGCTGGGCGCGCACGATGCGCCGGCTTGCTCCGCTCGGGTTTGCCGGATCCATCGTCACCTACCCGGTGGCGATCGCCATGCTCGGCGCCGCCGGCAGTGAGTTCGGCATGATCCCTTGCGCGCTCCTTGGGATAACAATTGCCTTGAGATTGATGGCGGCGAGGCTGATCGCGCGGCGGCTCGATCTTTCGGCCGAACGGCTGTGGCTTTTACCGGCGCGCGACATCTTGTCGTTTTCCGTGTATGTCGCCAGCTTCTTTGGTCGGCGGGTCCTGTGGCGTGACCATGCCTTTGAGGTCGAGCCGAGCGGCCGCATCACCGCCGCCGAATGAGAAAAGGGCCTGCCAATGAAGACTTTGTTTCTGCATCCGCCGTCCTACGACGGCTTTGACGGCGGTGCCGGCTCGCGGTATCAGGCTCGCCGCGAAATCCGCTCGTTCTGGTACCCGACCTGGCTGGCGCAGCCGGCCGCACTCGTCCCGGGGAGCCGGCTTGTCGACGCGCCCCCGGCGCGGCAGAAGCTCGAGGATGTGTTGCCGCTGGCGGCGGATTGCGAACTGGTCGTGATGCACACTTCGACCCCGTCCTTTGCCTCCGATATCCGGGTCGCCGAGGCGCTCAAGGACGCCAACCCGCACCTCACGATCGGCATGGTCGGCGCCAAGGTCGCGGTCGAGCCCGAAGCCAGCCTCAAAGCGTCGCGCGCGCTCGATTTTGTCGCTCGCGAAGAGTTCGATTTCACGATCAAGGAGGTCGCGGAAGGCCGCGACTTCGCGGCCATCGACGGCCTGAGCTATCGTACTTCAGCCGGCGCGATCCGCCACAATCGCGATCGTGCGATCCTCGAAGACATGGACCAGTTGCCGTTTGTCAGCGAAGTCTACAAACGCGATCTCAAAGTCGAGAACTATTTCATCGGCTATCTGCTGCACCCGTATCTGTCGCTCTACACCGGGCGCGGATGCCGGTCGAAATGCACGTTTTGTCTGTGGCCGCAGACCGTCGGCGGCCATCGCTACCGGGTGCGCAGCGTGGATCACGTCATCGAAGAGATCCGTCTTGCCAAAAGCTGGTTTCCGCAGGTCAAGGAGTTCTTCTTTGATGACGACACCTTTACCGATGACCGGCCGCGCGCCGAGGCGATTGCCCGCGAACTCGGCAAGCTTGGTGTGACCTGGTCGTGCAACGCCAAGGCCAACGTACCGCGCGCGACGCTCGAAGTGTTGCGCGACAACGGTTTGCGATTGCTGCTGGTCGGCTATGAAACCGGCAACCAGCAGATCCTCAACAACATCAAAAAGGGCATGCGGATCGACATCGCCCGCCGTTTCACCAAGGATTGCCACGAACTCGGCGTCACGATCCACGGTACCTTCATCCTCGGTCTGCCGGGCGAGACCAGAGAGACGATTGAGGAGACGATCCGCTTTGCCGGCGAGATCAATCCGCATACAATCCAGGTATCGCTCGCCGCCCCGTATCCCGGCACTGATCTCTATCGGCAGGCGGTCGAGAATGGCTGGCTCGACACCAGCCATGCCGAATTGATCGACGACCGCGGCGTGCAGATAGCACCGCTGCACTATCCGCACCTGACGCATACCGAGATTTTTGAATCGCTCGAAACCTTTTATAAGCGGTTTTATTTCCGGCGGCGGAAGATCGCGGCGCTTGTCGCCGAGATGATCAAGAGCCCGCAGATGATGCGCCGGCGGCTGCGCGAAGGTGTCGAATTCTTCCATTTCCTGCGCAGCCGCGAGATGGCGGGCTGAGCAGGCTGCGCCGAGCGCGGGTGAGATCGGGAGTGGAGGGGGGTACAATACGGCCGTCAGTCATCGGCCGGCCCGGCGCGGATGACCGCCCCCAGAGCCAGGGCGCGTTCTCGGCAGAAAGCCGGAGTGCCGATGCGCCGGCCCAGCGCGCTCGAGCCTGACCCGGGCTTTTGTTGCCGGGGCAGTCTTATTTGTCTCGCTGAACCAACTTGCTGAACCAACTTGCTGCCTGCTGCGAACCGACGCGGGCAGGCCAATCGCTCAGGCGACGGCAAGGCGGGCGGCTTGCACCTGCCGCAAAAGAAGAAATCCAATAACCGTCAGATTGCCGAGGTTGAACAGCGCGCCGGCGGCAAAGGCCGGGGCATAAAAGCCGAAATAGTCATAGAGGGCGCCGGCAAACCAGCTGCCGAACGCCATCCCCGACATGCCGGTGAACAGCAGGGCCGGGACTCGCCATGACGCCTGCGATGACGGAAAGAATTCGCGGATTGCCAGCACGTAAGCGGGAATGATGCCGCTGAACCCGAGCCCGTAAGCCGCCGAGACCGCGAACAGCCCGGCCTCGCTGCGGGTCACCGAAAAGGCGGCGATCGCCAGCGCCTGACAGGCCGAGCCGGCGAAAACCGTGCCGAGCCCGCCGATCCGGTCGGCGGCCCAGCCCCAGAACTGGCGGCTGACAAAAGCGCAGCCCAGCAGCACCGACAGCATTGCCGCACCCTGGGCAGGCGCTATCCCGACATCGCTGCAAAATGCGACGAGGTGGCTCGACGGCATCGCCATCGGCACGCAGCACAAGAATGACGCCGCACAGAGCAGCACCTGCACGCTGTTGGGGCGCAGCCGCAAACCCTTGGTGCCGTGAAACGCGGCCGAATTTGCTGCCGTGGCTCGGCTCGGTTGCGGCGCCGGCGACAACAGCATCGCCATCGGCACGATCAGCAACAGCACGGCGCCGAAAGCCAGCATCAGCTGCTGCCAGCCAATCCAGGCCAATGCGCGCTGGAAGACGGACGGCCAGATCACCCCGGCGACATATTGACCTGACGAGATCAAGGCGAGGGCGGTGCCGCGACGGCGGTCGAACCAGCGGCTGATATAGATCAGCAGCGGTGGATAAAGCGCACCGCCGCCCAAAAAGCCGATCAGCAGCGCGTGACCGAGATACAGCGTCCAAACCCGTCCGATCGACGATACCGCCAAGCCGAAGGCGGTCATCACCGCGCCAAAGATTACCGTCCGTCGCACCCCGACCCGATCGGCAACCCAGCCCATCAGAATGCCCCCGGTCCCGGTTCCCACCCAGACGAGGGCGGCGGCGAGGGCGACCATCGAGCGATCGCTGTCGAGCCCGGCAGCAATCGACTTCAACCCGATCACCACGATCAGCGGCGCACCGTAAGAGATCGACAATATTCCGATCACCAGCGCCGCTGCGATCCAGGACGAACTGCTCTCGACGCTATCGGCAAGGCGGCTAGGTGCAGCGATGCGCATCCCGGCCGCCGCTCGTGGATCCGCCATGTATCTACGC
Organism: Allostellaceae bacterium; assembly: GCA_035509615.1. Taxonomy (GTDB): domain Bacteria; phylum Pseudomonadota; class Alphaproteobacteria; order ATCC43930; family CGMCC-115725; genus AP-15. The sequence goes on along the minus strand of DATJLK010000044.1, from coordinate 1,450 downwards.
CTTTCTTTCGGGCATTCGGCTTGCTCTTCCGGGCATTCGGCTTGCGCTTGGACAACTACTAGTACGAACGCGGTCAGAGGCGCAATTCGGCGATCATGCGCCGGCCGCCGCCCCGCTCGCCTATCGTTTGCGCTGGCCTGCGCGGCGCCTTCCGCCTAAGGTTGCGCCCGATCGTCCGACCAGGGAGAACCCCGATGGCCAGTTTCGCCTATGACCACATACATCTGCGCAGCCCCGATGCCGAGGAAACCGCGCAGTGGTATGAGCGGATGTTCGGCGCCGAGATCATCCGCTCGGTTCAGTCCGACGGCCGCTCGCGGATCGACCTCAATCTCGGCGGCGTCGCCGTGTTCATCGCCCAAGTCCCGGAGGCGAACGCGGTCGCGGCACCGCCGCAGCCGCCCTATCTCGGGCTTGAGCATATCGGGTTGCGCGTCGAAGGGATCGACGCGGTCGTTGCCGAGCTCAAGCAGAAGGGGGCAGAGTTTACCGTCGAACCCAAGACGATCCGCCCCGGCGTGCGCATCGCCTTTTTGCGCGGACCGCAGAACGTCCATATCGAATTGCTCGACCGCAACGCCGCCTGACCTTTCTGTCCTCGATCGGGACCGGGTGAGCCGCCGCGTCAGTGCGGCTGCCCCGCCCGATGGGAGTGGAGAGCCTCGCTGATGAAGCACGCCACCGCCGCGGCGCTGGACGACCTGTCGGACCTTCTCGATCAGATCAGAAAGAAGAATGGGATCAAGGAGAAGAAGCTCGGCATCTTTTATCGAAAATCGAAGTCATTTCTCCATTTTCATCAAGATCCGGCCGGCCTCTTCGCTGATCTCGCGGCGGCAACCGATTTCGATCGTTATCCGGTAAATACCAGGCAGGAGCAGATCGCCCTGCTGTCGGCAATCGATCGCGCCCTAGGTGTGAGCTTTCATTAGGTTGTCCATTCGGTCCGGAGCGAGGAAGCTGAAGTGTCGAGCTTTAGCGAACCTTGGGGAACCGAATGGACGTCCACAAGAATGCGCCGCTGACGCCGGCGGGTCGAGAGATGATGGTGCGTCGCGTGCTGGCGGGACAGACCCCGAAGGCGGTGGCTACCGCCTTCGGGATCTGCGTCAAAACGGTCAACAAATGGCTCGCTCGCTTTCAGGCCGAACGGACGGCCGGCCTCATCGACCGCAGTTCGCGGCCGCATCGCCTCTATCGGCCGACGCCACAGGCGATTGTCGAGCGCATCGAGAGGTTGCGCCGCCAGCGCTGGACCGGCAAGCAGATCGCCCAGGAGGTCGGTGTCGCGCCCGCCACCGTCAGCCGGGTGCTGCAGCGCCTCGGCCTCAGCCGCATGCGCGATCTCGAACCGGCCCCGCCGGTGCACCGCTACGAACGCCAGGAACCGGGCGAGATGATCCATCTCGACACCAAAAAGCTCGGTCGCTTCGAGCGCGTCGGCCACCGC
>DATJLK010000043.1:0-19302 GCA_035509615.1 Allostellaceae bacterium | reverse complement strand
TTTTCATGTTTGCATTGCAAGATTATCACTTGCCGTCCTGGGTTCGGCGCGCCTAAGTTGAGTCTCTGCTTCTGATATCGTTGGAGGGAGGTGATGATGCTGAAGATGTTGAAAGCCACTGCGTTAAGTGTCGGTTTGGTGGCGGTGTCGGTCTGGGCCGCGCAAGCGCAGTCGGTTTCGTCAGTGCCGCCCGCCGGCCCGACGACATCAACCGTTGCGGCGCAGCCCTATGTCTCGACGCAGCGGATCGTGCCGGATCCCGGCGGCAGCGTCAGCATTAAAGACACGCCCGCCCATTCTTCGGTGAATGCCACGTCGGCTTTGATCGATCACCCGTACTCGGGCGCGGAGGATAACAAGGCGTCCGGTCCAAAGGCCAATTGACACGAAAGTCTGACGCGATTGCGGCGAGCTGGTCTCGCCGCGATGGTCCGCGGAACCGGTTTTGGCTCCGCGGCCGCTGGCTGGTACGTGATCGTGACCCGAGCGCATTCAAAGTTGCGAGCTAAAAGGTGGGAAAACCGAGGGCCGGCAATATGCCCGCGGCGGATGTCATCATCGCCGCCGCAGCTGCTGTCGGCGAGTTGCCGCGGATTGCCCTGCCTCGCAGCGACCCCATAAGCCTTTAACGCTTGTTGATCGGATACCCGGCTGGCGATTTCCCTGTTGAATCGGTAGAGTTTGAGTTCCGTTCACGGGGATCGGGATCGCGGGGATGTGATTGCGAGATCGGATCGGGGTCGATATCGGTACGAAATTAAAGCTCGAAGACGCAATCGACTGGGCGGCGGCGCATCAGGTGCGCTGGATTGACATCCAGCTTGACATCGGTCCGAACACACTCGGCAGTTTCGATGATGCACGTGTCGCCGAAATTCGCCGTCGCTGCGCGCGCCACGATCTCCATCTCGGTCTGCATACTGCGTCTTCGGTCAATGTTGCAGAATATGCTCCCTATCTCGGCGACGCTGTCGACCGTTACCTCAAAGCCTATATCGAGATCGCGCCGCGGTTGGGCGCCGAATGGATTGTCGTCCATGCCGGGTTTCATTTCACCTCGGACAAGGCGTTGCGGATGCAAGCCGGGCTCGAACGGCTGCAACGCATCGCCGCCGAGGCCGAGCGCCGCGGTGCACTGATCTTGCTCGAGAATTTGAACAAGGAACCGGACGAGGCTGAAGTCCATTATCTCGCGCACACGGTCGATGAATGGCGCCATTATTTTGACCGCATCGACACACCCGCGTTCAAACTGTCGTTCACGGTCAATCATGCGCATCTGGTCGCCGACGGTATCGCGGGGTTTGTTGACGCCCTCGACATGCGCCGCGTCGCCGAGGTTCGTCTTGCCGATTGCTGGCGTAATGGAGTCGAGGTCCACTTGCAGCCCGGGGACGGCGATCTCGATTTTGTCGACATGTTCGCCCGCATCGAAGGCAAAGGTTTTGCCGGTCATTATATGTGCGCCTTCGGCTCGCTCGACGACATGCTGAAGGGCCGCGACGACCTCACGCGGGCCGCCGCTCGAGCCGGCATCGCCGTCTGACAGGTTTCATCCTTGGCTGCCGGAATCGGTGGCTCGCACCCGGCGGCGATACGTTTGGCTATGCCCTTGCCGCGTTTGGCGGGCGCAATGCTATTTGTTGCAATCGCTGGCGCGTACGACGCAGTCGCCGGCCTTTCGCTTCTGACAATCCGTCAGGGCCGCGAGGCGGGCCTCGTCATTTGTCTTGCGGGCGGCCGCACCGATGGCTTTGCCATTGGCGATGGTTGCAAGTGCGGCGCACACCGTCGTCGGTTTGATGACCAGCCGACAACCGCTGACGCCGCATTCCCGCAAGGCCTTTGCAGCGGCCTCCCCGGCCGTCGGCTGGTTCCAGATCCAACCCGCCTTGCCGCTCGCCGGGTCCCAGGCGATCGCACCATAACCGGCGCTGGCGGCAACATCCGGCAACAGCGCCGATGCGAAAGCCAGCAACGCAATGACGATCCACAACCGGCGCATTGAACCGATCTCCCCGTATCGCTATCGAAGCTCGAAACCTGCCGCCCGCCAGATACCGATCCGGGACGCGGTGCGCAAGCGCCAAGCTGCGCGGCTCCAGCCTCATCCGTTCACGGGCGCCGCAGCGCAATGGAGCCATTGCGCCGAATAAGCGTTAGCGCCCGATCCGACAGGGGCGGTTGCATGATTCAATTGACCAGGACGTTATTCCTCATTTTGGGCTGCACCTTGTTGTTGTCGCTTGCCGCGGCCAAGTCCGGTTTTGCGCAGTCGGTGACGACGTATCATGGCAGCCTCGAACGAACCGGTAATTTCATCGTGCCGACGCTGACCTGGGGGCGGGCCCGGCGGGTCCACCTCGACCGCAGCTTTGCGCCGCGTTTTTTGGGTCACGTCTACATCCAGCCGCTCTATTGGCAGCCGCCGGGGACCGCGTCGGGCGAGCTGATCGTCGCCACCGAAAACAATACGGTGCTGGCGATCGATGCCCAAACCGGCCGGACCGTCTGGACACGGACATTGGGGCCGCCGGTACCGCTTTCGACCCAGCCCTGCGGTAACATCGACCCGCTCGGCATCACCGGCACGCCGGTCATCGACGCGTCGTCGCAGACCCTTTATCTCGATGCGATGGTCGCCGGGCCGGTCGGCGCGCGCCATCTGGTTTTCGCCTTGTCATTGGCGGACGGCGCCACCTTGCCGGGCTGGCCGGTCGATGTAATGGCCGCCCTGGCTGCCCGGGGCGAACACTTCAATGCCCCCGACCAGAACCAGCGCGGCGCGCTCACCATCGTCGGCGGCCGTGTGTTGGTTCCCTATGGCGGGCATTTTGGCGATTGCGGTGACTATCACGGCTGGGTTGTCGGCATCAGCGTCCGCGATCCGCATGACATCGTCAGCTGGGAGACGCGGGCGCGCGGCGGCGGCGTCTGGGCTCCGGCCGGCGTCGCCAGCGACGGGCGATGGCTTTATTTCTCGACCGGCAACACCTTTGGCGCGCGGCAATGGAGCGATGGCGAAGCGGTCTTCAGGATGCTGCCCGATCTCGCCCGAACCGACAACTCGCGGGATTTTTTTGCGCCGCGGGATTGGCGTGTCCTTGATGCCCATGATGAAGATCTCGGCGGCGTCAGTCCGCTGTTGTTGCCGGCACCGGCGGGTGGCGGCGCGGCGCCGCTGATCCTGGCGCTCGGCAAGGACCGGCGCGCCTATCTGCTCAATGCCGACAATCTCGGCGGGATCGGTGGCGAGCTTGCTGCCGAGACCGTCTCGACCCTGCGGATCATTACCGCCGATGCCGCCTATCCGGTCGGCGGCGATGTGTTCGTCGCTTTCCAGGGCATCGGCGCCAGTTGCCCGCAGCCGGGCACCGACGATGAATTGACGGTACTGCGGATCCGCGGCGGTTCGCCGCCAGCACTCTCCACCGCGTGGTGCGGGGCGCTTGACGGTCGCGGCTCGCCGGTAGTCACAACCACCGACGGGCATTCGAACCCGATCGTCTGGATCCTGGGCGCCGAGGGCGATAACCGGCTGCATGGCTTTCGCGGCGACACCGGCGCGCCGCTGTTCAGCGGTGGCGGCGCGGCCGACGCACTGAGCGGCCTCCACCATTTCCAGGACCTGCTGCCAGCCGGCGGCCGGCTCTATATCGGCGCCGACAACCGCCTCTACGCGTTCTCTTACTGACCCGGCTCGTGCCGACCCGGCGCCGGCGCGTCAGAGATGACGGCCGCGCAAGTCGTTGTTGGTGCGGCGGTCGCCGGCGAGCCAGCGGGCGAGTTCACTGTGTGCATCGGCGCGGCGGATCGCGTCGATCTCGGCGACGTCGTCGGGGTCCTGGGTGAATTCGACGATCAACCCGTCGGGCGATTGGACATAGATCGATTTGCAATAGCCGTGATTGCTCTCGCGGTATTTTTCACCGGCCGCTTCGAGCCGGCGCTTTAGTTCCTCATAGGTCTCGGGCTCTGCCTTGAACGCGATGTGGTCGTAGCGGCCGATCCTGGCCGGCTTTTCGGCCTGGGTCATCGCGTAGAGTTCGGGATCGGCAAACTGGAAAAAAGCCAGCGCGCCGCCATCGCCCATGCCGAAGAAAGTATGGCAGAACTCGACCTCACGCCCGAGTTCGGCACTGTGGTTTTTTTCGCACCAGGTCGCGACCAGCGGGATGCCGAGCAGATCCTCGAAAAATCGCCTGTTGATCTCGTGGTCCTTGACGACAAACGCGTTATGGTGCAAGCGCGACGGCAGCTGCGACAGCAGGTTCGTCGCCTTTGATTCTGGTGTCGCCTCGATCGTATCCATTTCTACCTCCCTGATTTGCGCATGCAGGTCTGCTTGCTGCAATGCCTGCCGCTGTCATATCGGCCCATCGGTGAGCCCGAGAATAAAAGGCCGGCCGGTCCCGGCGCTGCCGCACCAGCGGCCGCCGATATCCACGGCTGAAGTAGATCCCGACTTTCGCCGGGATGACAAGGCAGGAATAGGTACGAATTTACGACGGAACACCGGGACACGATATCGGTCGCCAGCCGGTGCGGTGGAGAATGGCTCGGACGCATCGCCGCACCGCGCTCGCGCAACGCAGCAATCCGCGGCTGCCGTTGGCGCAGTCAGGCGATTTAGGGCATGCTCGACGCCGGGTTACAGCGAGAAATGAGGGGGATCGATGAAAGTCAGCACGATGATCCGGCTCAGCCCCGGCGCCGAGCCGCACACAAGGTTGATGAGCGGGATGGCCGACTATGCCCGCCGCATCGAGGCCGCCGGGTTTCCCGCGATCTGGGTCGGCGACTCGATGGGCCGCGGCCGGCCGACCCTCGATCCGTTGACCGCCCTCGCTGCACTGGCGGCAGTAACCGATCGGGTCGAACTCGGCATCGGGGTACTGCAGGTGCCGTTGCGCCATCCGGTCGAACTGGCTCATCGCGTGCAGTCGGTTCAGGCATTGTCCGGTGGGCGGCTGGTGCTCGGCGTCGGCAGCGGCTCGACCCGCGACGATTTCGAATTGCTCGGTCTCGATTGGGATCACCGCTTCCGCACCCTGAGGAATTCGCTCGCAACGATGCGCGCAGTGTGGCGCGGCGAGCCGGTCAACGGCGGTAGCTTGTCGACCTGGCCCGGCTGTGAGGGTGGGCCGCCGATCCTGATCGGCGCCTGGCGCAGCCCGCGCTGGATCACCCTCGCCGCCAAGGAATTCCAGGGCTGGACGCCGTCGGGACGGTACAGCAGCTGGGACGATCTCGAAGCCGGCATGCGCATCTTTCGTGAAGCCGGCGGCACCAATGCCGCCCTCGCCAATGTTGCGGTCGATTTTGCCAATCGGCCGGAATCGGCCGGTCTTGCCGAAGCCACCAATGTGGCATTGGTGTGCGATCCGGACGAGGCGCGGCGGCGGATCAAGCGCATGGCGGAACTCGGCTTTGACGAGGTGTTCCTGGTATCGCCGGCCGGCGTGCTCGAAGATATCGAGCGGGCCCGCGATTTCCTCTAAGCGGATATTCTCTGCTTCGGTCGCGGTCGCGGGCTGCGGCACCCGCCGCAAACCAGATCCCGCGGCTTGACAGGTCGGGTCGCGAGCGCATCCTCGTCCGGTTTTCAGCTGAGCAGGGTGGCCGATATGATCAATGCGGATCTCGCCGGCAAGGCGGTGCTGGTGACCGGCGCCGCCTCGGGGATCGGGCTGGCCGCGGTCGAACATTTCTCGCGCTGCGGTGCTACGGTGGCGCTCAATTTTCTACCCGATGACCCGCGCGGGCCGGCGGCGGTCGAGCGGCTGAAAAGCGAGGGGCGCCGGGTGATCGGCGCGCCGGGCGATGTCTCGCAGCCGGGCAGGGCCGAAGAGATGGTCGTGCGCGCCACCGACACCCTTGGCCGGCTCGATTTTCTCGTCAACAACGCTGGCACTCCGGCAACCCCGACACCGATCCCGTTTTCCGATCTCGATGCGCTGACCGAGGATTTCTGGTCGACAATCCTGACCACCAACCTGATCGGTCCGTTCCGTTGCGCCCGTGCAGCAGCACCGGCGTTGAAGAATGCCCACGGTGCGATCTGCAATACCGCCTCGATCGCCGGTGTAATGGGTTCAGGCAGCAGCATCCCGTACGCGACGAGCAAGGCCGGGCTAATCAACCTGACGCGCAGCCTCGCGCGCACCTTGGCGCCGGAAGTCCGGGTCAATGCGGTCGCCCCCGGCTTTGTCGACAGTCCGTGGAACAAGGATTGGCCAGCGGATCGCAAAGAGGTTTCGATCGGGCGCACACCCCTGAAACGCGCCTGCCGTCCCGAGGATATCGCTGAAACGATCTTTTTTCTGTGCGCCGGGGCAGCGATGATCACCGGCCAGACGGTCATCGTCGATGGCGGACTGACGCTGTAGGGCGCGCAAAACGGGAGGAGACGGAAAATGAGCGAGAGAGCAGCGATCAACGGCGCTCAATGGCTGGCGCGGGCTCTGGCCGGCACCGGCATGACGCATGTGTTTTTCATCGAGTCGGTGCTGCGCCGCACCCTCCTCGAATTTGACGATCTTGGCGTCACCCGCATTCTCGCTCATTCCGAAAAGGCGGCGGCGTATATGGCCGACGGCTATGCCCGCATCACCGGAAAGCCCGGGGTGTGCATGGCGCAATCGGTAGGTGCGGCCAATCTCGCATCGGGCCTGCAGGACGCCTGGCTCGGCCGCACCCCGGTCATTGCCTTGACCGGGCGCAAGGAGCCGTCGTTCCAACACCGCAACAGCTATCAGGAAATCCCTCACGCACCGCTGTTCGCGGCGGTCACGAAGTTTTCGGCGCCGGTGGATTCGACCACCGAACTGCCGCGGCTGTTGCGTCACGCGTGGCGCGCCGCACTGGCCGAGACTTCGCGGCCGACCCATCTCGACTTTTGCGGTTTGCAGGGCGACGTGATCGAACTCGGCGAGACCTCCGAGCCGACCGTGATCGACCCGGAAGATCGCCATGTCCCGGCGCATCGCCCGGTTGCTGACCCGCATGACGTCGAACGTGCCGCTGCGGCGCTGCGATCGGCTGGCCGGGTCGTCATCATAGCCGGTGAGGGGGCGGCGGCATCACAAGCCGGTCCCGAGGTGCTGGCACTGGCCGAGGCGTTGGCGGCGCCGATCGCGACTTCGCTCGGCGCACGCGGCATCGTTGCCACCCGTCACCCGCTTTATATCGGTGTACCGGGCAGTTATTCGGCGCCGCCCGCCAACCGCATCGTCTACTCGGCAGATCTCGTGCTCTATGTCGGCTGCGACACCGGCGATCAGGTCACGTTGAATTGGACGATCCCGCCGCTCTCGACAAAAATTGTGCAGATCGATGTCGATCCGCTCGAAATCGGGCGCAGCTATCCGGACACGATCGGGGTCGTCGGCGACCCCAAAGCCACCCTTGCAAGTCTGGCGCAGGCCGTCGGCCGACCAGTACGCGACCGCGGCTTTGCCGAGGAGGCAGCGCGCATCATGGCCGATTGGCGGGCGACGATGGCGCCGCTCGTCGGCGACGACAGGACGCCGATCCGGGTCGAAAGGTTATGCGCCGAGGTGACCAAGGCGTTGCCGGCGGACGGCATCCTCGTCGCCGACACCGGCTATTCCGGCATCTGGACCGGCACGATGGTCGATTTCAACGGCGCCGGGCAGAGTTATCTGCGCGCCGCTGGATCGCTGGGCTGGTCGTTCCCGGCGGCCCTCGGTGCGCAATGCGCCGCCGCGAACCGCAAGGTCGTATGCTTTACCGGTGATGGCGGATTTTATTACCACTTGGCCGAGCTTGAATCGGCGCGGCGGTGTGGCATCCCGGTCACGGTCGTCGTGAATAACAACTCGGGCTTTGGCCAAAATCTGACCGGCGTGCGGCGCATTGCCGGCAACCGGCCGGGACGCGGCGAAGCGCTCGTCCGCTTTGGCCCGACCGATTTTTCGGCGGTCGCACGGAGTTTCGGCGTCCGTGGCATCCGCGTCGAGCGGCCTGCCGAGATTGCGCCCGCGCTGGGCGAGGCGCTCGCCGCCGATGAACCGGTTGTTGTCGACGTAGTCACCGACCTTGAACCGCGCGCACCCGAGCCGTGGGCGCCGCCGCGATCCTGAGACTCGCCGCCGCTCGCTGTGGCGTCGATCCTCTGGCGCCGATCCTCTGGCGTCGATCGGGTCAGCCGCCGAGGCCGAGCGAGCGAAGCCGGTCGAAAATGGGATCGATCTGGGTGCGGTAGATCGGATTGGTCGAGCGCGCCAGCCATAACCGCTCCAGATCATTGACCCGCGAGCCCGGATATTGGTCGCGGAAGGCAGCGGCCGCGCGCGCCGCCTCGTTCTTGCGTCCGACCATCAGCAGCGCCGCGACCAGGAACAGTTGGGCGCTACCATAGGCGGGATTGCGTTCCAGCGATTTACGCAGCAATGCGATTGCTGCTTCCGTGCGGCCGAGCAACAGCTCGGCAAAGCCGCCAAAGAAAAAGAACACGCTGTTGCGCCGGTCGGTCCGGTCGAGACCCATCGCCCGCTCGACCGCCGGCAGGGTTTTTTCGGCACGGCCGAGGAAGGCGGCATTGTACCCCGAAAAGCTATGGGCGATCGCCAGGTCTTGATCCATCGACAGCGCCAGATCAAAGGCACTTGCAGCCTCTTCGAGCTGTCCCGCCGCGGAATAGAGCATCCCCTGGATGCATCTCGCGGTCGTGTGCCCCGGTGCGAGGTCGAGCGCGATTGCCACCGCCTCTCGGCCAAGATCGGACAACGCGGCAACCGCGTCCGGGTCGGTCCACCAGGGCTGACCGACCACGTGCTGGCAAGTGAATGCGAGCCCGGCAAGGGCCTCAACATTGCGCGGATCGCGCGCCAGTGCGGCCAGGTACCATCGCTGGGCCTCGACCATCAGTTCCGCGCTGACATCGCCGCCAAACGCCATCGCCCCGCGCGAGAGACAATCGCTGAGACCGAAGAGCTCTCGATCCGAATTGGCGAAGACCTGGCGGCTCGCTTCCTGGAGTGCCAGGACGTGCAGCTCGCGCGAGATCAGCCGGGTTATCTCAGTCTGGCCGCTGGCGAGTTCATCCGCGGTGAATTCATGTCGTCCGGCCCAGCGGTATTCGGCGGTCATGATGTGCATGATCCGCATGTTGACGCGCAACGAGCCCGAGGGGCCGAGCTGGGCGCTGCCGCTTACGACATACTCGCAGTCGAGTTCGGGCGAGCCGAGCTTGGACGAGAGGCTGTTGTTGCCGAGGAAACCCTGTGCATCTTCGATATGCTTTACTGACAGGCCGCGTCCATGCTCCAACAAATCGGTGACGAGATCGTCGGTGAACGCCTCGAACAGGTGCTGATGGATCGAAGCGCCGGTCAGGTTGCGCAACGGCGCCACCGCGACAGCAATCCGCGGAAGCAGACACGGCCATCGCAGGCGTGCGATTTCCGGAAGCGTGGCGCCGGATCCGGCGCCGCGCCCGGCTGAGATCGCCACGGCCGAGCCGGCTTCGGGCGGTCGCGCGCCGAGGCGCGTATCCACGGTCGCAACGCTACCGCCAGCACGGGCAATCTCGTTGGCGAGCGCCTGGGTCTCGGCGTCGGGTGCCACACCGAGTTCGCGTTTCAGAATGTCTGCACATGTCCGGTATTGTCGCAATGCTTCAGGACGACGTCCGGCTCGCGCATAGGCGCGGATCAGCGCGCGCTGGCCAATCTCCGACAGCGCATCGAGCGATGCCAACCGGCGGGCCGAGCGGATGGCGGCGTCGTGTTCGCCGGCCTGATCGTGCAATGCCGTCAAACGCTGCAGAACGCCGCAGATTAGGTCGAGGGTACGGTCACGCTCGCTGGCGAGCCATTCCTGAAACGGCTCCGAATCGATGACGAAATCGGCGAGAAATTCGTCGCGGTAGAGCTCTGCTGCCATCAGCAATTCGGCGCGGTCCGCTGACCGGGAAAGCTGTTCAAAGCGGCTGAGATCAGTATCGACGTCCTGCAGCCGGCAATTGGCAAATTCAGCAACCAAATGGCGTCTGCTCCCCTCCCCCAATGTCTTGCGCAGTTCCAGCAGGCAATTGCGCAGGCTATGCCGCGCCTGTTCCGATCCCTGATACGGCCACAACAGATCTGATAGCCGCTCGCGGCTGACCGGACGCTCGCCCTGCACTGCCAGATAGGCTACCAGGGCTCGAGCCTTGCGTGGGAGTTTGCCGACCCGACGCTGGTCGTTCTCGATCGTAAGATGCCCGAGAACGCCGATGATAAGAGCCATTATTCTGCCTTAGTGCGACGCCGAGAAAGACCTGCCCTGTTGGCCGACCGAGCCAGTAGACCACGTTAATCCTGCCGTAAGCGAGATGCATTTTTCAACCGGCCCGAACTGTTCCATCGTCTTCATCGCGATCAGCGCGGCCGGGCGATCAGACGTCCGGCCATTTCACACCGTCTTTGACATGCTGCCGGTAGGCCGCGATCTTGTCACTGAGGATCTGGCAAAGATCGAGATGGCCCAACGCTCTGAGCGGGGCCAACAACGGCTCGTAGCGGAGTGCGCGATCGAAGCTCGGCACCGGGTCGGTCGCCTGCCACAACTCGATCGGGGTTAAGCTCGGCCCAAACGCGCCGGTCTCCTCGACACCGGCCGCCAACAGTTCGAGCCGGGTCTCGAGACATTTCTCGCAAACCCCGCAATTCGCCACCCCCTTGATGTTGCTGGGGCAGACTCGGAGGAGGGCGAGTGCAGTCGGCCAAGTAGCGAGCTCGCGTACCTTGTCAACGCGCGAAAAGCGTGCTCCTTCATGGATGACGGCCAGGCGCTGACTTGAGAATTGGACATCGACCGCGGGATGCGATCCTAACGGAACCAGTTCAGATAGATGATAGGTACTGCCGATGAATAAAAACGCGGGCCCGTCGATTGCGGCGTGACCGGCAGCCGCCAATGCCGCACCATTGTGACGGTGCGTCCAAAAGCCCGGCAACGACGGCAAATGTCGAAGATTGGTACGACATGGCAAAATGCTGATCCCAGTTGCGGCAGCCAAAGTTTCAAAGCGATCCAAGATCATGTCGTAATGATCGCGTTCGGGATTAAGCGGGCGCTTGCCGATGTCGAAACCGTGAATAAACAGCGCCGTGCGGATGTAAGCCGGATCGTCGGGAGAATAACGTCGATGGTTGTGCAGCAGCAGATGCAGGCTGTCAACGCCGCCGGACAGACAGGCAACCGCACGACGCGGTCCGGTATCCGCTTGTCGGCGGCTGGCGCCGACGGTTTCGATCACCGGGGCCGGGCCAGGCATCCCGCCCCAACTCAACCACCAGGCATGCGCAGTGCGCAGCCCCTCGATCAGCATCGGGCATGGACGCCCTTCGATCCGCACTCTGGCTTCGCCGTGCACCGCGGCAAGCGGGAATACTGCGGCGAGAAACGCCTCCGGGCGCAGATCATCGTCGCTTGATTGCAACGCAATAGGTTCGGCGGCCGCATCGCCGCGATCGTTGCCGCGCCGCGGCGCTCCAACCTCGAAGAGCAGTTCCTGCCGCGGGAAGTCGTGATCTTCCCAAACCACCTCAGCCGATAAAACCCGCCGATCCGTGCTGGTCATGCAGGCAAGATTGTTAATGAGCATCACACCTCACCCGTTTCTGATCCGGAGCAAGCCGGCGCCGGAAGGTGTCTGCGTGCCGACCACCACCGATGACCACATCATTTCAACTTGGTTAACGGATCCTGCGTCAAAGAAGAGTCCTAAGCAGCGTCAGTCAACTCTGTTCCGAAAAGATTAATGGGAGATTTCGCTGCATCGTGGGAACGTTGCGGTTCGCAAATTTTGCGTCTACCGCAATCCGTCGCGGGTCGCGCTGGTCAGCATGCACCGCGATAGGCCAATGGCAACGGCGTCACGATTGATCGTATACCGTGTCTCAGGCACTCCTGTTAAATTAATGACAATATCACTTTTGACGACGGGTTGACGTAAATGGCGACACCTCGCTGACCGCGTGCAGCAAAATGTCCGAGTGGAGGGACAAGAGAAACACGGAAGGGCGTCAATGCGTACCGCCTCATCCCATAGTCGAGCGGGCCCGGTACCAAGATTCCGGACCACTCATAGCCTCTCAACCCGAATTAGGGCGCCGTACGGATCGCTGGCCGCCCCGCTGATCATTTTAGGCAGGTCCGATAATCACAGATGGATGACGTCGCCTACGACCGCCTATGCCGCAGACATCTTGTCAAACACAAACACGAGATTGTCAGTTCACCACCTCACTGCTTGCGCCTCGCCTGGATCGCCGGCGCGTGGCTGCCGCCGTTGCGTCGGCACCCGGTCGCAATAGGGCCCGAAGAGGGCAAAGGAGGAGGCGATGGAGAGCCTCGGCGAATGCTTTACCGAATTGAAAGATCCGCGGGGCGCCAATGCCAAACGTTACGACCTGCCTGAAATATTGATGATCGCCCTGTGCGCGGTACTGGCCGGTGGCCAAACGGCCGTCGACATGGCCGTCTTTGCCGAAGCCAAGCAAGAATTTCTCGGCCGGTTTCTGCCCCTGAAAAACGGGGTGCCCAGTCATGATACCTTCAGCCGCGTGTTCCGTCAGCTCGATCCCGATCAGTTCCGCGCCTGTTTTCAGAGGTTCATGGCGCGGTTCAGCGAAACCTGCACCGGCGTCATCGCAATCGATGGCAAGGTGTTGCGGCGTCCGATCGACCCGGCCTGTCCGGGGTCGGCGCTGCATATGATCAGCGCCTGGTGCTGCGACACTCGTCTCGTGCTGGCGCAGATCGCCACGACCGCCAAGACCAACGAAACCGCCGCAGTCATCAAGCTATTGGAAAAGCTGAATCTGAGCGGCACCATCGTGACCACTGATGCGCGCAATTGTCAGCGGGAGATCGGCCAGCGCATCATTGACCAGGGTGGCGACTACGTTCTCGCCCTAAAGGGTAATCATCGTGCGCTGCACGCCGATGTCGTCCGGTTCTTTGCCGATCCAAAGCACCAGTCGGCGAACCGCCACGCCACATTTGACAGCGATCACGGACGGGTCGAGAGCCGCATCGGCATGGTGTCGACCGATACCGATTGGTTGCAGACCCGCTATCATTGGCCGGGTTTAAAGGCGCTTGGCCGGGTCATCCGAACCCGTCAGACAACCGCCCACGGGGCTCAGAAAAATACCACCGAGACCGCCTACTACATGCTGAGCACGCCGCTAACCCCCGAGCGTCTGGGCCATGTCGCCCGGTCGCATTGGGGTGTCGAAAACCGCCTGCACTGGATCCTCAATGCCGTAATGAACGAGGATCAGGTCAGGAGCCGTCGCGACAATAGCCCCTATAATCTCGCGATTTTGCGCCATATGGCGCTCAATCTGATGCACAAGGACCGCTCCAAGGTCTCGGTGCGCGGCAAATTCAACCTCGCTGCGTGGCGGGACGATTTCCTGGTAAAGCTGCTGGCTCAGGCTTGACTTGAACCGGTGCTGAATGCGCGACATTTATGAGGCTGCTCTCACACCAGAAACTTATAATCAATTTAACCAAACGAGCGTAAGCGGCGCGGTCGGCAATGCCACGCCGGATTTCGGATACCGCGATTGCCGTTCGACAACGCGCGATCACTCGATTTTGAACCAGATTCGGGTCCGGATGTCCGAGGGCTCGAAATTGCAGTCGCGCGCTTTGACCGGCCTCATCCCTACCTGCTGTTCCATTCGACCGCTCTGCCTGAACTTCGCCGACGTGCCGCCGCCAGTCCACAGCTCCGGGCGCACACGGCCAAACTGGTCTCGGCGATTGCCTCGCCGATTGCCGCGGCCGATCTGCGGACAGCGATCAAACGTCGGGCGCGGCGACTGATCAACACCGCATTCGCCGCCCTGACCGCCGAACGCTCGTTGGCCGAACCGGCCCTTGCTGCGACGCGAGCAACGCTTGCCGAACTCTCCGCGCAGCCGAGCTGGAAAGAGCGGCCGGTCATTCGCTCGTTTCTCGACTGCGCCGAAATCGCGGTCGCCGTGTCGCTCGCTTATGATTGGCTGTTCGACGCGCTGACTGCGAGCGAGCGACGGGACATCGAGAGCGCGATTTGCCGCAACGTATTGGAACCGGCGCTCGAGGCTTACGAGGATCGCTCGCTGTTGTGGCCGCGGCGACGCGACAACTGCACCCTGGTTTCGAATGCCGGCATTCTGGTTGCCGCTCTTTGCGTGCTTGCTTCGCGCCTGCCGTTGTCGGCCCGGCTGTTGCGATATGCTCTGGGATCCAATTGGAACGTCTTTTCCGGGCTGGCGCCGGATGGCGCGTGGCGCGAGGGACTTAGCTATTGGTCACTGGCGATGCGCTATGCCGGGTTGATGGTCGCGGCCCTGGAGAGCACATTGGGTAGCAGCTTTGGACTTGCCGATCGGCCAGGGTTTGCGCAGACTGGCGACTTCGCACTGCATGCCGTCGGCCCATTCGGCGCCGCGTTCAATTTCGGGGATTCGGAACAGCGTTATGACGCGTCTGCGCTGGTCTGGTTTGCGCATCGCTTTGGGCGACCGATCGATGGCTGGATCGCGGGCGACAGCGAAGGCTGGCATCTGCCCTTCGCCGCGATCTGGCCCAACTGCGACAGAAAAGCACCAGTGAGTCTCGGACTGCCGACCGGTAAAATCTTCGCGAGCGGCGACATCGCGTGCTTTCGCAGCACCTGGTCGTCCGCGGCCGAGGCTGGTCCGGTCTTTTTAGCGATAAAGGGCGGCAACGTCTCGCCTCGAATTGGCAGCGCCGCGCCACCGCCGGAAGAAACAATTCTTCACGCCCAGGCGGATGCCGGCACCTTTGTCGTCGACGGCGCCAGGCATCGCTGGATCCTGGACATGGGCTCGGATGATTACGATTTGCCCGGCTATTTCGATCACGGCGCCGATGGACGGTGCGGCCGCCGGTGGCAGTACTACCGCTCGCAGGCGGCAAGCCACAATACCATCGTGGTTGGCGGGCGCGGCCAAATCCCCAATTCGCCGGCCGCCATCATCGGCGGGTGCGTCGACGGCGACAGCAAGTGGGCCGTCATCGATCTGTCGACCGCATACGGCCATCCGGCGGGAACGATACGCCGCGGCGCCGCACTGCTCGGGCGTCAGGTCGTGATCCAGGACGAGATCGATCCCAGCATTTGCAGCGACATCACCTGGACCGTGCACACCGCGGCCGAACCGGTCGCATTGACCGGTTCTCTCGCGCGCTTTCGCATCGGCGGCGATCAATTCGAGGCGCGGATTCTGGAACCGGCCGGCGGACGCTTTGAACTATCGCCCCCTCCGGCGCCGCGTTCGTTTACACCCGCCGACGCGGATCAGCCGCATGGACGAAGCCCGGACGACAGGCGGCCGGTATCCGAATTGCCGCGGCGGGCGGACGTGGCGGGAGAGCGCGCCACCGGGCAGCCGATCCGGCGGCTGCAGATCATGCTGCCTGCCGGTACGCCGCGAGTGACGGTGGCATTGCTGCCGGATTGCGATGGAAGCGAGCTGACATTGCCGGTAACGCCGCTGGACCACTGGCTGGCGCGGCGGCCGGTGCGGCTGACCGGGATCCTGCGACGGGGCTGCCGGGATCGCGGTTTGCGCGCCGGCACCGTCGGAGCAACGACACCTTTAGGAAAATTGAAAAAGGATGTACCATTGACCATCCCCAGAAGCCGGACTTGATCATGTCGGAGCTTTCCGATGGTTCGTTCACCTCCGACGGATTGACGGCGATCCAGCGCAGAGGGATCCTGCTGGGCCTGACCGCATCGTCGGGGCTGGGACTGGTCGCCTCGACGATCTACGTGCCTTCGGTCCCGGCGATTGCGCATGGCCTGCATACCTCGCTCGGCCGCGTTCAGCTGACTTTTGCCGCCTATCTGCTGGCCTTCGCGGTCAGCATGCTGGTGCTGGGGCCGCTGTCGGACCGCTTTGGGCGCCGGCGAACCGTGCTTGGCGGTCTTGCGCTGGGTGCTGTCGCCAGCCTCGTCTGCGCCGTCAGTCCAAATATCCAGATCCTGATCACCGCCAGGGTTTTACAAGGGATCGGCGCCTGCGCCGGTTTCGTGGTGGGTCGCGCGCTGACCCGCGAGATCTGGGGAGCGGCAGCCGCGGCCCAGGTGATCGCCGGGCGCGCGATTGCCACCACCCTGATGCAGGCAGGGGCGCCGGTGCTCGGTGGTGTTTTGCAGGCATGGGTCGGCTGGCGGGCAAATTTCGCCGCCGTTGCCGTACTCGCCTGCCTCGCGATCATCTCGATGATCTGCTTCATGCCTGATCACGGTAGGGTTGCGCGCGAGGCGGCCGCCGGCCCCCCGATCCTGGCGAGCTATCGCGCGCTGCTTACCACACGCCGCTTTATCGCTTATGCGTTTGCCGCCGCCGGCGCCCATGCCGGCTTTCACATTTTCGCCGCCGGCGGTCCGGCGGTGTTGATCGGCAAGTTTGGCGTCGCACCCGAAAAATATGGACTTTATGCCGCTTTACCGCCATTGGGCTTTCTGGTCGGCAGCTTTCTGTCGAACCGCCTGTCCAACAGGCTTGGGGTCAACGGCATGATTGCCATTGGCGCGATGGTTCTGATTCCCGCCGGTCTCCTGATGTTGACCTTGGCGCTGCTCCACATATCCGGGCCGTTTGTCATCGTTGGCCCAATGATCGCCGTTTGTTGCGGCAGCGGTTTGATCACCCCGAATGCCGCTGCCGGCAGCTTGGGCAGCGATCCGCGGGTCGTCGGCGCCGCCTCCGGCCTCGGCAGCTTTATCCAGATGACCGGGGCGGCAAGCGCAACAGCGGCATTGTCGCTCGGTCCCAGCGGCAGCCCGGTGGTTCTTGCCCTGATCATCGCTTTTGCCGGGCTGTTCTGCGTCACCTCCTTTGGCTCGCTGATGCAGTCACGGCCGGTCGCGGCACGAGCCGGGGCGCGGGCGCCGATCTGACGATCCCGGCACCATGACCCCGACCGGCCCGCGAGCCGCCCGCCCGATACCGCAGGGATGGAGGCCGCAAGCAGCACTCGCCGCTTACTACCCGGCGATTGCCGAATTGTGCCGGGCCGTTCTGCCCGAGATCCGGCGATTCGAGCACTGGCTCGATCGCGAGGAGGCGGCCGGCCGCGACACGGTCCGGCTGCGTCAGGCGATCGGTGAATTGCTGTGGCGGCTCCAGTACACCGGCGATGCCGGGGCCGCAGCAAAGACCCTCGAGCGGGTGCGGGCCCTCGCCGGTGCCGCGCCCGAGGCGGTGGCGACGCGCGATGCCGAGGGCAGTTTCGGGATCGGCACCGATGTCTGGTTTCTAAAGCTCGACGCCTCGGTCGACCCTCTGCTCGCTGACGATTTCGATGCCGGCCTCAACCCGCCGCGCTTTCTCGATCGCGTCAACGATCCCGATCGCCTGCGGCACTATCTCGCGGGCCTTGTCGTGTCGCACCTGGCCGATGACGGCGTCGACCGCCGCAAAGAGCTCAATTTTGCAACCGCCGACCTCGTCCGGCTGATCCTGCGCCGGCGGCCGCGGGGCTATCCGTGGGACCCGCGTCTCGACGCCGTGCTGCGGCATTTCATTGCCGGTTGGCAGGACCCCGCGACCGGATTTTTTGGCGCCGACTACGAGATCGATGACGAGCGCTGGCGCACCGTCGACCTCAGCATGACCTTTCACATCGCGCGCTATCTCGAAGGCCGCATCGGCCATTGGCCGCAACTGATCGACACCTTGTTTGCGATCCGCGACGACCGCTATCCCTATGGCTGGCTCGACGATGACGGGATCACCAGCCACAACAATTACGATGTCGCGGTACTGTTCAGTCTCGGCTGGCCGCAGATGAGCGGGGATCAGCGGCAGCGCGCCCGGCGGGAACTCGACCGCCTGCTGGCCTGGTGCCTCGATGCCGCAATTGCACCCGACGGGACGGTGGTCGCCCGCGCCGTCGGCGAGTCGCTGCCCGACAGCTATTACTTCACGATCGCCTTTCTCGACACCGTCGGATTTTTCGACCCGGCCAAGCGGTTTTGGACCGACCGCGAGCTGGCGCCAGCGGCGGCGCTGATGGCCGGCCTCGAATGCCGGGTGCGCGAACTCCATCCCAACGATCCGATGGTGCCGATGGCGCTCGCTCGGTTGCGCCGCGTGGCGGTGGATCAGGGCGTCATCATTCGATTAGGATATCCGCCAAACGACGCAACGAGGAGAGGGCAGATGCCGACAACAGTTGAAGCCGAAGCGCGCCGCGATGTCCGGATCGAAGACGTCGAATACCAGCGCCAGGGCGGCCGGCCAATGCTGGCGCGGCTCTACCGGCCGAGCGGCGCCGGACCGTTCCCGGCGGTATTGCAAGTCCATGGCGGGGCCTGGGTCAACAAGGACCGCACCGACAACGATTTCATCGCCAAGGCCCTCGCGGCGCGCGGCATCTTTGTCGCCTCGATCGATTTCCGGATGCCGCCGGAAGCGCCCTATCCCGCCTCGCTCGCCGACATCAATCTCGCGACCCGGTGGCTCAAGGCCAATGCCGGCGAGTTCAGAAGCCGCGCCGAATGGGTCGGCAGCTTTGGCACCTCGAGCGGCGGTCATCAGGTATTGCTGGCGGCAATGCGGCCCGACGATGCGCGCTATAGCGAATTGTGGCTGGCCGATGCCCCGGCGCTCGACGCTCGGCTCGCCTTTGTTATTTCCGGCTGGGGGGTGCTCGACCCGTTGTTGCGGTACGAACTCGCGCAACAGGCCGGCAATGCCGAGCTTCTCGAAAACCACCACAATTTCTGGGGCGATGCGGCGACAATGGCCGAAGGCAACCCGCCGCGCATCCTCGATCGCGGCGAAAAGGTCGATTTGCCGCCGGCACTCGTCTTTGGCGGCGACAAGGACGAGTGGGTCCCGGTCGAACTGATGAAGAAATTCGTCGCCGACTACCAGAAGGCCGGCGGCGAGGCCGAATTGCAGCTCTATGAAGGCGCCAATCACGGCTTTATGACCGGCAAGCCCGACGCACCCTATGCCGCCCGCGCGATCGAGCGGATGGTCGGCTTTATCCGCAAGCACACCACCGGCTGATCCCCACCCCCGGCCCATTTCGCCGCATCGCGATGGGCCGGGTCGAGCGGCGGCGCTGGGTAGGTGATGCTCCGATCATCAGTCCTGCAATATTCACTTGTTCTGTTTCGTGCAGGTGCCGTGCAATAGAAAACCAGGGTCCAAAATGGCGATGTTGCACGTGCTCGCTGTGATCGCCGCCCCCGAACAAACGAAACCAATATGGCTGGAGAACTCGGCCGGACAGTTCTGGGCCGACCCT
>DATJLK010000042.1:0-41529 GCA_035509615.1 Allostellaceae bacterium | reverse complement strand
CGACGGCGCCGGACAGCGGGCGCGCAAAGTCACCGAGCGGCGCGACGGCACGCGTCGCAAGGAGCGGCTTTATGTCGGCGGCTTCGAGATCTATCGCCAATACGACAGGGACGGCGACAATATCGCGCGGGAGCGCGAGACGCTGCACGTCATGGACGACAAACAGCGCATTGCGCTGGTCGAAACATTGACCCGTGAGCGCGGACAGTCGTTGCATGCGCCCGAGCCAGTCCAGCGCTATCAACTCGCCAATCACCTCGGCTCTGCGACATTGGAACTCGACGAGGCGGCACGGCTGATCTCCTACGAGGAATACGCTCCCTATGGCGAGACCGTCTATCAAGCCGGCCATCACCCCGCCGAGGTCCGACGCAAGCGCTACCGCTATACCGGCAAGGAGCGTGACGACGAGAACGGGTTCACCTATCACGGCGCCCGCTACTACGCACCGTGGCTGGGAAGATGGACGAGTCCGGACCCAGAGATCGACAAGGCGCCGTGGCTGAGTTCCTATGACTACGCTGCCATGAACCCGGTGCGGCTCATCGACCGGTCCGGCCACCAGCCCGACACGCCGGACCTGACGCCGGAAAACGCCGAACTCTACAAGCAAGTGGAGGCATGGATTGGAGCCCGGAAGAACTATCCGACGTACGAGGCGCTTGAGGAACATGTGGAAGAGTTGAAGGCCGCGGCTCGCGAGCTTTTATACAGGACGCTATCGCGCCCTAACCTTGGCCCTCTCGGACAGGTGCGTGCAGCCGAAGAATACGATGCGGCTGTGGCAAAAGCTGACTACTTGCTCCACGGCGGCCCCGACCTCGAGGCCCGGGTCGAGGCAAGCGACCTGCCCTCGGGTAATCGGGTCGGCTTTCGCGATACGCCTTATAAGGACCTGCTGCGGGAGCAGTTGGCCGAGGAGGGCGCGCGCCTGCCCCGAGCCCCAACGCAGGGCGGGGGCGGAGGTCCGGAAGGTGGTGAGCCGCCATCAACGTCTCCACCAGAGGGCGGTGGACCTCCATCGGCCCTTCCCGAAGGCGGAGGCTTCTGGGGCGGGCTCAAACGACTCCTCGGCTTCGGCGGCAAGGCGTTGGACATTGGCGGCAAAGGGTTGGCGGTGGTGAATGTTGCAACCGCCTCCAACGAAGGCGAAGCCTTATGGGCCTCTGTTGGGCTACTAGGCGCTTTCGGCGCCTTTACACCGGGGGTCAATATCGTGCTGGCCGCGATTGGAGGTATTGGACTGGGTATAGCGGCAGGTCGTGCGATCTATCACTGGTGGAAGGGGCCGCAAGCCACGGTGCCGGTTATCGACATTCCCCTACCACCGGAACAGGTCGGACCAGTCACCCATGTCGCACATGACGACCCGCCGCCACCGCCTCGACATGCGACAGATGCGACTGTCCCACATTCGCTGCGGATGCGTACGGCCCCGCATTCCCCGCGGACGCGTAATGCCGAGCCGGCGCAACTGCATTTCTCGATCACCAAGGGCTACGACCCAGCGACCGGGAAATCCTGGTGATCGATGGGGCAAACGGCGGGCTCGATGCACTGCAATGCCAATTCAGCACCAAAAATGCAAATCAATCTACTGGTTTCAGCGAGCACTGATCAGTAGCGGATAATGGCCTCGAGGAGGGGAGCCGATGACACCGAAGATCGGTCACTATCTCAATCGCACGGTGATGGTGTCGGTGCCCGCACTGTTCGCGGACGGCATCTGCCGGCCGTTCACGCTATTGGGCGTCGAGCTGCACGGGTTGTGGCTGCAATCGGACGAGCTGACCCGGCGACTGCTGCCGGAAGATAAACGCGACCTTGCGGAGATGCCGTCAGCGGTCTTTGTGCCGTTCGCCCAGATCGCCGGCGTGCTGGTCACCGCCGAGCCTGCGCCGGATCAGCCGCAACCGAAAAGTGCCGCGCCCGGAACTCGGGCCAGAGCTGCGGCGAAGGACGAAGGCGCCGCCATACCAAAACGCTAGCGGGTGCTCTCGCTAAGACAACAGCACTCCACGGCTCGAACGGGCCGGATCTAAGGGGAAGAGAATGTCGAGCCTGATCGTCATCCGGATCGTGCCGCAAGCGGCGATTGATCCCAATAAATTCATGACTGAGTATCTTGATCCACCAGGTCTCGGCCCACTGCAAATCACGGCTTTCGATCTCTCGTTCAACAGCCCGACGGCAGGACAGGCGGTCGGCACGGCCACCTATATCGGCGCGGCGGCCACTGCGCCAAATCCGACCAGCACGCAACCTGCCAATGTGTCCCCGGTTTATTTGCCGCCGCAATATGCCCCCGATCCGACAACCGGTATTGTCCAGCAATACGATCTGTGGCCTCCGCCAGACCTCCTCCATACCGCCTTCTTCAGCCTTGCTTCCGTCGCCACCGCGGTCATCGAGGTCGCGTCGACAACAGCGTTTGAGAACCTGCGGCTCGTCGCGCAATGGGGAAGCGGCGCCGGCGCGCCATCTGTCACTCAGGATTTCTACGACGTCACCCTCTCGCCGGCGCCGCCGCCCGATTTGAACTCGTGGAACCCGACGCCCCCCACCTTTGTCGATCCGCCGGTCAGCGACCCCTGGGCCGCCATCGCGCCGCCCACAGTTTATTTCCAGCTTTCTCCTGCACCGGCGGCCACCAACGCACCGGCCTTGCAGCTGTCCGCCGACGGCACGCCGCCGGCATTCGGGAACCTGCTTACTGCCGTACAAAAAGTGCTGGACGGCGACCCGGGGGCGTCGGTGACGGTCTCGACCTCGGCGACCGCCGCCGCCGGCAGCACGAATTTGCAGTTTCCGGCCGGAACCGCCGGCATCGGCATCGGCATGAGCCTATCCGGCGCCGCCGGCATCCCCGCCGGCACCACGGTCCTCGGTATCGACGCGACCGGGCGCGTCACGCTGAACCAGCAATTGTCGGCCGCGGTCAATAGCGGCACGCCAATCACTTTCGCGCCGGCGCTCGGCGCCCTGAGCCTCGAACAGTGCAAGAATATTGCTTACGAGATCGTCTGGAGTCAGCAGCCGCCGCCGCCGACCCCGCCCGACCCGGTCGAAGACCTCTACACGAACCCACCGAATACCGGCGCACTGCTCGGCTCTGGCAACAGCGGCGGGATGCCGAGCGCGAACCTGTACGAAGGCGACCGCCAGCAATTCGAGGCGAAGCTCAACAGCTACTACACGGTCGCCAACAGCATGGCGGACCGCCTGACCAATTTTATCTTTTCGCTGTCGGCCGCCATCGCCTGCCAGCAGCAGAGCCTTGCGGCGACCCAGGCGCTCCTCGAATTTCCAGCCGATCCCGGCGCCGGTTCCGCCAACGACGTCACGGTCGTCCTGACCGGTCTCGGCCCGGCCGACGCGCCGACGAATTTTGGCGTTCCAGCCGCCTATTTCTATGCGCTCGCCGCGGCGATGCCGCCGCAGGTAACGGTTCAGCAGCGCTATTTGCTGGCAACCCGCGAGACGTTGACCGGACTGCTCGCCGACCTGACCACGGCAATCAATGTGGGGGTCGTCGGCGATGGGGAGAGCTTTGCAGCACCTGTCCTCAGCGGGACAGCTCCTGCGGGAAGCATCAACGCGGCGCAGGCGGCGCGCCGTCTCGACGCACTCGGCGTTCCGACCGCAACCACGACGCCGCTGGCGCCGCTCGACACGATTGCGCTGACGCTCGTCGCCGATGCCGCTGCCGGCAACACCCTGACCTTTGCATCGGTCGCCGGTGTCAACGCCGGCATGTCCGTCACCGGCCCCAACATCGCCTCCGGCGCCACTGTCACAGGCGTGACTGCCGCGACCGCTTCCGTTACACTCAGCGCGCCGATCCTGAACGACGTGCCGGCCGGGACGGGCATCGTCTTTACGCCGCCCTATTCGACCGGGCTCGTGTCGCTGATCCAGTCCTGGCTGGCCTTTCCGACCCCGCCCGGCGGTACGGTCAGCAGCGTTGCCTATCAATCCGGCGACGACGACAGCAAGTTCTGGCCGGGTGCCGCAAATGCGCAGCCCGCGGCGTTCCTCACCCTGGCGCTGTGTGCGCTGACACAGAGCGCGATGCTGCCGCCGCCGTTCAGCGGTGCGCTCGGTGACGCGATCGTTGCGAGCCCGGTCCTCGGTTCCCCGGCGAGTGTGACCGCGCTCGCCGCGGTGACGAGCCAGCAATGGAGCCAATTCTTTCAGGCCAATCCGACCTGGCTGCCAGCGTTCACCCAGCCGGGCGACACGATCGCGCGCATCGCGGCGTTCATCCGCGCCGTCCAGAAATTCTTTGCCGTCGCCTCAGGGGGACCCTCGAGCCCATTCGTGCTGGCGACCAGCGCCGCTACCCCCGCGAGCCCCTCCCCGCAAAACCTTGTTCTGCAATTCTCGCCGACCCACGCGATCGCCGTGGGAATGTCGGTGAGCGGCCCGCCCGCGATCGCGGCCGGTACCACCGTGATCAGCCTTTCGCCGCCGCCGCCCGCCGCCGCGACATCCATCACGCTGAGTCAACCAGTGACCGGCACCGGCGTCGCCGCCCATGCCAACATTACCTTCAGCCTGCCAGTCACCGCCGGCACTGCCGCCACTCCGTCGACGCTGCCGGGATTGTCAAAGGATTGGCTCGCCGCGTGTCTGTCGGCCTATGGCGCCTACACCCTCGGCGCCGGCTTCGATCTACAGCAGTTGCAGGCCGCTGCGGCGACGGTCTTCACGGCTGATCGGGCTGCTCAGGCCTGGCTGGTCGAGGCAATGGTCACGCTCGACGCGCTCTACAAGATCATGCAATCGGTGCCGCCGCCGGTGTCGGTGCCGGCACAGGATGCCAGTGCCTACACCTTTTCGGTGGTCGAGGCGCTGTATGCGCGTGGCTTCACTTTGGCCGCACGCATCACCGAACTGTCCGCCGCCGACTTCCAGCAGGCGTTGGCGGGCACCGTGGCCTACGATCTGGCCGCCGCGATCTACGCCTCGGCCGCGGCGATCGCACCGCCGCTGCCATCCGCACCGCCGGTCGGCGGCTTCCAACCGGTCAACCCGGACGGGATGCTGACCAACTGCATCCCGCCGCCCTGCTTGTCGCCGCTCGGCCCCGTTGCCTATCTGAGTGAACTTCTGAAGCTCTCGCCGATCTCGACCTGCTCGGCGCCGGTGGCGGCACCGCTGTCATTGCCGACCAACGGCAATACGCCTTCGGGAGCAGTCTTGCCCTTTGTCTCCACCACCGGCATCGCCGCGGGAATGCTTGTCAGCGGAAGCAGCAACATTGCCGCTGGCGCCGCGGTTGCGAGTGTCGCGCCGACTTCGGTGACATTGAGCCAGCCGGTCGCGGGCGACGTGCCCGACAAGACCAGCATCACCTTCACCCCTCCGACATTGGCGACCGCGATCGCCAATCGTCGCGGGCCGCTCGGCAACCTCGCGGCGAGCTGCGCCAATCTGGAAACACCGCTGCCGCAGATCGACATCGCCAATGAGTGCCTCGAATACATCGCATCGCAGGTGATCTCGCAAGCCGGGCTCGTGCACGGCCAGGTTTACGACACCGCCGCCGATGCGCTCGGCGACTACGCGTTGTGCCGGGACGAGCCCCGCCCGGAGGAGACGAAACCCGGTTGCCACGATCCGGCACGGCTCTTTGCGGCCCTCCCGGAGCACTCGACACCGGCTGTCCCGGTCGCCGCCGACAGCGCGGTCGAGCCCCTCGTCTGGAACACGCTCAAATCGGACTTTTCGTCGTGCCGGCTGCCCTATTCGCAAGCGCTCGACGTGTCGCGAGGCTATTTGCGGCACTTCGGGACTTGCCGGTTTGAGGAGATGCGGACCTTCCGCAAATGCATCACCGAATTCGTCCTCGATCCGACCAACGAGCCGCAGGGCTTCGCCGACTACCTGTGGCGCTACCCGGTGCGCATCGACATTGCCCGCGAATATCTCGGCATCACGCCCGAGGAATATACGCTGCTGTTCGCCGGCGCGCCGGCACCGCTCTGCGGCCGGCCCGTCGACCGTGACGTACCGGCGCTGCCGGCCGCGGTTGGCGAGAGCGGACCGTGGCAACTCTACGGCTTCGCCGCGCCGGGCGACGGCAATGCCTGGATCGAAACGGTCGTCCGGCTCCCCGAGTTTCTCGCTCGCACCTGCCTCACCTATTGCGAATTCTACGAGCTGTGGGCGTCCGGTTTTGTCTCGTTTCGCAGCAGCGACGAGCGCGCGAAGGGCGCTTTTCCGCAATGCGAGCCGTGCTGCCTCGAGGCGCTATCGCTGCAGTTTCCGGACGGAGACCGCGCCCCCGAGGAAGGCCTTGTCCAGCTCGCCGTCTTTATCCGATTGTGGCGCAAGCTCAAGGAACAGTGCTGCCTTTGCTTTTCGTTCGCCGAGTTGCGCGACGTCTGCGACGTGCTGCAGTTGTTTACCGGCGGTGCGCCCAACCCCGACTTTGTCCGCCAGCTCGCCGCCCTTCAGATGCTGCGCGAAGAATTCCGCCTCGAACTTTGCGATCCGCGGGACCAGCCGGCGCCGACAGCGGTCGATGCCGACCGGACGCAGATCCTGGCGCTGTGGGTCGGCCCGGCGGCGAAAAAATGGGGATGGGCGATCCGCGAGCTGTGCGAGAAAATCGTCGCCTTCGCGCGGCGTCGCAGCCGCTGCGAGCATCGCGCCGGCGATTTCGCGACGGTGCTGGCCACGCGTCTCGATGCCCTCTCGAAGCTTTGCGGCTTTGATCCGGCTTCGGCCACCGACAACTGGCATGCGCTGCCGACCCATACGCTGCGGCTGGCGGAAATCCTGGCCAAGATCACACAGTCGCGGTTTCGCATCACCGAGCTCCTCTACCTGTTCACGGCCGCCGACGATCCCGACGGCGGCGAACCTTTCCCGCTGCAAGGGGAGCTGGAGGCGCAGGAGCTGCCGCTCGGCCTGCCTGATGACGAAGCCGAATTCTCGCTCTGGCGGCTGAGGCGCGAGTTGTTGGCCGCGGCCGAGGAGTTCGATTGCGAGGACTGGCATTGGCGCCACGTCGCTGATTTCCTCGAAGGCGAGCTGGGCTTTGCCGCGGACGATGTTGTGGCGCTGGCGCAGCACCTCTTTCCACACATTCTTGAGCGGAACGGCCATAAGCTCGACGCGACGGCGCCGCGCTACGTGACCAGCCTTCCGGCGGCCAAGACGACGCCGGCGATGTGGACCGGGCGCGCCGGCTCGCCCTTCCAATACGACGCCGGAACCGCCGGCGGCGAGCTGTGGGCACGCATCCCGATCGCCGACCACGAGGTTGTTGACCAGCTCACTAGCCTCCGGTCCCTCAACGCCGACGAGCAGGTCGCAGTTCAGGATCTCTACTTCCAACCACGCGCGATGCTCGCTCGCTTCGCCCTCCTCTTTCCCGATTTCGCGGAGGCCGAGAGACATCTGATCGAGGAGGCCGAAGGCGAGCGCCGCTGGCATTATTTGCGCCGGCATGTGGCGCTTTGTCAGCGTCGTTGCCGCATCATTGCCGCGCACCTGTCGCGGCACGTCGCCCATGTGGCAGGGGAAGAATGCCCGGATAAGGACCACGGTACGGCCCGCCTGATCCTGCGGCGGCTCTTCGCCGACGAAAACGAGGCGACGGCGTCCTGGGAGAACGATGCCGGCGCGCCGCCGCCGATCACCTGGATCGGACCCAACGGCGGCGCCTTTGCCGCACTCCTCAGCCTCGTCGGTACCGGCCTCGTCACCGAATACAAGGCGGCTGGCGGTGCGCTGGCGTGGCGCGACATCTCGGGCGCGCTCGACGGCTTCGGAACATCGCGCGATCGCGACAATGCGCCGCTGCCGACCGTGTTGCCGTCCTTCACCGCAACCTTGCCGGCGCCGGAGGCGGCGTTTCTCGACATCCGAAACGGATTTCTGGTGCGGCATAAGGACGGCGACCTCGTCGGCGGCGCCCAGGGTTTCGACGTCACCTGGTCGGGGGCGCTGCTCATCGAGGAGGACGGCACTTACGAATTCTGGGCCGGCGCGCCGACACCTTGTGGCGATAAACCGAACTGGGAGGCGGTGGAGCGCTGCCGATGGCGGGCCATCCTCAAGCGAGGTGCGCGCAGCTGGGTGATCCTCAGCCATCAGTGGCCGGGCGAGGAGGAACGTCCCGTCGGCTCGCGGCTTTTGCGGCGCGGCGCCTACGAGCTGACGGTCGAACTGATGCGGCCGGACCCCGATTTCGCTTCCGCCGAGCGCGTGCACCGGGTGCATGCCGGGTTTGAGATCAAATATGCGGGGCCCGACAGCTGCGGCGAGCGGATGGCCCTCCCTCGCCACCGGCTCTTCGCCATCGACAAGGAAGCATCGCTCGGCACCGGCATCACCGCCCAGAGCCCCGGGGCCGCGGCGTTTCTCGCGACGCTTTACACAAGCTCGCTTCGCGACATCCGCCGCACCTATCAGCGGGCCTTCAAGGCGCTTCTGTTCGCTCACCGGCTCGATCTTGCCGGCCGGCGCGGCGCGGAAGATGCCTCGGAACTCGGCCTCATGCTGCAGAACGGCGCCAATTTCGCCGGGGCTGCCTATTACCGCAGCGGCATCGGTTTCACCCAGCATCTCGCCGAGTTCGACTTCAACTTCTTGCCGATTTCCGACGGCTACCATCCGCCCGCCGGCGATGCGCGGACCAAACCGTCGCCGCAGCGCACGCAGGCAATGTTCGACTGGTGGGAGCGGCTCTTCGACTACACCCGGGCCCGCGACGACATCCGTCGCCGACACGACCGCGTCTTTTGGCACGTTTTCGCCGCGGCCGAAAAGACGCAACCGACGGACCCGGCGCCGCTGCTTGCCGCGCTCGGCGTTGCGCCGAAACTCCGCCCGCTTGGCTTGCGTTACTACGCCGTCCAGACGGCACCGGTCTATGCCGTCACCGGCGCCGATCTCGAAGACGAGCGCTGGGGGATTCGCGTCTGGCATGCGGAGCGCTGGCTCGGGGCCCTCGAATGCCGCTTTGATGCGAAAGATATTGCTGCGGCGCGGCCCGATCTCTGGGCGTCGGACGATCCCGCCGCCGTCATTCCCGGCGAGACGGCAAGCGGCAACGCCAACCTTTGCGCATTCATCGACGACGGCTGCCTGGAGACTGGCGAACCGCGGCGCTATGACGATCTGCGGCGTCTGAATGACGGCCTCAGGCTGCGCGGGCGCGATGCGCTCGTGTCATGGCTCTGTGCGCTCGACCGGGTGGCTCTGCCCTGGGCCCCGGGCCACGCCAGATGCGCGCGCGACCTGAGCGATCTTCTGCTGCTTGATGTCGAGAGCGGGGTCGGTGAGCGGGCGAGCCGCATCGAGGAGGCGGTCAGCGCGGTCCAGGCCTTCGTCCGCCGCGCCCGCTTGCATCTTGAGCCCGGCTGGGCCGTCAGCCGCGCCTTTGCGCAGCTGTGGGATAGCGAATTTGCAACATTCGAGGTGTGGCGCGCCTGCAAAGAACGGCTCCTCTATAAGGAAAACTGGATCGAGTGGGACGATCTGCGCCGAGCCCAGCAGGTCGAGGCATTTCGCACCCTCGAAGCGAAGCTGCACCAATCGGAGTTGGCGATTGCCGCCCCCGGCGGTGGCGACTGGTGGCCAGGCGAAGCGGCGCATGTCCGTCACGGCCCGGACCTGTTGCAGGTGCGTGAACCGGCGCGCATGGCGCTGCTGCCGGCCCCGCATGAGGGGCTCGACCTCCTTGGTACGCCGGAGCGCGCTGCCCGGCCGTCCTGGCTGGCGCTGGTTCCCGTTGCGACCGTCGGCGGCGGCGCCGTCCCGTCCACGACCGCCGCTGCTGGCGGCAGCACGGATGGCCAATTGCCGCTGTGGATGGAGACGGCGATCCGGCTCGGAACCCGCTTTTGGCGGATCGCAGCGGCCGGCACACCCCCCGGGGCGGCCGAATTCGCGCCGCATGCGCAAGCCGGCGCTGCCGACTGCGTTTCCTGCTGCGCGATCTGCAGCTGCGAGCATCCGCCCGGCCTCGACGAATATTATTTTTGGCTGATCCCGGGTGCCATTTACGAGCCACAGAGCGCCGCCGCCGCGGCACCCATCGGCTTCACCGCGTCCGGCGATTACCAGAACGGCTGGCAGGACGATTTCTACGATCCAGTACAACAGACCTCGACGGTCTGGCAGGACACGGTGCAACTGCCACAGCTGCTCGACTGGCCCTCGTCGCCGACCGTGCGCCTTGCCTGGTGCCGTCTCCATAACGGGCAATTCAGCCAGCCGCGGCGGTCGGCCTTCGCCGTCCGCGTCGATCCCGCCAGCAGCACCAGCAGCGACCTGCAATTCCTCGGGCGCATCGAAGACTCGCTGACTTTCGCGGTGACCAACGGCCTCGTTCCGCCGGGGCATGCCGATCCGTCGGCACCGGGCTTCCGCTACGACATCGCCGCCGACAATGCAGTCGTGCTGCCACAGGTCGCCGCCCCTGCGAGCCCGCCGACATATCTTGGCACGCTCGATCTGCCGGCTTACCCCTATTTTCTGTTCTTCGCACCCGGCGCGCCGCTCTATCCGCTATCGCCGTTCAGCCCGTCGCTGCTGATCGCGACGGCAATGCGCGCGCATTGCCAATTCGAGGCGGCGCTGGCGTGGTACCGGGAGCCCTTCGATCCGCTGCGCCAAGATTGCACCTGGATCGATTGCGGTCCGAAGGAGGTAGCGGAGGTGTTGGCGCCGCCTCCGGCTTCCGGAGCCTGCTGCGACGCCACCGAAATCTCCTGCGACCAGGCGCGCCGCCGCGCCGTCGTGCTGCATTATCTCGAGACGCTTGTCGAGTGGAGCGACGCGCTCCGCCATCGCGGCAATTCGCCCGAAGCCTTTCAGCAGGCCTGGGCGCTGCTCGATGTCTCGGAACGGATCCTTGGACGCGCGCCGCGTCCGGTCCAGCTAGAGCCGCCGTCATCGCCGCCGAACGTCGCGTCCTTTACCCCGGCCTACGCCCCGCTCAATCCGCGGCTCGTCGATCTCTACGAGACCATCGCCGACCGCCTGGCGCTGATCCGCTCGTGCCAGAGTTCCCGCCGCCTTCCGGATCGGCGCAGAAACGGAGCAGCGCATTATTTCGGCAGTGATTCGGGGCGCGAAAATTGGCGCGGGCTCGCCGATTGCTGTGGCGACGGCGAGGATTGGTGTCGCCTGCACAGCCCCTACCGCTTTGCCGTCCTGATCCAGAAGGCGCAGGATTACGCCGCCCGCGTCGAGCAATTCGGCAGCGCCTTTCAGGCTGCCGTCGAGAAGGGCGATGCCGAGCTTCTGGCCTCGCTGCGCGCCGGACAGGAGCGGGAAATACTGTCACTCGGCCTCGCCGCGCAGGAGGACACGTGGCGCGACGCCGATTGGGCGATCGAGGCGCTGCAGAAGACCAAGGCAATCAGCCAGACCAACCTCAACTACTACCGAGGCCTGATCCAGGCGGGCCTGATCGGCGAGGAGAACCTCTACCAGGACCTGACCATAGCATCGACGGTCGTTCGTGGCGTCGCCGAGACGACCGATGCGTCGAGCGGTGCCTCAAGCGCCATCGGCAACTTCTTCACCGGGGTCGCCGGGTTTGGCGGTACGCCGCTGACTTACGCGCAGTTGCCGCCCGGGAGCCCGGCGGCGGGTTCTTTTGCAGCGGGGGCGCGGATTCTGATCGCCGTGGCCGATGCGCTCAGCACCACCGCCGGTCTGGAACTGACCGAGGCCGGCTGGACCCGACGGCTGCAGGAGTGGAACCATCAAGTCGACATCCTGACGATCGAGATTCAGCAGATCGAGCGCCAGATCCTGGCGGCGCAGCGGCGGCGCGGCAAAGCGCTCAAGGATCTCGACACGCATCAGCGCCAGATCGAGCATGCCGCCGAGGTGCAGAATTTTCTGCGCGACAAATTCACCGCGCCTGAACTCTACATCTACCTGCAAAAGGAAACTGCGGCGCTGCATCGCCAGATGTACGAGCTGGCGCTCGACGCCGCGCGACAGGCGCAGCACGCCTTCAATCTCGAACGGGGTCACACCACCCGCCACTTTCTGCCCGACTGTGTCTGGGACGACCTGCACCAGGGATTGCTCGCCGGCGAGCGGCTCGGGCTGGCGCTGCGCCACATGGAAAAGGCGTATATGGACGAGAATGTCCGGGAGCACGAACTGACAAAGCATCTCTCGCTGCGCCTGCACTTCCCGCTCGCCTTCCTCCAGCTGCGCACCACCGGCTGCTGCGAGATCGATATCCCGGAATGGATCTTCGACCTGGATTATCCCGGCCACTTCATGCGGCGCATCCGCAATCTGACCGTAACCATCCCATGCGTCACCGGACCCTTCACCGGCGTGCATTGCCGGCTGACCCTGCTCGCGAGCCAGACCCGCATCGACCCACGGCGGAGCGCCCCGGCCCATGAATGCTGTTGCCCACAGCCGTGCTGCGACGAATGCGCGGAGCACGAGAGGCTCGCCCGAGAATATCTGCCCTGCGCCGACGACCCGCGCATTATCCGCCAGTATGGCGCCCGCGAGGCGATCGCGACCTCGGTCGGCCGCGACGATTCCGGGATGTTCCAGCTCGACTTCAACGACCAGCGCTATCTGCCGTTCGAGTACATGGGTGCCGTCAGCCGTTGGCGCATCGAGCTACCGCCGGAAAACAACTACTTTGACCTCGATACGCTGACCGATTTCGTCATCCGTCTCGGCTATACGGCGCGCGAAGGCGGTGAGCCGTTGCGCCAAGCCGCGTTCGCTGCGGCGCACCGGCATCTGCCCGGCGACGGCTGGCGCTTTTTCGAAGTACGTCACGAGTTTCCGGACGCCTGGCAGCAGCTGCGCGACGGCGCGCGTGAGGCGGACCAGCACGCGCGCCTGCGGTTGCGC
Source organism: Allostellaceae bacterium (assembly GCA_035509615.1). Classification (GTDB taxonomy): domain Bacteria; phylum Pseudomonadota; class Alphaproteobacteria; order ATCC43930; family CGMCC-115725; genus AP-15. The sequence continues at coordinate 28,665 of DATJLK010000042.1, read as the reverse complement.
TTCGAGCGCCGGATGTTCCCATTTATCCCGCACGGGCGCGAGATCACGCTCGACGGCATGGCGATCCTCTTTAGTACGCGGCGGAACGACGATGATTGCCCGGATTTCGCAAGCTGCCCATGTCCGGAGCCGCGCGGGCACGCCACGCGACCAATCGAGGTCCGGCACTGTGACGACCCGAGCCGCGATGCCAAGACGGTCGCTTGCCACGCGAGTGAGGAATGGCCGGGTCTCTATTGCGGCGTCTTCGCTGCCCGATCGGTGCTCGGCGACCGGCGCAGGCACGCCGAGATCGACATTCGTTTTGGCGACGGCGCCGGTGAGATCGGACCGGTCTTTCTGTTGTGCCGCTATGGGCTTCGCACGCCTGTCCCCACATACCACGACCAAATCGGCCGAGATCAGCCAAATAGCTCGCTTGCGTTTCGTGTCGCTGTCGAGCGTACCGCCCGGGCGCGAGGTCTGATCGCTCCACCCGCCGGCACCGGTTGAACGCGCATGCAGCTCGCGAGCCGTGCCGGCTCCCCCGTTCGAATTGCCAAACCTCGCGGGCCAGTTCTCGGCTCATCCGGGAGACTTCGTTGCCGGGTTTGTCGCGGTGTGTCCACCAGTGCGGAACTGCTGGTGCGCGGCTCCTTTGCGTCCAAGCGCGGCGGCCGACGCCAAACCGCGGGCGAGCGATATCCGCAACACGAAATAACCGCCACCGGCCCCGTCCGGGAGCGCGGGCGCGCGCAAGCTGCGGCGGCGCGCCACGTTGGTGGGGCGGCATTATCGACTGACGCTCGCGTCACGGCTGGAGGACTTGAACGACTCGGGTTGCGTCGTGGCAGCAGTGTCATCCCTGCCCGTCGCTCGACGCCCCGGCGCCGCTTGACAGCAATGTCGTCCCGCCGCCGGTCGACGGCTCGATCACCGGAGATTTTCCGAGAGGATGGATCTCTTTCAACGCGGGCGGAGCGAAGCGCGTCTTGGGATCGCGCTTATGATCCTCGATCTCGCAGGGAACGCCGAGTTCTTCCAAGAAGCCACAGAATCCGCTGCGAACGGTTAATCGAGATGATGGACGACGATCATCGCTCTTCGCCATGATTAAGATCGTTCGGTCCAAGCTTGAGCTTGGTGGCCTGCCACAGATAGATCGAGGCGATGCTGCGGTAGGGTCGCCACGCTTGCGATCGTTCGAGAACCTGCCTGGGTGTCGCGACCGAACTGAGCCCATCGGTCAGCTGCACGCCGCGCCGGATGCCGAGATCGGCGGTGGGCATGACATCGAGCCTGCCGAGATTGAAGATCAGAAACACGTTGACCGTCCATGGGCCGATGCCGGGAACCGCGGTGAGCGCTTCGACGATCTGGTCGTCGGCAAGCGTCGGCAGGGCGGACGCCAGTTTGCGGTGCGCTGCGAACCAGGCGGCAAGATCGCCGATGGTCTGCGCCTTTGCCGTCGAAAGACCTGTCTGTCTCAAGGTTGGCGGAGGCAGCGCGAGAATTTTCGCAGGGGTGAGCGGCCCGTCTGCACTCGACCTAAGACGGGCGAAGATCGATGCCGCTGCCTTGCCGGAGACGCTTTGATAGACGATGGCGCGGACCAGCGCTTCGAACGGCGTTGTGCGCGACGGCGCGATCCGTTGTGGCCCTATCCGCGCGATCACCGCGTCGATCACGCGTCCGAGCGCGGGGTCCGTCGACGCCAACCGGCCCTCGATGTTCGATCGGGCGCGCTCGGATCTGCCAGCGGCCGATGTCATAGCGGGTCCCGACAATGGGTGCGGCACGGTTGATACACGATAGACGAGCGGTGAAGCTGACCGAAGCTGATTTTCTGTCCCGCATCGATGGCCTTCGGTCAGAAACCATCGGACCCACGACCGGCTATCAGCCTCATGGCAATTTGCGATTCGAAGGTGCAGCATGGAGATGGCGTATCGGGAACGGTGGCAGGTCGAGATTGTCGAACTGCAAAGGATTTTGTCCGGGTTTGACTTGAAAGAGGAATGCAAGTGGGGGAAGCCCTGCTACACGTTGGATGGCAAAAACATCGTCATCATTCAGGGCTTCAAAGATTATTGCGCGTTGGGCTTCTTTCAGGGCGCGCTGCTGAAGGATCCGAAGATGCTGCTCGTGCAGCTCGGGCAGGTTCAGGCAGCACGGGTTATGAAGTTCACCAGCGTCAAGGAGATTGCGGCGAAAGCGGCCATCATCACGGCCTATATACGCGAGGCCGTGGCGGCCGAGAAAGCCGGAATAAAGGTCGAGACGAAGCCCCGAGAGTTTTCCGTACCCGAGGAATTGAACGAGAAGTTCCGCAACGATCCGCGGTTCAAGCGTGCGTTCGAGGCGCTGACGCCGGGCCGACAAAGAGGATACCTGTTTCACTTCGCCGGCGCGAAGCAGTCGGCGACGCGGACCGCGCGGATCGAGAAGGCGATGCCGGCGATCTTCGAAGGACGAGGGTTCCAGGAGCGCGATAGATCATAAAGCTGCGGATGTGTTTCGAGAGATGGTTTTTTTGACTGCCGCAGCCATTGGGTTGCACGCCTAAACGCATGACGAGGATTTTGCGCTCGGGACCTTCCGCATCGACCAGCGAGTGTGGGTAGCCGCTTCGAGAAAGCAGGTGTCGGAGCCGGACCGTGTCCACCGACTCGTGTGGTTGCGCAATCCGCAAGCTGTCGTTGCGGGCAATGCCATGCCCAATGGCACTCGATAACCGTGACGCGAGCGACATCACTGCCTATCTCGACACCCTGCAATGACAACCCCCTTCGGCAATCGTATTGGGATGTCGTAAATTTTTGCCGTTGTAGCCTGTTGCTTGTGATGATGCCGGTCTGCGGGGTTCTGGTCGCGCGCGGCGCAGCGACGTCCGGAGCTGACGTCATCGCGACCACGACGCCGCCCGAAGCGCAATCGCAATTTTTACACAGTGTTTACAAGGGAAAAAGTCCCGGTCGTCGGAGGGAATCAGCACAGGGAAGCGCCGTGGCACAGCGGATAATCGGGCGGCTTGCCCCCACCCCGCCGGCTGTTGAATATAGCGGCGGAGACAACCCAACAGAGGGGAAACGCCATGCCGTTCTATCAGCGAGGTGAGGTTCGCATTCACTATGTAGAGGCTGGATCGGGATTCCCGCTGATGGTCATCCCGGGCGGCGGGCTCAATTCTACCGAAACGGGGTTGCGCACACATCCGTTCGATCCGTTCAAGGAGTTCGTCGGCGAATACCGCGTCATCGCCGCCGATCTGCGTAACGCCAAGGGCGGGCAATCCTCCGGGCCGCTTGAAATCGACCGGCCATGGGATGCCTATACCGACGACCAGATTGGTTTGATGGACCATCTCGGCATCCGCCAGTTCATCGTTCTCGGTTTTTGCATCGGCGGCCCCTTTATCTGGAACCTGCTGAAGCGAGCGCCGGACCGCGTCGTCGCCGCGGTGCTGGCGCAGCCATCCGGTTGGCGCTCGACGATGCCCACTCTATCCTATGACAACAACATGAAGGGTTGGGGACCGGAGCTCTGCGCGCGCCGACCCGACATCACGTTGGAGCAGGTGAGCGCCTTCCTGCGCAACATGTACACAAATCGCGCCGATTTTGTGTACACCGTGACGCGCGATTTCGTCCGCCAGTGCCAGACGCCGGTGCTGATCATGCCGGATGACGTGCCCGGGCATCCGTATGTCGTCGCGATGGAGAGCGCGCATCTCGCGCCGAATGCGCAGGTCACCCTCTACCCATGGAAAGCGAACCCGGAACAGACGCGAATTGCGTTGCGCCACGTCAACGCCTTCCTCAAGGCCAATACACAGGCGGCGGCGCGATCTTTCGCAGTGGCTGCGAAATAGCGGCCGGCAGCAGAACAAGCAGGATTTCCGAGGCAAATACCCCGCCCACAGGCGGCCTCCGGCCGTCGCGCGGTAGTGCCTCAGTTTAAACTGAGGCACTACCCGTCGCGCATTGTCGTCGACAATGTCGGCGCCGCGGCGCGCGGGTCGGAGGCCGTCGGTTTTTGCGCCCGATCGTGACACGCAAAGAGCTGGTGGTGTTCGAACTGTGCTGCGGCACGCCGGCCGCCTATCGATACCGACGCACATTTGCGCGTCACCTTTGTCGACGGCCGAGGACACGATCAGTAGCCGCGCGTTCGGTTGCGCTGGTATCGCCGCGCAGGCGGGCCTCTTGGATCGTGACGAGTGCCGCTCGCGCGGCCTCGGCGGTTGTTGCCGCTGCAACCGCACGCGCGGCGCCTCCGGTCTGATCGTATCGAGCACCGCTCCCGACGCCGCTTTACGCGCCGTCTATCGCTTCAAAACCGGAAGAGAGATTTCAAAGGTCGGCTATCGAGATAGTGCCGGAACGGGCAGCGGCCGGGTAATGGCCGGGATTCGCGGGTCCGTCATGGGGCGCGGCACGAATGGGGTGAGCCGCGGAGGCGAGGCTTGCCCCTCGCAGCAGAGCGCGGTACTCCGTCAGGAACGAGCGAAGCGAGCGAGAGCGGAGGGAGCGAGATGATTTCGGGCGAGTTCGATGTCGTCGTAGTCGGGGCCGGCAATGCCGGCATGTGCGCAGCGCTGGCGGCGCGCGGCGAAGGCGCGCGGGTGCTGGTGCTGGAAGCCGCGCCGTTTGACGAGCGCGGCGGCAACAGCCGGTATACCGCCGGTGCGCTGCGGTTTGTCTATAACGGCGTCGACGACCTGCTGAAGCTCTGCGATCTCTCCGAGACCGAGATCGCGACCTCCGATTTCGGCACCTATACCTCGGACAAATATTATGACGATTTGGGGCGGCTGACTGATTATCGCAGCAACCCCGATATGGCCGAGTTGCTGGTCACCAAGAGCCAGGAAACCTTGTTGTGGATGCGCAGCCAGGGCATCCGTTTTGCCCCGATGTATTCGCGTCAGGCATTCAAGCACGACGGCAAATTCGTATTCTGGGGCGGGCTGGCGCTGGAAGCCTGGGGCGGTGGGCCGGGGCTGGTCGAGGGCCTGTTCAAGGCCGCCGAGGAGCGCCAGATCCAGATCGCCTATGAGGCGAAGGGCGAGGCGCTGATTGCCGACGACAACGGCGTCCATGGGGTCATCGCGAAGGTGGAGGGCAGGACAACCCAGATCCCAGCGAAATCGGTCGTGCTGGCCTGCGGCGGGTTCGAGGCCAATGCCGAGATGCGCACCCGCTATCTCGGCCCCGGCTGGGATCTCGCCAAGGTGCGCGGCACCCGCTTCAATACCGGGGCGGGGATCAGGATGGCGCTCGATATCGGGGCGATGCCCTATGGCAACTGGTCGGGGTGTCACGCGGTCGGCTGGGATTACGGGGCCCCGGAATTTGGCGATCTCGCGGTCGGCGACAATTTTCAAAAGCACAGTTATCCGTTCGCCATCATGGTCAATGCCGACGGGGTGCGGTTCTGTGATGAAGGCGCCGATTTTCGCAACTATACCTACGCCAAATACGGCAGGCTGATACTCGAACAGCCGCACCAGTTTGCCTGGCAGATCTTTGACCAACAGGTGGTGCAATACCAGCGTGACGAATACCGCATCCGCCAGGTAACCAAGGTCACCGCCAACACGCTCGAGGAACTGGCGGATAAGATGGCCGAGACCGGCGCCGCGGTCGACAAAAGACGGTTTTTGCAGACAATCGCCGAATATAACACAGCAGTGCAGCACGACATCCCCTATAACCCGACGGTCAAGGATGGGCGCACGACCCGGGGTCTCGCGATCGACAAGACCAATTGGGCAATGGCGATCGAAAAGCCGCCTTACGAGGCCTATTGCACCACCTGCGGGGTGACCTTCACCTTTGGCGGGCTGCGCATCGACACGGCAGGCAAGGTGCTCGATACAGCACAGCGCCCGATCCCCGGCCTGTATGCGGCCGGCGAACTGGTGGGCGGTCTGTTTTATTTCAATTATCCCGGCGGCACCGGGCTGGTGTCGGGCTCGGTCTTTGGCAAGATCGCCGGCACCTCGGCCGCGCAGGATCTGCGCCAGGGCTGACCCAAGCAGGATCAAAGACCCGCCGAGCCGGTGGGCGCCAGCCAGGCTCGCCGGTCCTCATCGGCTGCCCTGGGCGAACCCGGTTGTCAGGGCGGGGTTGCTTGATTGGCAGCGGGGGCGGTCGCTTGGCTGGTTGTCGAGCAATCTCGAAGGGCGCCCGACCCCGCGGCTCGAAAGGCGCCCGACCCCGCGGGCTCCTCGCATAACGGAGCCTCCGGGGTCGTTTCTTGTCTCAGATCGACGCCGTCCGGGGGATCGGATCCGCGAGACGATCTCGATCTACCGAGACGGCACCAGCGGTTGAATTTCTACCGCTAGTAGCGGTAGGCGTAGGGGTGGTGCCGCCAATACCATGCGTAGTGGTGGTAATAGTGCGGATGCCACCAGACATGCGGGTGCCAATACGCGTGGGGATACCAGCAATGCCAAGAAAAACCGTTCCACCAGCAGCGCGCTTCGGCTTGCGGGACCAGTGCAGCGGAGCCGAGCAATAGCGCCGCGAGTGCACCCAGGAGCATTCTTCTCATCGTCGTCGCCTCTCCCAACTTCCGTTGTCTTAGGCGATAACGGCGCCAGGCTATCGATGAGTTCCCGTTAACCGATTGACAGCTGTGAGTAAATTAGGGCGGGCGAGGATTTGGCGCGGCAGAGGCGGCCCCAAGCCGGCACCACCAACAGCACGTTCAAGACATCCGATCGGGGCTCAATCGCGACGATAGGGATAGCAGCGAGCGCGATCGAGGGTCATCCCGAAGTGCTGGGCGAGTGCGCGAATCGCGTCGCCGTGCTCGACATAGGGATCACTGTTGGCAAGGCCCACGATGATCGGCCGAAAGGTGCGGTCGTCCTGTCCCCCCGGCGGCAGCATCGCGGTCGCGAGCGCCGTCCCGTCATCATCACGCAGGGTCAAAAATAACGGCATTTGCCGCTGGATATGAGCCTTGAGCCCGATTTCCTGCTCAAAATAGACCTTGGATAGGGGTTGGAACGTCTGCGTCGCCTTTTCCTGTTCCTTGCGGAAGAACTTTTCGACGGCGTGCCGCATCGCATCGGATTCGCTCGCCGCTTCCGCCTCGGTCTCGATCCGAAACCAGGTCTTCCCGCCTGGCGCATCGCACACGTATTTCATGCATCCTCCGATGTCTTACCTGTGCTCGAAGCGCGACCTCCGCGGTGGCAACAACCGCGTCGCTAGCGGCGGGAAGCGCCGCGGCAACCGCGCTCGTATTCGCAACGGTTATTATAGCAGCATTTTGCCGGGACATGGCCGGCCTGTCGAGGCCCGGGCAAATTTTACCCAGCCAAGAGCTACGATCGTCGCGACCGCCGTGATGCTGCGGCCGGCGATTCACCGCGGGCGGCAGCCGGTTCGGCGAGTGGTTGGGCCGGCCGGGTCCAATCACGCCACAGCGAGATCAGCGCCGCCATCACCACCGGTCCGAGAAAAAGCCCGAGCAGGCCAAAGGTTTCGAGGCCGCCGAGAATCCCGAGCAGCACCCATAAAAACGGCAGGCGCGCCGCCCCGCCGATCAATACCGGACGCACAAAGTGATCGGCGACGAAAACCACCAGAAGACCAAAGGCGACGACGCCGATGGCGGCACCGGTATTGCCGTTGGCTAACAGATAGAGGCCCGCCCCCCAGAACGCGACCGGCGCACCAAACGGGATTACTGCGAGGATGCCGGTCAAGAGCGCCAGCGGCACCACATGCGGTAATCCAGCCGCGGCATAGGCAACGCCGATCAACACCCCTTCGGCAAGCCCGACCAGCACCAGGCCGGTCACGGTGCCGTGGACCGCGGCGATCATGTGGCGGGCAACCCGCTCGCCGCTTGGACCGAGAACACGATGACTGAGCGACAGCAGGTGGCGGCATAAGCTATCGCCATCGCGAAACAGGAAAAACAGCGTCAGCAACGTGAAGGCGAGGATGGCCAGCCGGTGGATCACCTCGACCCCGATAACGCGCGCCGAATTTACCGGGATGCGCGCAAAAAGACGGCCGAGTAATTCCCGCATCGTCTGCGGGTCACTCAGATTGGACTTCCACCAGTCAGCCAGCGGGAAGCCGATCCCTGGCAGACGCGGCAGCCAGCCGGGCACCGGCACCCCGCTGTGGCGCAACATCTCAATGTAATGGATAAAGCTGCCGCTCTCGTGTGCCACTTGAATGCCGGCGTAGGCAAGCGGGACAAGCAGCACCAGGCCGATCAGCAGGGTCGCGGCAAGCGGCAGCAGGATCCGACGTCCGCCCGGCGGGAACGCCAGTGCCGCACGACGATAGAGCGGCCACAATGCGATCGCGAGAATGGTGGCCCAGGCGAGCGCCGGCAGAAAACGGTGGATGATCCACAGTCCGAGCAGGGCCAGCGCGGCTGCGAGCACCACGCGCGACACGCGCTGCGCTGAAATCCAGGGCCCCGGTTCTGCCCCCATTGTTCCTCCCGGAGGATCGCCATCGCGGTCCATCGCGCGTCCTCGTTGCCTTCTGGTCGCCAGCTTAAGCTAATAACACCGGTAGTCCGGCCAGTAGGTCCCTGCCGCAGCGCTCGTCAAGAGCGGCGCCCGCCGACGCGTCGAATCTGCGGGACTTTGCCCGCCGATCGTTGCTTGCTTGTGCACCCGCGATCAGCGCGCTAGGGTCGATCGTCTCAGCGCGATGTTGATATGATCGAGGAGCCGGTTGATGAGCCAAACGCTCGAACAGCTTTCAGCGGCATGCCACGACGCATTGGCCGCGGATCCGGGTATTGCGGGCCGCAAAAAAGTCTGTGGATTGATCCAGCAAGCACTCACGGATGAGGAATTTGTCGCCGCTCATCTCGGCAGCGACGGACCCGAGCGCAAGATCCTCTATGAAGATCCGCAACTCGGCTTTTGCATTCTGGCACACGTCAATCACGGCGCGCGCGAAAGCAAGCCGCATGATCACGGCCCGAGCTGGGCGATTTACGGCCAGGCGCAGGGTGAGACGATTATGAGCGACTGGTCGCTGGTCGAGCCGGCGAGCGAAGAGAAACCGGGGCGGGTGCGGCTGGTCCGAGAATATCGCCTGACCCCGGGCATGGCTTACATCTACAACGAGGGCGATCTGCATTCGCCGCGCCGTACCGCTTCGACCAAGCTGATTCGGGTCGAAGGCAGGAACCTCGAAAAGATCCGACGTCTCGCCTACGAGGCTGTGTGAGGACAGCGCCGGCCCGCGCGCGCCGGCAAAGAAACGGGCGCGAAATCAAAAACAGATAAACAGATAAAAGGGCGCCTGAAGCGGGCGCCCTTTTGGCTTGGTGCGCCGCGTTACGAACCCGGAGCTGGTGGTGCCCCCGGCGGCCCCGGCGGTGGTGGTGGCGGCGGCGCCGGCGGCGCACCGCCCTCAACGATCTCAACCCGGCGATTTTGTGGCTCACGCACGCCGGGAGGGGTCGGGACCTTGAGGTCGTTTTCACCTACGCCGGTCACGGTCATCGCGCTTTGCGGCACGCCCGCCTGGGTCAGCGCAGCGGCGATATTTTGCGCGCGCCGTACCGACAATCCTTGGTTGTAGGCGGGGGATCCGGAGGTATCGGTATGTCCGGTGACCTGAACCGGAACAGGCGGCTGGGATTTATAGGTCGCAGCGGCGGCCTCGACGATCTGCTGGCCTTCCGGCGTGATGTTGGCCCGATCCCAGTCAAAGAACACGGTGTAGTTGTGCTCTGGTGGCGGCGGTGGTGGCGGCGGTGCCGCGGCTTGGGGTGGCGGCGGCGCCTGCTGAGCGCAGGCGGCAATCGCCAATAGCGAGAAAAGCAGGAAAAGCCGTCTCATCCGTTCCTCCGGTGATTGAACGGACGCAGATTAAGTTGATTTCACCGATCGCACTAGTAGCAAATCGGCACATTTTTACACCAATCCATCGAATTGGCGACGGGACCGTCGCGTTGCCGCACTCAGCCCGACGAGCTGCCGGCACTGCATCCCGGCGTTCAGCCGCCGACGGCACCCTCGGTATTGACGTATACCGCATATACCGACTGGCTCGCCGCCATAAACAGCCGGTTGCGCCAACGGCCGCCAAAGCACAAATTGGCGCAGCGCTCGGGCAAGCCAATCTGGCCGATCATCGTCGCATCGGGTGCAAAAACGATAACCCCGTTCAATGCCGCGGTCATTCCCCAGCCGCACCACAAATTGCCGTGGACGTCGCAACGAAACCCGTCGGGCGAGCCTTCGCCGGCGCTGACAAAGACGCGATCGTTGGCGAGCCGGGACCCGTCATCGACGACATCGAACACCCGGATCTGGCGCGGCTGCGAGCGGGATTCGACGACATAAAGGAACTTTTCGTCGGGCGAGAAAGCGAGTCCGTTGGGGCCGTTGATGTCGGCGGCGACAACCCGCGCCGCGCCGGTCTTGCCGTCGACCCGGTAGACATTGGTCGGCAATTCGGGCGGCGAGCGCTGACCCTCGTAATACCCCAAGATGCCAAAGGGCGGATCGGTGAACCAGATCGAATCGTCGGATTTGACGACAACGTCGTTGGGCGAATTGAGCGGTTTGCCGTCGAAACGATCGAGGATGACAGTGATCGACCCGTCATATTCGGTGCGGGTTACCCGGCGCGCGCCGTGCTCGCAGGTGATGAGCCGGCCCCGCCGGTCACGGGTGTTGCCATTCGCGTTATTGGATGGTTTGCGAAAAACGGCGCTGCCGCCCGTTTCCTCGTCCCACCGCATAATCCGATTGTTGGGGATATCGCTCCATAGCAGCGAGCGGGCGTCGCCGAACCAGACCGGACCTTCAGCCCAGCGAAACCCGGTCGCCAGCCGTTCCACCGCGGCGTTGAACGGCGGCTTGATCGCGTCAAAGCGCGGGTCGAGGGTGCGAATGGCTGGATCGGGATAGCTTTCGGCCGGCGTCCACCGCCCGGCCGCGACCGGCGCTGCCGCGCCCGCCGCCTGCGCGCCGCCGTTTCCTTCCCGATCGGCGCTCATCCCATTTCCCCCAGCCATCCCGCGGGGCAGCGTCTGGCCGCGCCGAGCCAGCGGCGCAGCCTCCCGCCCGGCTTTTGTTTGCCCGGTGTGCCTCGCATCGCGATCGGGCGCCGCCCGCGTTGCACCGTGGTCAGATGGCTTTTTCCTCGCGCAGTTTGGCGAGTTCTTCTTTGCTCAAGCCGAGCAGTTCGCTGTAGACGGCATCGGTGTCGGCGCCGAGCAGCGGCGAGGCGGTGATCGGCACCTTCGAGCCACTCATCTTGACCGGCCAGCCAGGCATCTTGAAATCGCCACGCACCGGATGCTTGACCGTGACAAAGATCTCCCGACGGTTGAGGTCGGGGTCGTTCGACAACTCCATCGTGTCCATGACTGCGCCGGCCGGAATACCTTGCTCGCCAAGCCGCTTCATCACTTCGAGCTTGTCGTATTGCTTGGTCCATTCCGACAGCATTTCGTCCACCACGTGACGATTCTTGAACCGTTCCTCCGGACTGTCGAAACGCGCATCGCCGATCAGGTCTTCACGCCCCATCATCTTCAGGATGCGTTCCCAATGCTGCTGGTTGGCGCGCGACGTATAGATATAGCAATAATCGTTGGGGCCGCCGCCTTTGCACGGATAGGCTTCGCTTGGCGAATTGGTGCCCATAATGCTCTGATTGCCGAGGCGCGGAGCAGCATGGCCCCAGAGATACTGGGCGGCGTAGGAAATGCGGCCGTAATTGATCACGCATTCCTGCATCGCGCACTGGATCTTCTGGCCCTGACCGGTGAACTGGCGCTGATAGAGAGCCGCCAGGACGCCAATAGCGGCGTGCAACCCGGTGCCGGTGTCGCCGATCGTCGGTCCGGGTTTGATCGGGCGCCCGTCGGCCTCACCGGTGATCGACATCGCACCGCCGGTCGCCTGTGCGATCATGTCAAACGCGAGATAGTTCCTGTACGGGCTGTCCTCGCCAAAGCCCTTGACCGAAACATAGATGATGCGGGGGTTGATTTCGCGGACGACGTCATAGCCAAAGCCCAGCCGTTCGATGACCCCCGGAGCGAAATTCTCGGCAAAGACATCGGCTTTTTCGATCAGTCCGCGGAGGATGGCGCGCCCCTGCTCGGTCTTCAGATTGGCGGTAACGCTCTTTTTGTTGGCATTGAGCAGCATGAAATATTGGGAATCGACACCTTTTTTGTCGGTCGAGGCGCCGCGACCCTGCTCGCCCCTGGTCGGTTCTTCGACCTTGATGACCTCGGCGCCGAGCCATGCCAAGGTCAAGGTGCAGGACGTGCCGGCCTCGAACTGGGTCAGATCGACCACCCGGACACCGTTCAGCGCACCTTGCTGCAGGCTTGGGCTTTGGCCGTTCTCGGGGGTTGGATCGTTCGGCATTAGAATTCCCTCCTAGTCGTACTTGTCGCCGCGGCGCGGGCTCGGCATCAGTCTACCGCAAGCTTGCAGTGACGGTATGGGCGAATGCGCTAATCGCCAGATGTTTGGGCCAATCGCCAAATCTTTGGATCGGAGTCTCAGCTTTCTCGCGGGCAGCGTCAACGCTTTCGCATGCATGGCTCGCATCGGGTGCCGCCGGATCAGCGGCCCGGCCAGTAGCCGGGATTGCGATCGGGATCGCCGATCTCGGCCTCGGTCGCCCCAAATTTGCCAAACCCCCAAAATTGCCAAACAATGTCCAGGGCCGGCTCAGACGAGCGGCCGGGCAGCGATCTCTTCGGTGACGACCTCGAAACCGACCAGCCGGTTAGGACCAAAGGTCGTGCTGATCGCGACATCGGCGGCGTCACGGCCACGTGCGATCAGAACGCGGCCGATGCGCGGGGTGTTGTGACGCGCGTCGAACGTATACCAGGCGCCGCCGAGATAAACCTCGAACCAGGCTGAAAAATCCATTGGCGCCGGGTCGGGGGCCACCCCGATATCCCCCAAATAGCCGGTGCAATAGCGCGCCGGGATGTTGAGGCAGCGGCAGAAGGCGATCGCAAGATGGGCAAAATCCCGGCACACGCCGAGGCGCTCAGCGTGCGCCGCGACGGCGGTCCGGGTGGAGCGGGCATGCTGATAGCCAAAGCACAGACGCTGATGCACATAGTCGCAAATCGCCTGTACCCGCGGCCAGCCGGGCGCCGTGGTGCCGAACAGCGCCCAAGCCAGGTCGGAAAGTTCGTCGGTTTCGCAGTAGCGGCTCGACAGCAGGAACACGAGCACCTCGTCCGGCAATTCGTCGATCGGCAGCTGGGGTGCGGCCGGGGCGACGATGTCCGGCTGGCCGGCATCGCTGACCACCGCGTCGGTCGAGAGCCGGAGATGGCCGCTCGGCGCCACCAGGCGAAGGCAGAAATTACCAAATCCGTCTCGGTACTGCCGGATTGGCAACTCGGGATCGGTCGCCATGCGGTCGGGCACGAGCAGGTCGCTCGCGCGGCTCGGGTGGACGTTCAACATCAGCAACATCGGGGTCGGTTGCGGGCAGTCGTAAACGAGTTTGTAGCCGATCCGGATATGCATGCTGTCCCCCGAAGAGTGGTGGTCGTCCGTTCAACAGCGCAGGTGCAAAAACCATCCCAACGCTCGGCAGGCAGTTGGTAGTGGCGAATCCCAATCGGCCGGGCGAGGAGCACAGTTCAACAGAGCGGCGGGCGTGACTGGCAGGAACGGCTCAGCGATCGGATGGGCGATCAGACCGCCGGACAATCAGACCGCCGGACAATCAGAACGCTGGGCGATCAGATTGAACGCAAAGCTCGGGCCGGGTTGCGGGCGAAGCGAAGCGGTCTCGGCGGCTGAGCGTCCCCGGTCGCGACGGCTGTGTCGCGGCGCTGCCCGCAATGATGCCGCGCCAACTCGGGCAGCGACAAAGACTGCGGCCAACGATGGGGATCTGGCGATCGGGAGTTGGTCGAGATCAGGCGCCCTCATGCCTTGAGCGATGCCGCTCAAGGCATGAGGGAGAAATGGGCGGGCTGGCGGCGGGCCTGCAACCTCGGCAGCTGCCGGCGCCTTGGCCTCCGCCTCAGCAGGGACGTCCGCCGCCGAACCCGATTGCGGAACGCTTCCACGAGCTGTTCACCAGGATCGCCATCCCGAGATAGGCGGCGCAAGCGGCCGAGGCGACCATAAACCAGCCACCGATATTGCCGATGATAACCCATCCGCCGGTGGTCATCTGCGCAAGGTTGGGGAGCCCGGCAAGCACAAAGCCGATGGTGACCAAGCCCAGCATCAGCACTAGCGCGAGATTGGTACCGATCGCCGCCAGACACAGCGCGAAGGAAATGAACGCAAAGCTCTCCAACAAAAAGCCCCAGATCACCAGCGATCCGCCGGTAATCGGCAGCGCTCCACCCGACATCAGCAAGAACGCGGTCGCAGCCAGTACGGCGAATGCCCCATAACAGGTAAAGGCTGTCGCCAACAGCGAACTGGCGCGCCGATAGCTGAACAATCCGGCGATGAACTGGGCGACACCGCCAAAGATCAGCAGGATCGGGACGACCGCGACAAAGTCGGTAACCCCCGCCGGGATCGGCGCGAGGTGGGTTGCCGCCGGCACGGTCGCGGCATGCACCGCTGCGACCGCGGCGGCAGCGACCGGCGGGCTTGCCGCGGTAGCGCCCGAGGCTCCACCAAAGGGAGCCCCAAAAGCACCCCCGATAACGGTACCCAGAATCCAGGTACCGGTTGCGAACGCCCAAAGACCCAGCGGCGACGAGTCGCCAGTGCTGGCCATCGCGCGTTCTTCGAGGGCCAGCACCTCGTCATCGGGCATCCGCGTGATAACCGGACCCGCCGTCGTCCACGTGGCCCGCTCCTGCCGATCGCGGACCCTATCCATTGTCGGGACATCTACCATTGTCTCTCACTCCATTTGCGCCCTTTGCGGATTGACGCCAGCGTCGTTTGGTGCGTCAGCCGCCCGAGACGATCTCGGAGACAATCTGTCTCTGAGACAGTCCGCTCTTTGGCGAATACGAGGCCGATAAAGCAGCCGATGATGTCCGCTTCGGCAGACGAACCGCCCCTCCGCCCGAAACCGCCCGTCGAACCGGCTTTATCAACCTCTATCCACACTCGTTAACTGCGCAAGTTGAGACGAGGTTCCTGATGCGATCACGTTTAGACTACTGATTTCTTGGCCGATATGTGCCGTCTAGTTTATTCAATATTGTGGAATCCAATCGACAGTCACAAACGCCGGATTGCCCGCCAGACTTGTGGCCTGGCGGCCCACCCCGCCCTCGGCGCACAGTTTCGCCTGGCCTAGGCGCCGGCCGGCAGGCGGGCACCCAGCGGTCTCACGAGCCGGTCACGAACCGTTAGCCCAGGGCCAACCAAGATCGCTGGCAGAAGATGCTGCCGCGACGAAAACTCGGCAGCAGCAATAATTGCCCAGGACTACGCCGGCAAGCACAAGAGAAGAGTCAGCTTCTAAAGCGCAGAGAACTGAAAGTGTTACGAGCGATTCGATCGGCGTTGCCCACCTTGATCGGTTTATTGTGTCTTTCGCCGCGACAAGTCGGCGGGAAGGCCAATGCCTCATTTACCTCAGGTGCTGCGGAAATCGCGGAGTACTCCTGCGCAGGGTAATCTTGCGCGGAACGGGCGTTGCCGCCAGCTAAAGGCGCATGGGATTCTCAGATACGGATTGGCAGGCGCTAGCGGCAGCGATGCATCGCCTGGAGGCTCCCGGTTTTGCCGGAAGGATGACGACACTGGTCGGCCGCCCCGCGGAACTGGCGGCGCGCGCGTTGCCCGGCGCAGCGGCGGGCCTTGTCGCCAAAGCGGCCGAGACGGCGCTGACGCGGGCTCTCGATGTCGCGCTGTACAGCCTGCGCGACACCCGCTGGGGCGGCGGTCGGGTCATGCATTCGACGCTCGCCTCGGCCTCGGGCGCGGTTGGCGGCGCCTTCGGGATCGCCGCAGTGACCATCGAACTGCCGGTTTCGACCGCGATCATGCTGCGCGCCATAGCCGCAATCGCGCGCGAGGAGGGCGAGGACCTCGCCGATCCCGCCACCCGGTTGGCCTGCCTCGAAGTCTTTGGGCTCGCACACGGCGGGGGTTTGAGCGGCAGCGGCCCCGGCGCGGCCGAAACCGAGGGCGGATACTTTGCGGCGCGTGCCCTGCTCACCCGCGGGCTGGCACGAGCGGCGGATGCCATCATGAACAAAGGTTCGCTCCACGGCAGCTCGGCCTTGGCGCTGCGGGCATTGTCGCCAATCGTCAATCGGTTCGGCGCGGTCGTCATCCAAAAGTTCGCGGCCCAGGCGGTGGCTGTGGTCGGGGCGGTCGGCGGAGCCGCCATCAACCTCGCTTTTGTCGAACATTTCCAGGAGGTGGCGCGCGGCCATTTCACCATGCGGCGGCTCGAGCGGAAGTACGGCGCCGAGGCGGTACGAGCCGAATACGACCGGTTGCGGATCGCGGAACGCACTTTGCATCCGCCACGGATAGCAGCCATCTCGAAAGGCATGTGCTGAAATTCGCGGCAGCCGATTGCCGCGGGATCGAGCAGACTATAAATCCTGCACTGATCCTATCGGCTGATCGACAGCGGCGAGGCGCGCGCATGACGGCAGAGGCGGCGACAATCGGACAATTTGGCAAGGGCGGCGAATTTCGCGCCGTGGGGCTCGTTTCCTCGGCGCATTTTGTCGGCCATTTCCACATGATGGTGGTGCCGCCTTTGTTCGCTCTCCTGACGGTGCGCTGGGGCGTCGACTTCATCCAGCTTGGCCTGGCGCTGACCGTTTACGCGATCGTCTCGGTCGCGGCGCAATTGCCGATGGGCTACATGGCCGACTGCTTTGGCTCGCGCAAGCTGCTGATCGGCGCGCTGTGCCTCGGCGGCGCATCGCTTGCCTCGGTCGGGATTGTCGATCGCTATTGGTGGCTTTTGGTGGCGGCCGGGTTTTCCGGGATTGCCAACGCCGTCTACCACCCGGCGGATTATTCGATCCTTTCGGCCCGCGTGACGCCGTCGCGCATCGGCCGGGCGTTTTCGGTCCACACCTTCGCCGGCATGCTCGGCAATGCGCTCGCCCCCCTGACGATGCTGGCGCTGGTGCCGCGGGTCGGGATTCCGGGAGCGCTGATCATGGCCGGCATGGTTGGACCTCTCGTCGCGTTGCCGCTGTTGTGCACGCCGGCGATCGAAGGCCAGAAGCTGGCGGAAGCTCCCGCCAACGGCCGCCGCGGCGCAACCGGATCGGCGCGCGCCGGCACGGTCTTCACACCCGCCATCATCGGCATGATGGTGTTCTTCATCCTGTTGAGCCTGTCGACGAGCGGGCTCACCAATTTCTCGGTGCCGGCGCTGATGCACGGTTATCGCCTGCCGTTCGCGGCGGCCAATCTGGCGCTGACGGTTTATCTGACGGCGACCGCATTCGGCGTGCTCAGCGGCGGTTTTATCGCCGACATGACCCGGCGGCACGGCGAGGTCGCGGCAATCGGCTTTACCATCAACGCCATCCTGATTTTGCAGATTGCGTTGTTCGGGTTGCATCCGGGGTTGCTCGTGCTGGTCATGGGGTGCGCCGGGTTCTTGTCCGGCATCATCCAGCCGTCGCGCGACATGCTGGTGCGCGCTGCCGCTCCCGCGGGCGCGATCGGCCGGGCTTTTGGCGTGGTCACGATCGGTTTCAGCATCGGCGGCACGGTCGGCCCGATGCTGTTTGGCTGGATCCTCGATCGCGGGGCGGCCCACTGGATTTTCGGCGTCAGCGTCGTCTTTATGCTATTGACCGTGGTAGTGGCGCTGATCGGCGACCGGCAGATGGCCGCGCGCCGCACCGCTTTGGCTCAACCGACCGGGTAGTCCCTCGGCCATGCTTTGTTGCGGCCCCTGATGCGCGGCGAGACCCCGTTCTCGCAGGATCTGACCCAGGTCCAGGGACCGCTATCAGCGCCGGCGGCGCGGCCGCAAGATGATTTTGTCAAATTGCCGCCAGCTCCCGCGGCGCAGCGCGATCTTGTCCGTACCGTCCTCGCGGTCCTGTTCATCGGCGGCATGATCGCCACCTCGTTCTGGATTTTGTGGCCGTTTCTGCCGGCGACGATCTGGGCGACGACCCTGGTGGTCGCCACCTGGCCGGTCATGCTGCGGGTGCAGCGCCGGCTGTGGAACCGGCGGCCGCTCGCCGTCGCCGTCATGACGCTCGCCCTGTTGTTGGTGTTTGTCGCACCGTTCTGGCTCGCGGTCGCGACGATCGCCCAGAATTTCGACACCCTGATGGGCTGGGGACACGCGATCGTCGCATTCCGATTGCCGGCGACCCCCCCCGACTGGCTGGCCAAGCTGCCGCTGTTCGGCAGCCAGATCGTGCTGTTGTGGCGCAGGGTCGAGGCCAGCGGCATCGACGAGATTGCCGCCAAAGCCGCACCCTATGCCGGGGGCGCGGCCGGCTGGTTTGTCGGCGCGCTCAGCGGGTTCAGCATCACGATCGTGCAGTTGCTGCTGACCCTGGTGATCGCGGCGATCCTCTATGCCGGCGGTGATCGCGCCGAATTGATGGCAGAACGCTTTGGCCATCGTCTGGCCGGGGTCCGCGGACGAGAATCGGTGCGGCTCGCCGGCCAGGCGATCCGCAGCGTGGCGCTTGGCGTCGTCGTCACCGCGTTGGTGCAGTCGATCATGACCGGCGTCGGTCTGGCCGCGGCCGGGGTGCCGCTGGCGACGGTGCTGACCGCAGTCACTTTTATGCTGTGCATCGCCCAGATCGGCCCGGGCCTGGTGCTGATCCCGGCGGTTGTCTGGCTCTATTGGAGCGGTCAGGCCGGCTGGGGCACGGCGCTGCTGGTGTGGTCGCTTGTCGTTCTCAGCATCGACAATTTCGTGCGCCCGCTGTTGATGCGAAAAAGCGTGCATCTGCCGCTGGTGCTGCTGTTGGCCGGGGTTATCGGCGGGTTGATCGCGTTTGGCCTCGTCGGCGTGTTTCTCGGTCCGGTGGTACTCGCCGTGGCTTACACCCTGCTGCAGGCCTGGCTCGAGGAAGACCCCAATCCGGACGAGGCTTTGTGACCCAGTTGCGTATAGGGAGATGGGCGCAACCCCATCCAGCCGGCCGAGGCGCGATACCGGTCGGTGCAAACGATTTTGCCGTGCTGAAACCGATCCGGTGTCGGAAATTGGACACTGGCGAACCCGGTTTGGGACGCCAGTTTCGCGTCGGTCACGCAACAATTCATCTGGAATCTTGACAGGGGAGAAGGTTGTGAAGCTGCGGATTTTGGTACTCCTCGGCATGTTGCTTGGCGGGGGCGCCGGGCTGGTGCCGGGCATGCTGCATGCGGCTGAGCCCGCCGCCCGGCCCAAAACAGCAATCAGCGCCGAGGCGATGGCAGCGGTGCAGCGCATGGGCCAGAGCCTGCGCGCCCGGGAATTCTCGTTCCAAGCACGGACGATCCGGGTCTATGCCGGCCCCAGTGGCGAGCCCTTGCACATCTTTCACACCCTCGATGTCACGGTGCAGCGGCCCGACAAGATGCTGGTTGTCAGAAACGGCGATGACGGGCCGGGCAAGCTCGTCTATGACGGCAAGACACTGTTCATCTACAGCGCCGCCGGCAGTAAATACGCCGAGATCCCGGTTCCCGGCACAATTGAGGGGATGATGAAAGAGGCAATGGGTCGGCTTGGTGTCGACTTTCCGCTTGCCGACTTTCTGACCGACGATCCAGGCAAGTCGTTTCTGAGCGGGGTGACGCAGGGCGAAGTCGTCAACACCGTGACGATCGACGGCGTTGCCTGCCTGCACATGTTCTTTGTCCAGCCGCCCGGCATCGAACTCGAATTGTGGCTGGCCAAGAACGATCAATCGCTGCCGTTACGCCTGATCGTGACTTACCGCTCGCTGCCCGGCGAGCCGAATTTTGTCGCAACCTTTTCCAACTGGAATTTTTCGGTCCACCCGACTGCAGCCGACTTCACCTTTCGGCCGCCGGCGGGGGCGGTCCGGGTGGCGCTGAAACCTGCGGCCGAGCCGGCGCCATCCGGCAATGCGAAGCCTCAGGGAGGCGTCAAATGAACTACACCGGCATCGTCTGCATGACCGTCCTGCTGGCCGCATCGGCGGGCTCGGATGCCTTTGGCTGGGGTGCCGTCAGCGGCCCGCGCGGCGGGGCCGCCTATCGCGGGCCGATGGGGGGTGCAGCGGTGCGCGGACCCAATGGCGGTGCTGCGGTGCGCGGCCCCTACGGCGCCGGTGCAGTGCGCGGTCCGGCCGGCAATACCGCGGTGCGCGGTCCGGTTTATGGCGGCGGGGTCTATCGTGGCGGCACCACTGTCTATCGCGGCGGCACCTACTATGGCGGCGGGACCTATTATGGCGGGGCCGGTGTCGCCGCCGGCGTTGCCGCGGGGGTGGCGGTCGGGGCCGCCGCCGGAGCCGCGGCGGCATCCACTTACTATCCGCCGCCCTATTACTGTCCGGCGGGTTACTACTACCCGAACTGTCCGACGCCGTATTATCCGCCGTAATCTCCGGGTCCGGAGGTCCGCGTTTATTTCGCCTCGTCACCCTGAGACGGCCGCGCGAAGCCTCGCCTCCAGCGGCGCTCTACCGATCCGTCGGCTCGCGATGACGAGGATCTGCGGTTCCACCCGCACCGACGGGGCCACCCTCGCCTGCGACGACAACCGCCGCCGAGCGAGGTTGAAGAATGCTGCCCCGGCGCTGCGCAAGTTGACAGCGGGGCCGATGTTTCTGGCCGATATCTCGCAGCGGCCAGTCTTAGGCCGGACGGCCGGCGGCGACGCTCGCCGGCGACGAGCCCGAGTTGATGGCGGGGTCTGCCGCAAGCCGATCGATCTTCGCTTCGGCCGTAACTCCCGAGCTTTGTCGGGATGGCGATTACCGCGCTTTTATGAACTTCCTCCCGTCACGAGCCGCTTCACGCTTTGCGGCGGCGGCGCGGGGCAGGTGCCGCAGCGGGTTCGGAGGCGGCGGGTTCGGACGTGGCGTTCTCGCGGGTGCGGCGGCGCTTGGCGGCGGCCGGAGCTTCGGATGTCCCGGTCTCGACCTCGGCTTCGGGCTTGCGGTCGCGGCCACCCGACACCGGCAGCAGCAATGCCGGCTGACGGCGATCGCTGCTCGCTTTACCCCCCCGTCTGGCGGCGGCCGGTGGCGCCGCGGGCGCAGTTCGCCCTGAATTCGTTCCCGCGTCCTCGCGCGCCAAGCTGCGCTTCAACGCGTCCATCAGATTAATGACCTTGGGTGGCTCTTCGACCTCTTCGGCTGTCGCTGTCACCTCGCCTTTGAGTTTGCTTTGAACGAGCTCGCGCAGCGCATCCTGATAATGGTCGTGAAAGCTCGACGGCTCGAACGCCCCGGCCTTGCGTTCGATGATCGTGGCGGCCAGCGCGACCAGTTCGGGATCGACCTTGCCCTCCTCGTTGTCGCCAAAATCTTCGGCGCGGACCTCGTCGCTGGCGCGCAAAGTCGACATGACCAGACCCGCGCCGCGCGGCTCGATCAAGACCTGCCGCTCCCGGTTGGCGAGCACGATGCGGCCGAGCCCGACCTTGTTCGCGCGCGACATCGCCTCCCCGATCACCCGGAACGTCTCGCCCGCGATCTCGCCGTCGGGATAGACGTAATAAGGCGTATCGAGATAGAGCGGGTCGACCTCGTCGCGGCTGACAAAGCGATCGAGCTCGATGATTTTCGATGACTCGATTTTCAGGTCCTTCAACTCGTCGTCGGTAATCGTCACATAGCGGTCGCGATCGAATTCGAAGCCCTTTACAATCTGGTCGCGGCTCAGCTCCTCGCCGGTCTTGCTGTCGACCAGCCGCTGCGAAACCCGGTTTCCGGTCTCTGAATTGAGCTGATTGAGGCGAATTCGCTTTGCCTCGGTTGTTGCCGGGGTCAAATAGACCGGGCAGGTGACGAGAGAAAGACGCAGAAACCCGCTCCAACTCGCGCGCGGCATTGTCCGTCTCCTATGCAGCGGCTCGAGATATCCACATTATGTGGGGATGCGCAACCGAGACGGCGAGCGTTGACACGGTACGGGATTTTGACGGGCGATCGGCGGCGATGGCACTCAGCGAATATCAGCGCAAACGCGATTTTACCAGGACGCCGGAGCCGGCGGGTGCGGCCGTGCGCGCGGCAACGCCGCCGAGGCTTTCTTTTGTGATCCAGAAACACGCGGCGCGGCGATTGCACTACGATTTCCGGCTCGAACTCGACGGTGTCCTGAAGAGTTGGGCGGTGCCAAAAGGTCCGAGCACCGATCCCGCCGAAAAACGGCTTGCGGTTCATGTCGAGGATCATCCGCTCGAATATGGCGGGTTTGAGGGGGTGATCCCGGAAGGAAATTATGGTGCCGGACCGTCGATGATCTGGGACCGCGGCAGCTGGACGCCGCTCGACCCCGATCCGCGCGCCGCCTATCAAAAGGGTGCGCTCAAATTCGAGCTCGATGGTCAGAAGCTGCGTGGCAAATGGGCGCTGGTGCGGATGGGCGGGAGCCATGCCGGGCGCAACCGGGAAAACTGGCTGCTGATCAAGGAGCGTGACGCCGACGCCGTACCCGGCAGCGGCGATGCGATCGTCTCGCAGAACCCGCAAAGTGCCGCGACCGGCCGCACGATCGAGGAGATCGCAGCCGAGCGCGATCGCATCTGGGGACCACACGGCGAGGAATCTCCGGTCGCGGCGCGCCGGGAGGAAGCACCTCTCGATCCCTCGCGCATCCCGGGATCCCGGAAAGCACGAATGCCGGCCGAACCGCGGCCGTTACTGGCATGCGCCGCCGCCGATGCCCCCGATGGGCCCGATTGGTTGCACGAGATCAAATATGACGGCTATCGCCTGCTGGCGCAGATCCATGCCGGCGAAGTGCGGCTGTTGACCCGCAACGGGCTCGACTGGACCGCAAAGTTCCCGGTCCTCGCCGCCCGCCTTGCCGAGCTGCCGGTGAGGGCGGCGCTGATCGACGGCGAGCTCGTGGCTCTCGAAGCCGATGGTACCTCGAATTTCAGCCATTTGCAGGATGCGATCGCCAATGAGCGGACCGAAAAGCTGATCTTCTATGCTTTCGATCTGCTCTATCTCGACGGCTGGGATTTGCGGGGTGCGACACTCGAAGAACGCAAGGCGGCGCTGGCAGCGTTGCTGCCCACCGATGCGGACGGCATTTTGCGCTTCAGCGATCATCAGACCGGACGCGGCCCCGAATTCTTCCGCCATGCCTGCGGCTATCACCTCGAAGGCATCGTCGCGAAACGCCGCGACAGCCTCTATCGGGCCGGCCGCCACGACAGCTGGCTCAAGATCAAATGCGCCAACCGCGAGGAATTTGTCGTGATCGGGTTTAGCGACCCGGCTGGCGGCCGGCACGGGCTCGGCGCCTTGCTGCTCGGCTACTACGACCCTGAGGGCGAATTGCGCTACGCCGGTCGGGTCGGTACCGGGTTCAGCGACGCGCAGCTGACGGAATTACGCGCGCGGCTCGACCGGATCCCGCAAACGAACCGCCCCGTCAAGAGTTTGCCAAAGGGCGCGGTCGTCAAGGGTGTCCATTGGGTCAAGCCCGAACTCGTCGCTGAAATCCGCTATGCCGGGTGGACCGCCGACGATGTGCTGCGCCACGCGGCGTTTCTCGGAATGCGCGAAGACAAGAGTGCAACAGAGGTGGTTCGCGACATGCCGTCATCGACCCCGCCGTCCGAGCCCGACAAACCCGGCCAAACACCCGCGCGGAAATCCACCCGGAAACCCGAGGCTCTGTCGGCGCCGGTCACGATCGCCCGCGACGGCAGCACCGTCTTCGAAGGGGTGCGGCTGACCCATGCCGAACGCGTCCTCTACCCGGCCGAGGGGCTGACCAAGCTCGACATCGCCCGCTATTACGCCGAGGTCTGCAAATGGGCATTGCCGCATCTGGCCCATCGCATACTGAGCCTGGTGCGCGCACCCAATGGCCAGGGCGGGGAGCTATTTTATCAAAAACACGCCGGTGCCGCGGTGCCGGAGGCGGTCAAGCGTATCGAGGTCGATGGCGAGGTTCAGCTGGCAATCGAGGATCTCCCCGGATTGTTGTCGTTGGTGCAGATCGGAGTGCTCGAAATCCACCCTTGGGGTTCGACGGTCGACAAGCTCGAACAGCCCGACCGGATCACCTTTGATCTCGATCCGGATGAGGGGCTGGCCTGGCAGCGGGTGACCGAGGCGGCGCTCGACACCCGCGACATGCTGGCCGGTCTCGGCCTGCAAAGTTTTGTCAAGACGACCGGAGGAAAGGGGCTGCATGTCGTGGTGCCGGTGGCGTCACGGCTCGGCTGGGACGAGATCAAGGCGTTCACCAAGGCGATCGTCGAAGAGATGGCGCAACGCCACCCCGACCGCTACACCGCCAATCAGCTGAAGCGGATGCGCCGCGGCCGCATCTACCTCGATTACCTGCGCAACGGGCGCGGGGCGACTGCGGTCGGCGCCTATTCGACCCGGGCGCGACCGGGGGCCACGGTTTCGACCCCGCTGTTCTGGGACGAGGTCGAAGCCGGCATCCGCCCCGAGGGATTTACCGTCGCCACCCTGCCCGCCCGGCTTGCCGCGCTCAACTCGGATCCGTGGGCCGAAATCGGCAAATTGCATCAAACGATCAGCACGGCCGCCCGCAAGAGATACGGGCTTTAAAGGTACGTAATCGGGCAATCGACCATTGTGGCGATAAAGCTCGCGATTGCGTTCAGACCCGAACCGCCCCACCCTGCCTAGCGGACCTCATCAGGCATCTGCAAAGGCTTTGTGGTTTGAGCATCAACCAAGCCACAAGCGCTGAAACGAAGACCACCCGACCGATGAGGAAGAACAGAAGCAGGTTCACCAGCGATCCCGATCCTGCCCTCAAGCTAGCCTGTCTTTCTTGTCGTCGCGTTGCGCCAGCCGAATCCCTCACGCGGCGATGCCTTTGCCGTCATAGAGCGAGGCGATGGCTGCGCCATAGATCTCGCGGACGGCATGGCGCTTGACCTTGAGCGTCGGGGTCATCTGCCCGTTGGCGATCGTGAACGGTTCGTTCGCAATCACAAAGCGGCGCACCCGCTCAACCGGTGCCAAGCTGCGGTTGACGCGCGTCACCACCGCCCCGACCGCCTTTGCAAGGCGCGGGTCGGCGGCGAGGGTGGCGAGATCCGCGGCGGCATCATGCCCGGCGGCAAAGCTGGCGATGAATTCGGCGTCGGGGACCAGGACGGCGACCAGGTAGGGCCGGCGGTCGCCAAAAACCATCGCCTGCGTGATCTCCGGTTCCATCGTCAAATAACCCTCGACGCGCGCCGGCGAGATCATCTCGCCGCCCGAATTCTTGATGAAGTCGCGCTTGCGGTCGGTCACTTCGATATAGCCATCCTCGTCGATCCGGCCGACATCGCCGGTATGCAGCCAGCCATCGACGAGTGCCTGAGCCGTCGCCTGCGGGTCGTTCCAATAGCCCTTCATGACATTGTCGCCGGCCACCAGGATTTCGCCGTCCTCGGCGATGCGGACCGAAACACCGTCGAGCGGCGGGCCGACCGTGTCGATCTTGATCCGCGTCGGCGTGTTGCAGGCAATGACCGGGGCCGCTTCGGTCTGGCCATAGCCCTGCAGCAGCCGGACACCGAGGGCGAGGAAAAAGCTGCCGATTTCGGGGTTCAGCGCCGCCCCGCCCGAGACCATGGCCTTGAGCCGGCCGCCAAAGCGGCGACGCAGATCATGGCGCACCATCCGCTCCAGCAGCGGGTCGAGAAGCCGCTCGGCGACATTGGGGGATACGTGTGCGGCGCGTTTGCGGCCGACCTCGACCGCCTTGCCAAACATGGTGCGAGCGATTTTCCCTTTGCGTTCGACGCCAAGAGTGATGCGGCGGTGCATCGTCTCGTAGAGCCGCGGCACTGCGGTCATGATCGTCGGCCGCGCTTCGAGCAGGTTGGCGGACAGCGTCTCCGCCCCTTCGGCAAAATAGATCTGCGCCCCGATCGACACCGGGAACATCATCCCGGCCGTGTGTTCGTAGGAGTGGGACAAGGGCAGAAAGCTCAAAAACACTTCGTCGCCGAGCCCCAGCATTTCGAGCACGCGAAAGGCGCCGCGGCAATTGGCGAGGATGTTGCGATGGGTCGTCATCACCCCCTTGGGGATGCCGCCCGTCCCGGAGGTAAAGATCAGACAGGCGATATCGTCCGGGGCGAGTTCGGCAAAGCCCGCCGCGATGTCCGGGGGCGCCTCATCGCCGTGGCTCAGCACCTCGTCCCACGACACGAGGTCGACAGCGCTGGCCTGCCCGGCGGCAGGCTCGATCGTGATGACATTGCCGACGGTTTCGGACTGATTTGCCGCGGCGAGCACGCGCGCCGACAGCGGCGGACGCGAGACGATCACGGCGCGCGCACCGCTCGTCGCAAAGACGTGGCGATGATCCTCGACCGTGTTGGTGACATAGGCCGGCACCGTGATCGCCCCGGCGCTCATGATCGCGAAGTCGGCGATGACCCATTCCGGGCGGTTCTCGGCGACCAGCGCCACCCGGTCGCCGCGAGCAATGCCAAGCGCGGTCAAGCCGCGCGCGAGCCGCCGCACATCGCGCGCCGCCGCGGCCCAGCTGACCGGCTGGTATCGGCCGCCGCGCTTAGCCCACAAAAACGGCAGGTCGCCGAGCCGCTCGGCTTGTTCAAAGAACATCGCCGGCAAGCTGCGGCAATTATCGTAATCCATTCTGCATCCGATCCTCCCCGCCGCGATTTCTACTTGTTCGCGATCGAAATGGGGAGACCGCGATCGCCCTCAAGCTTCGATAAATTGACAAGGCAGGCGGCCGACCTTGCCGGCTTTCTCCAGATGCAGCAGATCGCCGGTTCGATTGATTACCTGCGCCGTGAATTGAGCGGAGAGACCTCGGCATCGACCGACCGATTGAGGCCGTCGCGTGTCAGGCGGCCCTCCGCGGTTCAAGCGTGTCGCAGAACTCGGCAAGGGCCGACGCGAGCCGGCGACTGGCTGCGTTCGCCTCCGGCGCTGCGACGAGCGCCACCGCGGTATCGGTGATCGGCAAAAAGCCATCTGCTATTTCCAGCACCGCATGTTCGGGAAGAATGGCCATCTCGGGCAGGATGCCGACGCCAAGCCCGGCGGCGACAGCGGCCTGGATGCCAGCAAGGCTGGGGCTTGTATAGGCGACGTGCCAGGCCCGGCCCGCCATTTCAAGTGTATGGATCGCACGATCGCGATAAAGACATCCTTGCTCGAACACCGCGAGCGGTAATGGATCGCGACGGAGATCAACCGGCCGCCGCCGACTGCTAACCCAGCGCAACCGCTCGCGCCAAGCCGCTACGCCACCCGTCTCTGCTGCATCACGCTTCAACAGCGCCAGATCGATCTCACCGCGTTCGAGCGCGCGCCGCATCCGATGGCTCTTCGCACAGCGCACCGACAGACGTAGGTTGACATGCGAGCGGGCGAACTCCGACAGCATCTCGGTCAGGGAGCAGGTGGCAAAATCCTCCGGCAGGCCGACGCGGATCACGCCGTCACCGGCCGGGCGTGACACCACGTCGCGTGCCTCCTCGGCCAGCGCAAGAATCCGCCGCGCATAAGAAAGCAGCCGCTCACCCTCTTCGGTCATTCGCACGCGCTTGCCATCCCGGTGTAGCAACGCACGGCCAAAATTATCCTCAAGGCGGCGGATTTGCTGACTCACGGTCGATTGGGTGCGGTGAACGCGTTCGCCGGCGCGGGTGAAACCACCGGCCTCGACGACGGACACAAAGCTGCGCAGCAGATCAAGGTCGAGCATTCAATGCCCATAAACATTTCAAATGATAATCATTCTAACATTTAATTTTCAAATGGCAATTCCTGACCTAAATCGCCTCTATCGGCCTTCGGAGATTTCGATGGGTCCCGCTCCTGCCGCTGCCGGTTCGCGTGTCGATTGCCGGCCTCCGCATGACATTTATCGCTATCTTGTTGCCGAACTCCCGGTCGTTTGGCGGTCAGCCTGTGATCGGAGCATCCTTAAGCACTTCCCGCCGCGACCGCACACGAAGCTGTGCGGCGCCACCATCCGATCGAGATTCAAGCCGGACCTGTGACGATGACCGGCGCGCTGCAATCGCCCGCCGCTCTGGTTTGCCCTCTGGCCGGTTCCCTCTGGCCGGTTCCCTCTGGCCGGGTTGCTGTCTGATCGTAGCCGCAGACAGCTTCCCCGTCGCCCCCCAAATAAAAGCGAGGCAGTTTCAGTCTGAGCCAATGCTCCCCATTTGCCGCCGATGCTCGTAGCGAGGCGAACGCGACGCAACTGACTGGCGTATCGAGATGGTAATCGCATGAATGACGTTAGCACCCGGACGGCGCGCATCTTGGTCGTTGAAGATGACCGCGCGATGCGACGTATGGTCGTCGATTATCTCGAAGACCACAACATGCGGGGCGTGACCGCGTCCGGACGCCTGGAGTTAGCGCGCAGTTTTGCTGAAGGTGAGCCGGATTTGGTCGTTCTCGACCTGCGGCTTGACCAGGAAGACGGGCTCGACCTGCTGCGCGAAATCAGGACGCGCTCAGAGGTTCCGGTCATCATCACCACCGGCGATCGGCGCGACGAGATCGACCGGGTGGTCGGGCTTGAACTCGGGGCCGATGACTATGTCACCAAACCGTTCAGCCTCCGCGAACTTC